>CALKXT010000017.1 GCA_938003685.1 uncultured Sulfitobacter sp. | reverse complement strand
TGCTTGGTGCCGAGCACGCGGCGCAAGCGGCGGTCAGAATAAATGCGGTTGCCAACAAAGCTGAGGCGTTCAACTTCGACGTTGTCGCCTTCAAAAACTTCAAACACCAAATCAACACGGTTTTGATTGCGTCGGATGATCCGGGGCTGCACACGTGCGGACAGACGGCCATCATTGCTGTAGGCTTCTGCAATCGCGGCGGCGTCTTTTTCAGCTTGAGCAGGGTTGAACACCCGGCGTTCGGTCGAATTGATCAATCCGGCCAAGACTTCGTCTTTGATGCGTTTGTTGCCTTCAAAGCGAACTTGGTTGAGCGTGGGCAGTTCGGTAACCGTGATCACCAATGTGCCACCGCGTGGTTCAATCGCAACAGATTCGAACAAACCTGAGTTTTGTAAGTTCTGATAGGCGTCATTCAACTGCCCACCCGAGACCGGTGCACCGCGCCTGATTCCAGCACGTGCCAAAATGGCACTGTCACCAATTCGCTCGTTACCGTTGATCACGACCGTATTAAATTGATAATTTTGCGCGGCCACTTGTGTGGCTGGCGCCATCCAAGCCACTGACAACAAGGCACAAACAGAGGCCCCGCGCAGAAGGTTGGAAATTGTTTTACTCGTAGCCTGCTTAGAAGGCATAGCGCCCTCAATCCTCGGTCCCATGGTTCTAACCCAATCTTAAGACATCGTTGGTGACCTGACTACGCAGGTTAGCACCGTTTGTCAAAACCATCAGGGGTAAAACTTACTACATAATGCAGCTATGTTTCAGTTCGAAACATCATGCTGTGGCAGAACAGACCGGATCAGAGCAAATTATAGAGAACCAACATAGGCACCAGCGGCCAAAGCGACTGCGATTGTACCGACATAGAGCGCGCGATCCCAGTTAAGCTCCATCAACAGGCTTAGGCCTCGGTATGAACTTTGAATCGTCTGCATGTCGCGCTCCTTTGGTGTTGGCCAAGGGTTAGCAAAAGATTAAGGCACGAGTTTGACGAAATGTGGCGCGATTGTGGCACTGACGAATTTCATGGTCCCTGCCCTGATCAACTAGACCACCTCACCTGCTTCCATCCGGGCAAGCCATGTTGCCGCGTCCTGTAAAACGCTCTCTTTGTGATCATCTTTCATACGGTCCCACGTGCGGTACATATTGCCCATACGTGGGTTGTTGGAAAATCGATCGCGGTGACGGATCAGGAAATCCCAATAGAGCAGATTAAAGGGACAGGCATCTTCGCCCGTCTTATCCTTCACCTTATAGGCACATGTTTTGCAATAATCCGACATGCGGCTGATATAGGCACCAGAGGACACATAGGGTTTTGACCCCACAATGCCACCATCCGCATATTGGCTCATCCCGATGACATTGGGGGCTTCGACCCATTCATAAGCATCGGCATAAACCGCCAGATACCATTCATGCACATGCGCCGGATCAATACCTGCCAACAACGCAAAGTTACCCGTTACCATTAATCGTTGGATATGATGCGCATAGGCATCGGTTTTGGTCTGGTCCACCGTTTTGGCGATGCAGTTCATCTTGGTCGCAGCACCCCAAAAGAACGGCGGCAAATCGCGGGTGTGGCCCAGCACATTGCGCGACATGTAATCTGGCCCCTCAAGGAAATAGATACCGCGCATGTATTCGCGCCAGCCAATGATCTGTCGAATGAACCCTTCGACCGCATTAATCGGCGCACGACCTGCCGTATATTCCGCCTCAACCGCGCGACAGACCGCAAGCGCGTCCAGCAGGCCGGCATTTATATAAAGCCCAATAACCGAGTGATAGAGAAACTTGTTCTCGTTCAGCATCGCGTCCTGATAGTCTCCAAAGGACGGCAGCGCGTCTTGCAACCAGCGCTCGAAATGGTGTTGGGCTTGGGCGGCATCTGTTGCAAACCAAAACGGTTCGAGATCGCCAAAGTTATCGCCAAACCGATCCGCGACCAACGCCATCACGTCTTTGTCTGGCGAAAACTCCATTGGTCCGTAGTAGGTCACGTCCTTGGGTGCAGCTTTGCGGTTGTCATGGTCAAAGTTCCACTTGCCGCCCTCGGGTTTGCCCTCATCCATCAGCAACCCGGTTTTGCGACGCATGTCGCGGTAAAACCATTCCATCCGCAGTTCTTTACGGCCCTCTGCCCATGCCTCAAATTCACTGTGTGTGGCGATGAAGCGGGTGTCAGGCAAGATAGTAACGTCTAACGGCAGATCATTCAGCGCCGCAATCAAGCGCCACTCACCGGGCTCAGTCGCGACCACCGTGCTTGTGCCATGCTCCTCGGCGCGTCGCAGCAATTCACCAGTGATTGAACCGGCGTTGTCGGGATCATCCAGCTTGGTATAAGCAACGCGATGCCCCTGCCCGCGCAAATAATCTGCAAACTTGCGCATTGCCGTCAGGACAAAGGCGATCTTCTTTGGGTGATGCGGGACATAGCTGGTTTCATCGGCAACTTCGGCCATGACGATAACATCGTCAGGGCCAATGTCATTTAGTGCAGAAAGTGACGGACTTAGTTGATCCCCAAGAACCAGAATAAGTCGCGCCATATCATACCACCTTTATGGACAGAACAGGTCGTTGCCCAATGCAAACACCATCAGCGTTAGAACTAGCGCAAGGCCAATGGTCATCAAGATGCGCAATGCACCATCGCTGGGTGGTTTGCCTGTTACAGCCTCATAGGCGTAGAAAACCAGATGCCCCCCATCAAGAGCCGGAATTGGGAAGAGGTTGAGCAAACCCACGGCAGTTGAAAGCACCGCAATGAAATAGATAAACGATTGCGCCCCTTGGCTCGCCATTGCGCCAGATGTTTGGGCAATGCCCACTGGACCGGACAGGTTGCAGGTGCTGATATTACCGATGATCATCTGTTTCAGCCCAGACAAAGAACCATTGATGATCCGGTAGGTATTCGCCACACCGCCGCGTAATGCTTCTGCGATACCCGGTGCCTCAGTGGCCGGTTCAAATGCCATGCCGCCCGCGATTCCGATGCGCAGGTTTTTGACAAAGCTGCCATCGGGTTGGGGTTCGTCGGTGGACTTGGGCGTCATGGTGAAATCAAGAACCTCACCATCCCGCCACACGTTAAGCGCCAGCGCGTTACCATCGGACGCTTCGACTGCGGTTTTGAGCTGATTGAAGGCAAAGATCGGCTGACCATCAACACCTGTGATTACATCACCGCTTTCCAAACCTGCTTGATAGGCTGCGGATTGCGGCACCACCTGATTAACCAGTGGCGGCAAAAGATACGGACCATCCACAGTCAACGCCGTGCCATCACGCACCACATCATAGTTTAAAACTTCGGTTTCCGGGATGTTTTCTAGAAATGCGCCATATGCGACCGGGTCTTCAGTGCTTGGAATAGCAACACCATTGATACCCGCAATTTCGTCACCAGATTGCAATTCAAGTGCACCCTTTGGCAACGCGCGCACTTCACCCACTGTCAACGGATCACTTGCCACACCAGCGGTCATTGCCACGCCAAAGAAGATCAAGATCGACAAGGCAAAGTTAAACACTGGCCCTGCGGCAACCGTCAACGCACGCGCCCACAAAGGTGCGCCGTGCATGGTGTGACGCAAGGCTTCAGGATCATCGGCAACTTCGGCCATCGCCGCTTCATCCTTGCCAGATGCTGCATTTGCGTCACCTGCAAATTTCACGTATCCACCAAAGGGCAATGCCGCGATTTGCCAGACCGTGCCGTGTTTATCAGGGCGCGACCAAATCACCGGGCCAAAGCCAAGGCTGAACACATCTGCTTTGATGCCCGTCCAGCGGCCAACGATATAGTGGCCATATTCATGGATCGCGACAATCACCGAGAGCGCCACAACAAACGCCACCAAGGTCCAAATCAAACTGCCGAACTGCGGCAACAAGCCCATCATATCCAAAACGCTACCCTGCTCTTTTATCTATCGCGGCTTTTGCCGCCTCACGTGCCAAATGGTCCACTTTGTACACGTTATCAAGGGTCATGGTGGCATGAATAAGGCCTGATTGGTGATCTAGGTGTGTCATTGTGTCCTCGACGACCTCAGCCATCTGCACAAAATTGATCTGACCCGCGACAAAGCCATCAAGGGCTGCTTCTTTTGCGGCGTTAAACACCGCGCCCATCATACCACCCGTCGCCATCGCCTCGCGGGCCAATCGCAAAGCAGGCCAACGGACATCATCAGGCGCGCGAAATTCGAATTGACCAATCGCGGCGAAATCCAATCTTTCGACAGGCAGACGCTTGCGGTGTGGATAGTGCAACGCATAACCAATCGCGTGGCGCATATCCGGTGGCCCAACGTGTGCCATTAACCCACCATCGTTAAACCCAACCAGCGCATGGATCATGGATTGTGGATGCACCAGCACTTCAATTTGTGCAGGGTCCACACCAAAGAATTCACGTGTTTCAATCACTTCCATGGCTTTGTTGAACATTGACGCGGAATCAATCGTGATCCGCTGGCCCATATCCCAGTTGGGGTGGCTGGATGCTTGATCAAGCGTGGCCTGCGGCAAGTCTTGAAGCGGCCAATCACGGAACGCACCACCGCTGGCGGTGATGATAATCCGCTCGATCGCTGAGATATCCTCGCCCACGAGTGCCTGAAATATTGCGGAATGTTCGCTGTCCACAGGCAGGATTGTGGTGCCCTTTGTACGCGCGGTGTCCAGCAAAATCTTGCCAGCACAGACCAGCGATTCCTTGTTGGCGAGCGCTAATGTGCTGCCCTGCTCTAAGGCTGCAAACCCCGGTGCCAAACCTGCCGCACCTACAATCGCAGACATGATCCAATCGGCAGGACGCGCCGCGACCTCAACCAAGGCTCCAGCCCCGGCCGCCGCCTCAACGCCTGATCCCTGCAAGGCAGCGCGCAATTCATCCAAGAGGTCATCGCGCGCCGTAACGGCCACATCTGCCCCCAACTCAATCGCATCCGCTGCAAGTTGCGCGATGTTGCCAGCCCCCGTTAGCGCCACAACATCATAGTCACCCGCATCACGCCGGATCAGGTCAATCGTGTTTTGCCCGATGGAACCAGTGGCCCCTAAAATACTAACGCGGCGCGGCATCTTCGCTTAGCCTAAACTGGGGGGAAAGCCGATGAACTGGCCAATAATCAACAAAAACAAGGACGCGCCCAACATGCCGTCAAATCGATCCAGCAGACCACCGTGACCAGGGATCAGGTTTGAGCTGTCTTTGACACCTATCGTCCGTTTGAGGCCAGATTCAGCAATGTCGCCCATCTGTGATGCCATTGAAATTGCTATGGAAATACCAATCAACTCTAGGCCAACGCCTGTGTTGATTGAAAAAAACAAACCAACAACCGCGGCCCCAACCCAGCCTGTCGCCGTGCCTGACCATGTTTTCTTGGGGCTGACTTTGGGCCAGAATTTTGGCCCGCCAAAGGCGCGACCCGCAAAATAGCCAACCACATCCGTGACCACCACAACCATCACCAACCATAACAACCAGCCAAAGCCCATGTCGTCGCGCACCTGCATCATGCCGTAGCCCGCCAGCAGGATCAGAAAGGTATACGCGATATAGATGGCGCGGTTTTCACTGAGATAGCCAAAGCCAATGAAAGCAGGTGCCAACAAAAGCGGCAAGGCAAAGCCAACGGGCAGATAGATCGCCACAAAAACGGCAACGCCGGTAATCACACCTAACTGCAACTGCACATGCCGCACGCCGGGCCGCAACATGCCGACCAATTCCCAAACCATCAGCCCACAAATCAGCGCCACAAGCGCATGAAATACATGCCCGCCCATCCAGATGCCAACCAACCCGATCGCCACCATTGCAGCGGCTGATCCCATGCGGGCGGTCAGGTCGGACCATTGTTCAGGTGACTTGCTCATGCATTTCTCCGCTTTAGGTTTTTACAGCGCCAAATCGGCGGTCACGGCCACCGTAAGCCGCGCACAGGCTGCCAAATTCTTCTTTGGAAAAATCGGGCCACAGGGTGTCGATGAATTCATATTCAGCATAGGCAGATTGCCAGAGCAGAAAATTAGAAATGCGTGCCTCACCGCTGGTACGGATCACAAGATCTGGATCAGGTAAAACGTAAGTATCTAAATACTTTGGCAGCGTTTCCTCATCTACATCATCAGGGTTCAACAGGCCTGCAGCAACGTCTTGGGCCAGCCGTTGTGTCGCGCGCGCAACCTCATCACGGCCACCGTAGTTCAACGCAATTGTCAGATGCACGCGGGTGTTATGCGCGGTGGCTTCTTCCAACTCGTTCATCAGCTTGACCAGCTTTTTGTCAAGACGCACGCGGTCACCAATAAAACGCACCCGTGCGCCGAACTCGGACAGCCCACGGGTTTCTTTTGAGATGTAGCGGCGAAACAGGCTCATCAGTCCCGCAACCTCAACTTGAGTACGTTTCCAGTTTTCTGTCGAAAAAGCAAAGATCGTCAGATATTCGACACCAAAATCTGGGCAGGCCTCAACGACTTCGCGCACCCGTTTGGCCCCAGCGTGGTGCCCAAATAGACGTGGCCGCCCGCGCTGGGTCGCCCACCGCCCATTACCGTCCATGATGATCGCCACATGGCGTGGCCCGCCGGGCACGATTTGTGAGGGTGAAGCGTCGGCGGAACTCATATGGGTACTTTCAATAACAAAGGACGTTCAGTAGGTGCTTAAACTTGCATGATCTCGGCTTGCTTTGTCTCAAGCTGGTCATCCACCTTGGCGATGAACTTTTTAATAATGTCCTCGACTTCGGCTTCCCAGATTTTCTGGTCATCCTCGGACATCGCCCCATCATTTTTGGCCTTTTTGATCTGATCCATGCCGTCGCGGCGCACGTTACGCATCGAAACCCGCGCGTTTTCTGCATATTGGCCTGCCACTTTGGTCAATTGTGTGCGGCGTTCTTCGTTCAACTCGGGGATCGGTAGCATGATAATTGTACCATTGAGCTGCGGATTGATGCCCAAACCAGATTCGCGGATGGCTTTTTCGACCTTACCAACCAGCGCCTTGTCCCACACATTGATGGTAACCATGCGCGGTTCAGGGACGTTCACCGTACCCACCTGATTGATTGGTGTCATCGACCCATAGGCGTCCACCATCACGGGTTCCAGCATCGAAGCTGATGCACGGCCCGTGCGCAGTGATGCAAATTCTGTGCGCAAAGATGCAAATGCACCTTCCATGCGGCGTTCTAGGTCGTCGGTATCGAGTAAAAAATCGTCTGCCATGATTGATGCCTGCCATCTATTTCTATCGCTTAACGCTTTTTAGCTGTGGTGGGCTCTTTGCACAACTGTCCATCACACGCACAGATAAAATGACCTGAAAGAACTCTCTATTCATACTTTTGTCTTAAACCGTGGTAACCCAAAGAAGGTCTTGTTGTGCCAACCTTTGAAAGCCAGATGTTCTTCCTCGGCAACTTTGCTGACATGGATACAGACGAAACCAATTCGAACTCTGAATTTGCGTCAGATGTATTGGGCAGCTACATCCAACCAGCATTGGTCAACATTTCTGTAAACGATGGAAATGGTGACGGTGCCATCAATGATGATGAATTCGGCACCTCACCGGGTGAAGATGTGGTTTATAATCTGGGCAGTGGTGAAACAACGCAGTTCATCGATTCCACAATTGTGTACAATGTTCGGGTGACTTTGGGCGACAACTCAACAATCGACATTCAGGCAACGGCAATTCAGACCCAGAATGGTGATGTCTTTTTAACAGACTTTGCCAACAATGGGTCCTTTGACAATCTGAATGTACAAAACATTCAGCTGTTGAGTGTCGCTGGGTCTAACTATTCAGGTTTCTTTGCAAATTCTTCGGTCGATAATACACAAGTGGTTTGCTTTGCTGCAGGGACGCCGATCATGACAGATGCTGGCCCTATCCCTGTCCAATATCTACGCGAAGGTATGGCTGTGTTTACTCTTGATCATGGGTATCAACCTTGTCTCGCAGTCACCGAACGCACCCTTCACAATCCGGGGCGCAAACATGCCCCTATTGAAATTAATGCAGGTGCATTGCGCGGCGATGCATCTTCAACACGGCTTAGGGTCTCACCCCAACATCGGGTGCTGATATCCTCGCCCGTTGCTGCCAGAATGTTTGGCTCAAGCCAAGTGCTGGTCGCCGCAAAAGAACTGCTTTGCATCGAAGGGGTCACCCAAGTGCTGCCGTTTTTGCCGGTCAGCTATTATCACCTGCTGTTTGAACGTCATGAAATTTTATCAGCCGCAGGACTGTTAACAGAGAGCCTGCTTTCAGGGCCGCAAGCGCGCAAATCACTGCCTAACGTGCCCCTGTACCAGCGTGATATGGTACCAGCGCGACAAATCGCAAAAGGCCACCGCGCGCGCTGGATGTTGGAAAGGCATCTGATCAATTGCACCCCTCAGGGCAAATCACTTAGCCCCCCTGCGATAGAGTTACCCTTGAACGCGCGTATAGGTTCCCTCACCTGCCAAAATACCTTTGAACCCGCCCGGTTCATCCAATGGGAATACAATGATTGGTAGATTGTTATCACGCGCCAATGCAATGGCCGATGCATCCATCACACCAAGGCGCTTTTGCAACACATCATCATAGCTGACTGTATCATAGCGCACCGCATCATCATGTTTTGCAGGATCTTTGTCATAGACGCCATCGACGCCGTTTTTACCCATCAAAATTGCATCACACAGCATTTCGTTAGCGCGCAAAGCTGCGGCAGTATCTGTGGTGAAATACGGATTGCCCGTTCCGGCAGCAAAAATGCAGACGCGCTTTTTCTCTAGGTGGCGCACGGCGCGACGGCGAATATAAGGTTCAGCGACTTCGTTCATGGTGATCGCTGAGATAACGCGCGTGTGGATGCCAAGACCTTCAAGGGAGGACTGCATCGCCAGTGCGTTCATCACCGTGGCCAACATGCCCATGTAATCAGCTGTGGTTCGCTCCATCCCTTGGGCTGATCCTTGCAACCCGCGAAAAATGTTACCGCCCCCAATGACCATGCAAATCTCAACACCCATATCATGTACCGTCTGCACTTCACGCGCGATACGCTCAACCGTCGGTGGATGCAGGCCAAAACCTTGGTCGCCCATCAGCGCCTCACCCGATATTTTCAGCATCACCCGTTTGAAGGTTGAGTTCTCGGCGTCTTGGGAAATCGCATCTGACATGTTGGGGCCTTTCGGGAGGGTATTGAGCATTTCAATTTGCAGCAAAATGTAGCAAATGAGGACAAGGTTCAATGCATCCCCGCCGCTCTAGGTAAAGAAAAGTCCACTGCCATGTCCGATTCAACCCATGATCTGCTAAAGCAGCTGACACCTGAGCAACCTGTGTTGATCGCAGGCCCAACGGCATCGGGTAAATCCGCCTTAGCCTTGGACATTGCGGCGCAACAAGGCGGCGTGATTGTGAACGCCGATGCCTCGCAGGTGTATGATTGCTGGCGGATTATCTCTGCACGCCCCTCAGCCGATGAGGAATCCCAAGCACCGCATCTTTTATATGGACACATCGCGGCAACCGCGCCCTATTCGACGGGGCATTGGTTGCGCGAAATTATCGAGGTCCTGAAAAGTGATGCGCGCCCAATCATTGTTGGTGGAACGGGGCTGTATTTCAACGCGCTTACAAAGGGCTTGGCCGATATTCCGGCAACGCCCCCAGAAATTCGCGCGCAGGCTGATCTGTTGGACCTTGAAACACTGTTGGGCGGGATTGATCAACAGACAGCCGCGCGTATCGACACCTTAAACCGCGTGCGCGTGCAGCGCGCGTGGGAAGTCCAACAAGCCACTGGTCGCGGGTTAGCCACATGGCAGGATGATACTGGACCACCTGCCTTGCCCCTTGAACAGTGTTTTCCCATCGTTGTGGATGCGGAGAAAAAATGGCTGAACGACCGCATCGCGCGCCGATTTGATATCATGATCGCTCAGGGTGCCTTGGAAGAGGCCGCGCAGGTGAAACCGGTTTATGATCCGTCCCTACCCGCACACCGCGCTATCGGAGCATCGGAACTGATCGCCTATCTAAATGGCGACATGGCACTTGATACCGCACGGGACGCCGCCGTGACAGCGACACGCCAGTTTGCCAAACGGCAGCGGACGTGGATGCGCAGCAAAATGGCAACGTGGCATCAATTTTCACGGCCATAGGTACAGCACAACTTGATTTAAGTTGACAACATTTGGAGTAATCTGGGTGTATGTCTAGGACATTCTTGCCCTTATGCGACAATAATCATGACCTCGTACCATTCCGACATTCAAATTCTAACCCTGCCTCAACTTACGGGTGGTCAGGATTGGAAACTCCTGTTGGCGCATGATCGCCCCCACCATCTGCTGATCTGGATCACCCGAGGACAGGGCCGCGTCTTGCTGGATGGTCAGCGGCGCGGCTTGGGAATGAATAATGCACTGTTAATCCCAGCAGGCGCACTGTTTGCGCTCGATCTGGGGCGTCAAGGTATGGGGCAAGCGGTTGTCATTCCTCAAGGCACGCCGTTACGTTTGCCGGAAATACCGCGGCAATTGCGGATCAGGGATGTGCATGTGCAATCCGAACTAAGCGGCTTGATCGAAGTGGCACAGCGCGAGCAACAGCAATCGCGCCCTCTGCGCCAAGACGCGCTTGAAGCGCATGCGGCGCTGATGTCTGTCTGGTTGCGCCGTCAAATTATGCTGGATGAACATGTCCCAGATCGTCGCAACGCAGCTGCCCGGCTTAGCGCACGCTATTGCGCCATGGTGGCGGAACGCCACCGCAGTGGTGCGCCGATGGCAAATTATGCGGCCGACCTAAGCGTGACACCAACCCATCTGACCCGCGCGATCAAAGCAGCGACAGGTAAAACCGCAGCCGATCTGCTGACAGAACGCATCCTCTATGCCGCGCGCATCTTGCTGGCAGAAACAAAGGAACCAGCGCAAGATATTGCACGCCACCTTGGCTTTGGCTCTGCCGCCTATTTCACCCGATTTATGCAGCAACACACCGGACGTACCCCCAGTAAATTGCGCAGCCCAGCCCCTTAGGCTACTGCGGTCTCTACGTCGAGGTGTCGTATTTGGACAAACGCTATGTCGCAAAATAAACACCAAAGGGCGGAAGTTGCCGTTGACCTCAACTGGCAACTCATGCCTCATGGGCAATGGGGAATATCAAATAAACAAAACCCAGCACATTCATGTGCGGCGCCCACGCAGCGTGGAGCGCAGAGGGAGTAGACATAAAGACACCGTATAATCCATCACCAGACTTAGGCCCGATGAACAGGGTCGCGTTGGGAACGGATTATGAAGACAAACCAATACGGGCGGGACAAACCCGCTTTTAGCCACTCAACAGGGGCACCACATGGGACTATTTATTCTACGCCGGCTGGGCGTGATGTTACTGACGGCACTTTGCCTGACGTTCATCGTGTTTTGGCTTACCAATCTATATCCAAACCTTGAAAAACTTGCCAAAAATCAAGGCAATTTTCGCATGTCAGATGAGGCGGTCACCAGTTTTCTTGGCGATCGCGGGTATCTGCAACCCACATATGACAAATTTGGCGAATGGTTGGGCGTTATGCCCGGATGGGTGACCGAAAAAGAAGATGGCAAAGTATTTGGCCGTTGTTTTACTGCTGACACACCCGAAGATGAACGTCCCACACGCTGCGGTATCCTGCAGGGCGATTGGGGTTTTTCAACGGTCTTTAAGGCCAACGTAAGTGATACATTGGCACCGCGCCTCGCTGCGACCGGGAAATTAATGCTATGTGTGTTGTTGTTGATGGTGCCCGCTGCCCTGATTGTCGGAGTGTTGGCCGGGATGCGTGAAGGGTCGAAATTGGACCGTTCCCTTTCGACATTTTCCATCGCAACAACGGCAACCCCTGAATATGTGTCTGGCGTGATTTTTATCGCCGTCTTGGCATCCTCAAAATACGGGTTGTCCCCGCTGCTTGTGGAATGGGGGCTGCTGGGCACTGAGGACACGTTGTTTGGCAAAGGAAAAACACTCTTCCTAGGCTCAGCCACATCTGCCGTAAAAGATGCAACATTCTGGAACTTCTTTCTGCCTGTGCTGACCATTTCGCTATATGGTATGGGCTATATCGCACGGATGACGCGGGCATCGATGACCGAAGTCATGACAGCCCAGTACATTCGTACCGCGCGCCTAAAAGGTGTTAAGTTCAGCGATATCGTTTTGAAGCATGCCCTACGCAACGCATTGATTGCGCCGTTCACGGTGATCATGTTGCAAATTCCATGGCTGTTGAACGGTGTTGTGATTGTTGAGACCCTTTTCAACTATAAGGGTTTTGGCTGGTTGCTGGTGCAGGCGGCGGGCAACAACGACATTGAGTTGTTGCTAGCGGTGTCAGTTGTATCGGTCATCGTGGTTTTGATCACGCAGCTGATCTCAGACATTGGCTATGTCTATCTCAACCCACGCATCAGAATTTCTTAAGGAGGGCATCATGGAACCTTTGACATGGACTGGCTCTCTTTCTGGGCTGAATATCATCTTTGCAATCCTGCTCGGCGTCTTTGCCCTGATGATTGCAATACAAATCATCTCTTCGTTCTTTGTCAGCGCTGATGCGCGGGCTGTTGGGGCAGATGGCACATTGGCCACAAATACCGGTTCAGCTGGGTTTGTGAACATGCTGGTGACATATATCTTCTACGCAGTCGTTGTGGTGATCCTTGTTTACCTCGTGGGCGGGATCATAATGGGCACAAATGCCGGTATCCTTGGCGGTATGGCGCAACAGATGTTACCCGTCTGGATCGCGCTTGTAGTGACTTTCGTAGTCTCCATTCACTTCAAGCGACGCTTGGGTCTGTACGGTAAATTGTTTGACAGCACCGTGGGCATGATCGGATTTGCGCTTGTGATGTTCTGGGTGTTTACCGGGATCATGGCGGGTGTCTTTGACATGTTGATCACCCATGACACGCTGTCTCAGGTATCGGGCATGAAGAACAAATTGCCCGGCACCCCCCTGCGCGGTGCAGAAGAAGGCGAATATGCATGGTATCTGCTGGGGGGTGACAACCTGGCGCGCGATGTGTTCAGCCGCTTGATCAAAGGCTCTTGGGTTGTGGTGCAAATCGCACCGATGGCTACATTGTTCGCCTTTATGGTTGGCATCACGCTGGGCTTGCCTGCGGGCTATTACGGTGGGCGTCTGGATACGGTTCTGTCGTTTCTTGCCAACCTGATCCTCGCCTTCCCGGTGATCTTGTTGTTCTATCTGCTGGTCACGCCAGAGATCGTGCTGACAGGTATTCCGAACTATATGGCAGCCTTCTTGTTTGTGTTCCCGTTGGTCTTTGTCGCAATCCTGCTGAACTCCCGGTTCTACACGCAGCCAAGTTTCCGCACGCCTTTGTTGATTGTTGTGCTGACAGGTCTTGGATGGTTGTATCTGTCGTTGATCTCCACGGACGGCGCGATTGTGGCGACGGACACCTATACAATCCCCGGTCTGCCCGGTTTCCTTGATGGGTTTGACCTAGATCCTGCTATTCTGGTGGTGTTTGTGTCAGTGGTTTTTGTA
>CALKXT010000016.1 GCA_938003685.1 uncultured Sulfitobacter sp. | reverse complement strand
CGAATTCAGCAAGAACAAAAACCTGATGACAGCGATGTTTAAGCTTCGCAAAAAAGTTTTCATCGATGATTTGCAGTGGAGCATTGATTCAATTGATGGTTGCGAAATCGATCACTACGACGATCTTGATTGCGCCTATTTAGTGTGGTGCAGCGATGATCAGCAGCGTTTGTACGGTTCGCTTCGCTTGATGCCAACGGATGGCCCTACACTCTTGTTCGATATCTTTCACGCAACACACGGCAATGATCAGGAATTGGTTGATCATGCAATTTTCGAAGGCACGCGGATGTGTATTGACGAAGATGCGATCCTAGAAGACTTCCCAGCCCTCGACGCAGCCCGCGGTATGTCCTTGTTGCTACTTGCACTGGCCGAAACAGCATTCGCCCACGGCATCAAACGCCTTGTGTCAAACTTTGAAGCGCCACTCAGCCGCATCTATCGCCGCGCCGGCCTTTCCTATGATCTGCACGGCCACGCAGATGGCTACGGTCGCAAGCCCGTCTATTGCGCCTCGTTCGTCGTGAACCAAACAGTCATCGACAAAATGCGCGACAAAATCGGTGTTGATCTGCCGCTTTTGGAAAAAGCTTCCAACTTCCGTTCCATGGTCAAACCAGCACCTGTCACAACCGCCGCCGAGCTGGTCCGTGCCTGATTTAGCCCACATCTGCCACCCTAAACCACCGGAGCTATTCGTGGACCTACGAGATCTATTTAACTCCGCTGTCGAAGGGGACCGTGACGCTATTGAGCGCGCCATGGGCCTGATCGAAGCACAATTGGCCCGCAATCCGGCGGATCGACTGGCTTTGATGTGCAAGGGCAGTTTGCTGACCATTCTTGGTGAACAAGAAGTAGCTAAGGCGAAAAACGCGATCTATGTCGCCACCGGTCTAAAGTTGATGCGTCAGGTGTTGTCTGATGCAGGCCAAGGGTCACGCCACCGGGTTGAGCTGGATTATATCTATGCAACGACTTTGGCGATTTGTCCTGATTGGGCAGAACATATTGACGAAGCCACCGCAGTTTTGACTGCCTTGGTCCAACGTCCCGAATTTGAAAACCTAGCCTCCTTTGAGCGCGTGCGCTGCCTGGTCTTGGCGTCCGGCGTTCTCAAACGTGCAGGGCGCGATGCCATGGCCGGTTCATTGTTCCAGCAGGCAGGTACGATCGATTTGAACTTGGCCTCTGACATCTATGCACATTGGCTAAAGCGGGTGACATCATGAAAGATTTTCTACACGCCAGCACTGATCAAATGGCGTTTGATCACGTGGCCTATTTGGTGCGCGACACCGACGCTTCCATTGATGCGTTTTCGCACATGGCCCCCGTCGTCACGATGTATCGTCAAGCATTAGACGTGCAGCGCGTCTATATTTCATTCCTTGAAGATTCCCGTTCTGGTCAAAAGATCGAATTGGTCGAACCCTTTGCTGAAAACGATGTGATGCAAGCACGTTTGGATCGCGAAGGTCAGCAAAGCGTGCTGTACCATATCTGCTATAATGTTACCGAATTTGATGCCGTGTTTTCGAACATGCGCAAGAGTGGTTGGATGCCACTCACCATGCCCTTCATTGGCATGACCCCCGGATGCCGGGCCAGCCATATGTACAACCCCCATTTTGGCGTGGTCGAAATCGCGGAGGTGCATGCGCTATGACCGCTCTGGATTTGATCGTACGTGGGCCCTATGTCCCTACCCCCGTTGCCCTCGCTGATTTGCAAAACAGTCACGGCGTGAACGCTGGTGCATCGCGGATGTATTCGCGCTTCTTTGGTCAGGATTCTGTGTTGATGCACGAGGCATCGCACACCGAAATGATCCGCGATACGCTCGCGCAGATGTTCAAAGAACGTCCCGAACTGCGCACAACGCCCGGCGTGGTAATCTATACAAAGACCCAGACCCACAACACGCCTTTCGAATTGGATTGGTTGACCGAAATCCTCGCTGATTTGGATGCCGCTGAATGGGAAGGGTTGACCCTATCCATGACCAATTGCGCCTCTGCTTTGGCCGCGGTGCATGCCTTTGAACAGGGTGGTCGCCCGATGATCATCTTGAGCGGTGAAAAAGCATTTCACATGGCAGGCAATCGGTTGTCGGTTGGCCTACTGGGCGAAGCGCCTTTGGCCGCACTGTTCAATGCCGACGGATCTCGCCCCGTGGTTGGCTCCATGGTGCGCCACCTGCCACGCTATTATCTGAACCCTGATGATATGGCGGCTGATGATCGTCACGCTTTGCAGTCTGAGTTTGAATCTGGGTTCGCGACGTTTCTGGCTGATTGCGTCGCGCAGCATCAAGATTTCTTTGACCGCAAACCCGTGGTTGTTCCGTACAATTTGAATGTGCCGCTGGTGCAACGGCTGCTGCGCAATCTGGATTTGGCCGACAGCATCGTCGACGGCCATTCCGGGCAGTTCGGTCACACGTTCTGTTCAGATAATTTTCTGAACCTCACTCTTTTTACCGTTCCTCCCCAGACCCCTATTTTCCTGTTTTGTGCAGGGATGGGGGTCACCTACTCGGCTGTGCTGTTGGATGCAGAACAGCCACCACTTTACCCCAACCCGAAAGGACCAAACCATGACTAACCCTAACCTTGAGGTCGTTCGCGCCTCACTCGCACAAGTGCTGGAAACAGACGTGCCAGTACTGACAGAAGACACCCAGCTGGACGCTGAATTCGATCTGGATTCTGTGATGTTTATCCAATTCCTGCTGTGCCTCGAAGACAGCATTCCGGGTCTGCGCTTTGACCCCGAGAACTTGGCCGAGGCCGCGTTCAACGATGTCGGTAAACTGCTCGAGTTCCTCGAAGCGTCAAGCCAGCATATGGAGGTCGCATAACATGGTGGCGCAGTTGGAAGTAGACGCATTTCTGAGCGCCGTCAGGACGCAAAGCGTCGCAAAAGGGCTGTATGCCTTGGGCCGATTTGCGTTTGGTTCTGACTGCGCCGTTGTGACCAATGGTATCGGTTTTCGCGGAGCTGGCGAAAAGGTGAACCTCGTGAATGGAGCAGGTGACCCTTTTGGGGGTCAGTTCAATATTCGCAATGATCACGCATTGGCCGGTCTTGGTATAGAGATCATCGTGGCAGATACACCGCGTGGTGATGCAACTTGGCTGTGCCAGATAGCAGGGCTGCTGCATCGTACCGGTATCTTGCTCAAGATGCTGGACACATCCTTTGCCCACCTAAGCGATCGTGAAAGCGGTGGCCAGAAAACCATGCACCATCAATTGGTCAAAGCCACATTTGTTGAAAGTTTCTCACTTGCTGAAACGATCCGCCTTGAGGCGTGCCATTTGATTGATGCCGATATTGCCATCGATCTCACCGCACACCACGAAGCGTTGAACAGCGCGATCATCAAAGCCTCAAAACTGATGGGCGGCCACGGCTTCTTGATGGGGCAGGTCAACTCGCTTGAGATGTTTTCACTCTCAATGTTCAGCCAGCTTTCACAAATCGAAAGCCTACCTATGCGCCGGGATGCCGCGTGATGGATGGACACGTAATTGATAAACCCCTTGAGGATAGTTTCAGCCCCGACACCGCTGTTGTTGCTGGCACCACCTCAAGAATTGTGGCGCAGGTGACCCTGAACCCACAGATCACGATCCGTTCTGCAACTGCAAACGAATTGGACCGAGCAGCCGCTTGGCAATCTGTGATGGGTCTTAATGGCACAGATATTGACGTCGTGGCTTATCGCGACGGGTCAACCACCCATGCACCCGAAGTGATCAAAGCATATCTCGATATTAGCCCTGCATTGCCGCGGAATTTTGTACTGATCTACGCACATCGCGGCGTACAGATCGATGCGATACATCCACTGCTCGCCAGTCTGCACGCACACACGGATCATACCGGAAAATCATACGCGCTACGGCAAAAGCACGAAACTGACTCTATAGCGCTATTGCGTTTTGCGCGTGCGGTAACCCCGTCAGGCGGATGTGCCTTGATCATTGATGATCACCAAATTCGCATCGGGCCAAAGGGCACCCTTCAGGCCGCACCCATTGAATTTTCAACCTTTCACAACACGGATCTGCACAGCGGACCCCGGTCAGGAGATGTCAGATGACTTCCATAGAAATGGACCTTCCCCCCAAGTCCAACACCCATTTGGGGACAATCACCAAGATTTCAAAGCTGGCCTTCCCGCTCATGCTGGGGTCAGTCGCCGCTGCTGGATTACACATCCTAAAGACAACTGTGTTGACCTATGCCGGTGAAACAGAGGCCTTGTTTACGCTGTCGATGATCCAACCTGCCTTTATCTTGATGTTGGCGTTTCTAGAATCCCTCGCCATCACAAATCAGGTATTCAGTTCGCGCACTGTGCCAAACAAAACCTTTGGCGACATCCCACGCGCAACACGCATTTATTCAATAATGGGCCTCGTCCTCGTCGCGATCCTTGCCGCCAGTTTTTATGGTGGTTCGTTCGCCGCCGAAGCGATCTGGCCAGAAGGGCGCGGATTGATGCCGCAGATGGCGTTGTTCGTGCTGTCGATGGCACCTTTCCTTTTGTTTGAGATGCGCAACGGCGCACTGCGTGGTCTTGGTTTCACCGGAAAAGCGTTGATGCCGTTCGCTGTGTTGATCCTTGTTGATCTCGCTGTAACATGGGTTGGCGTTCACCATTTCGGTTTGGGCTTTAACGCGGTTTTACTTGGTAACATCGTCGGTCCACTTGTCGCCCTGCCCATCGTGATGGCCATGCTGCGCGCCAAGACGAAAGACGGCGCGCACAGCGACAGCGAAGCATTCAAAAAGTCTGTGATCGGCCTGAGCATTGGTGTCGCCATTCCGGTGTTTGCCTCAATGGTTGCAAGCTCGGTCACCGCCGCGATCATCTTTCCTGCCCTTGCAGGCCTGGGTGAGAACACCGCCTCAAGCTTCTTTATCATCGTACGTCTGCGTATTTTGTTCATCATCCCTGCGATTGCCATCGGTTCTGCCATTGCGATTTTGATCAACCAGCTGCCTGAAAACGGTGCGAACGACGAAAAACGCTCAGTGCTGCAAACGGGCGTGACTGGGGTGATCGGATTATACATCATTGCGACCGCCATGCTCTTTACTCTGCGCTTTGGCATCGTGGC
>CALKXT010000015.1 GCA_938003685.1 uncultured Sulfitobacter sp. | reverse complement strand
CTTTCTTAAACGCGGCCCAGGGCGAAACCCTTGGCGATGTAGTTGCGGACAAAATAGATCACGAGCGCGCCGGGCAGGATTGTGAGAACCCCAGCTGCGGCCAGCACACCCCAGTCGATCCCGGCAGCACCCACGGTGCGGGTCATCGTGGCCGCGATTGGTTTAGCGTTTACGGATGTCAGAGTCCGGCTAAGCAACAGTTCAACCCATGAGAACATGAAGAGGAAGAACGCGGTCACACCGATGCCTGATGCCACAAGTGGCGTGAAGATACGGATGAAAAAGCGCGGGAATGAATAGCCATCGATATAGGCTGTCTCATCGATCTCTTTCGGAACGCCGCGCATGAAACCTTCGAGGATCCAAACCGCAAGCGGCACATTGAATAGGCAATGTGCCAAGGCCACCGCGATATGCGTGTCGAACAACCCAACCGAGCTATAAAGTTGAAAGAACGGCAGCGCGAAAACCGCAGGTGGGGCCATCCGGTTGGTCAGCAGCCAAAAGAACAGATGCTTGTCACCCATGAAGGTGTAACGGCTGAATGCGTAAGCGGCTGGCAGCGCAACCAGCAACGAAATGACCATGTTCATTACCACATATGCCATCGAATTCAGGTATCCTGTGTACCACGAGGCATCCGTCAGGATAGTCAGATAGTTGTCAAACGTCAGGTCGCGCGGCCACAAGGTAAAGCTGTTCAAAATCTCTGAATTGGTTTTCAGACTCATGTTCAGCAGCCAATAGATCGGCAGTAATAGGAACAGCAGATAGAGGCCCATGACGACGGCGCTGCCGTTGATCTTTGGTAGGGCAAAGCCACGCTTTGGGGCGGAGTGTGAAATGTCAGACATTAGTGGCCATCCCTTTTGTCGAGGTTCGTCATCACAGTGTAGAATACGTATGAAATCAACAAGATGACGAGGTAGTACATGATCGAGAATGCCGCGGCTGGGCCAAGGTCGAACTGTCCAAGCGCCATTTTGACCAAGTCAATGGATAGGAAGGTTGTCGAGTTGCCGGGACCGCCCCCTGTGACCACAAATGGTTCTGTGTAGATCATAAAGCTGTCCATGAACCGCAACAGGATCGCTATCATCAGCACGCCCATGATCTTGGGTAGCTCGATAAAGCGAAACACTTTCCAACGGCTCGCTTGGTCGATTTTCGCCGCCTGATAATAGGCATCAGGGATTGATTGCAGACCTGCGTAAGCCAACAGCGCAACCAATGATGTCCAGTGCCAAACATCCATCACAATGACGGTTGCCCATGCAGCATAGAAGTCTTGGGTGTAGTTATAATCGATGCCCAAAGCGGCCAGAGTATAACCCAACAGACCAATATCGACGCGGCCAAAAATCTGCCAGATTGTGCCAACCACGTTCCACGGGATCAGCAGTGGCAGGGACATCAGGATGAGACAAAGTGAGGCCCAGAAACCTTTCTTCGGCATGTTCAAAGCCACAAAAATACCAAGTGGAATTTCGATCGCCAGAATGATGACTGAGAAGGCGATCTGGCGACCCAAGGCATCCCACATGCGTTCGGACGACATCATTTCGCGGAACCAATCGAGGCCTGCCCAGAAGAATTTGTTGTTCCCAAAGGTGTCTTGCACCGAATAGTTCACAACTGTCATCAACGGGATGACGGCAGAGAAAGCCACAAGCAACAGCACCGGCAGAATAAGGAACCATGCCTTTTGATTGACGGTCTTATTCATGACGCGTTCCTTTGGGGGGTATTGATCAGAAAGTGGGTCATATCACGCTGCCTTTGGCGCGACGCGCCAGCTGTTGGAATAGACGTTGACGCCTGCGGTATCAAAGACGACGCGGTTCATTTCAGGTGAAATATTTGCACCTTCAGGGGCGATCACATTTATTTCGGTCCCATGAAAATCAGCACGAACAATCTTGTGGCGGCCCACGTCTTCAACCCGCTTGATTGTGACGGGCAGGCCCACCTCACCTGACGCTAGTGACGTGAATTCAGGACGTACACCCAATTCAACTTTGCCGTCCGGCGTGCCAAATCCTTTGCCCAGCGCAATCTCAGTGCCCGCCAGAACCGCTTTGTCGCCCTTCACCTTGGCATCCAAAACATTCATGCCAGGTGATCCGATAAAATAGCCAACAAAGGTATGTTCTGGCGTTTCAAACAATTCCTGCGGCGTGCCCATCTGCACAACGCGACCATCGTACATCACGACGACCTTGTCAGCAAAAGTCAGCGCCTCGGTTTGGTCATGCGTCACATAGATCATCGTATGGCCAAATTCGTGGTGCAGCGACTTAAGTTGCGTGCGCAATTCCCATTTCATATGCGGGTCAATCACGGTCAACGGTTCATCGAACAACAACGCATTCACGTCCTCACGCACCATACCACGGCCTAACGAAATCTTTTGCTTTGCATCTGCTGTCAGCCCACGCGCCTTATGGTTAAGCGTATCTTCCATGCCGATCATGGCGGCGATCTGTTGCACACGGTCCCGGATATATGTCGCGTCAGCGCCCCGGTTGCGCAGAGGAAAAGCCAGATTGTCACGCACTGTCATCGTGTCATAGACGACTGGAAACTGAAAAACCTGCGCGATGTTGCGCTGTGTCGTCGGCTCCATCGTAACATCGCGGTCATTGAACAGGATACGCCCTTGACTGGGATGTAGCAGGCCAGAAATGATATTGAGCAAGGTGGATTTGCCACAACCGGATGACCCAAGCAGGGCATATGCCTCGCCATCCACCCAATCATGGTTCAACTCTTTCAACGCATAATCATCTTCGTGGCTGGGGTTCGGCAGATAGGAATGTGCCAAATTTTGGAGGGTGATTTTTGCCATGTTCGTATTCCCTCAAGCCGCAGTTGCGTAGGATGCAGGGGCAACTGATGTGCCGTCTTCTGCAAAAATGTAAACGTGGCTGGGATCCAGATAGACATCCAACGCCGCGCCGATTTCTAAATTCTTAACGCCGTGCACAAGGCCGACCCAATTTTCACCGTGGTGGTTGAGGTGGATGAATGTTTCCGATCCAGTGATCTCGGTCACGCTTAGCTTGCCAGTGAACTCCAACGCATCCGTGCTTTGTTTGCGCAATTCCAAATGGTTCGGGCGGAACCCAGCCAGGTAATCGCCGTCTGCCAGACCAGTAAACGACCCGGATGCAGGTGCAGCTTGCCCATCACCAAACAGCAACTTGCCACCCGACTTTTTGATCTTGAGAAAGTTCATCGGCGGATCGGAAAACACCCGCGCAGTGGTCGCATTCACAGGCTGTCGATACACAATCGGTGTCAGGCCAAACTGCGTAATCCGACCTTCCCACATGGTCGCGGTATTACCACCGAGCAACAGCGCCTCTTCTGGCTCAGTCGTTGCATAAACAAAGATTGATCCTGCTTCCTCAAAGATTTTCGGAATCTCGGCCCGCAATTCTTCGCGCAATTTATAATCAAGGTTGGCCAAAGGCTCATCCAGCAGAACCAACCCTGCGTCCTTGACCAACGCCCGCGCCAGCGCACAACGCTGTTGCTGCCCGCCTGACAATTCCAACGGCTTACGATCCAAAAACGGTGACAGCTTCATCAGATCAGCGGCCTTTTTCACAGCCGCATCAATCTGATCAGTCGATTGCCCCAACAACCGCATCGGGCTGGCAATGTTGTCATAGACACTCATCGACGGGTAGTTGATGAATTGCTGGTACACCATCGCCACACCGCGGTCCTGCACCCGCATACCAGTGACATCCTGACCATCCCAGATCACTTTACCAGAATTGGGCACATCAAGGCCCGCCATCAGGCGCATCAGGGATGTCTTGCCAGAGGACGTTGGCCCCAGAAGCACATTCATCGTGCCGGTCTGAAGCTCTAGATCGGTTGGGTAAATATGTGTCTGACCATTCACGGCCTTAGACACCCCTTCCAGAACAAGTGACATGTTTCTCTCCCCTTTCGCAGCTTACACTGCGTCTTGCTGTGACGATGCATTGGTCGTTTCAACCAACCATGCGTCCAGCAAAGCAATTTCTTGATCACTCAATCGAAGGCCCAATTTTGACCGCCGCCAAACGATATCATCGGCATTGTGCGCGAATTCATTTTCAACCAGCCAATTGGCTTCACGTTCAGTTAAATCAGCACCAAAATCTTGGCCTAGATTTTCTTTGGCTGTCGCGCCCCCAAGAACCTCAAACGCATCAGTACCGTAAGCTTTTATCAGTCGTGCCGCCCAGCGTGCAGTCAAAAACGGATACTGTGTTGATAAGCGTTCAGTCAGGGCAGCAACACCATCCACAGGGAAATCACCCCCTGGCAATGGCACACCTGCGGTCCAAGGCTCTTTGGTATCCGCAAAAAAGGGTATGATTTTTTCAAGCGCGGATTCAGCCAAACGGCGATAGGTTGTGATCTTGCCGCCAAAAACATTTAAGATCGGTGCCCCTGCTGTTTCATCTACCTTTAGCACATAATCACGTGTCGCAGCCGTCGCAGAGCTTGCGCCATCATTGTAAAGCGGTCGCACACCAGAATAGGTCCAAACGACATCATCCTTTGTGACGCTCTTCTTTAGATACTTCGACGCAAAATTGACGAGGTACTCTTGCTCTTCAGGGGTGCAAACCGGTTTGTTTCCAACATCCGTATGGTCCGCATCCGTCGTGCCGATCAGGGTAAAATCAGTCTCATAGGGGATCGTGAAAATGATCCGTCCATCCTCACCCTGAAAGAAATAGCATTTGTCGTGGTCATAAAGCTTGCGTGTCACGATGTGACTGCCGCGCACCAGACGCACCCCTTCCGTAGAATTGATCCGCACGGTATTGCGAATGACATCTTCGACCCATGGGCCACCTGCGTTTACGATCATCCGCGCCCGAACGACGCGCTGATCACCGCCATCTTTTGGCTCTAGTGTGATCTGCCAAAGACCGTTCACCTGCTCGGCTGAAACCACCTTGGTGCGCACATTGATCTTTGCACCCCGCGCCTCAGCGTCCCGCGCATTTAGAACAACCAAGCGGCTGTCTTCGATCCAACAGTCAGAATATTCATAAGCCTTTTCAAAACGATCTTGCAGCGGCGCGCCTTCCGGGGTGCCAGCCAGTTTGATCGACTTTGTCCCTTTTAGGATTTGGCGACCACCTAAATTATCATAGAGGAAAAGGCCAAATCGAATAAGCCACGCAGGGCGGCGGCCCTTCATCCATGGCATCAAAACGCCCAGCACTTTTGA
>CALKXT010000014.1 GCA_938003685.1 uncultured Sulfitobacter sp. | reverse complement strand
TTTTTCTTCCAGCCAAAAATCCAGCCAGTGATACCATTTTTGACGTAGTTGCTGTCTGTGACGATGGTTATCTCAGTCTTGCGATCCAATGCCTCAAGGGCGTTGATCGCAGCCAATAGCTCCATGCGGTTATTGGTTGTGTCAAGCTCACCGCCCTTGAGTTCGCGTTCTTTGATAATCTTGTCGCCATCACGCGCGAGCATCAACGCACCCCAACCTCCGGGGCCGGGATTGCCGGAACATGCACCGTCTGTATATGCGTATAGTTTAGCCATGAGCGTGCAGCGCCATCCATTCATCTTCAGTGCCAGCAAGCCCCACATCGCGGCCCATTGTGCAACTGTCAACGACAAAACCAGCATCGCTTAGTAGATCGGTCAGCTCTGTTTCAGTGAAATAGGTGTACTTTCGGCCTAGCCCGTCGCGTTCGGTCTTATCACCTGTTTTGAGGGCGATGTGAAATAGGCCGCCGGGTTTAATTGCGGCCTTTAGAGCGGCCAAATAGCGTGGCATGTCGGCGCGTGGTGCATGCAGAAGGCTAAAGTTGGCCCAAATACCATCATACAGATTTTCACCAGATATCTCGTCAAAGCTCGCTTGAAGTGGCGTTATTGATGGATGTTCAGGGATCAGAGCAATCATTTCAGTGACCGCATCGCTTGCCGTGACGCGCAGACCTGATTGCGCCATGAAATGCGCAAAATGGCCCGGCCCGCAACCAAGGTCGAGAACATGCGACCCTTTGGGCAGGGCCGCGATGAATTTCGCTTGCAAAGGGTCTTTGCCGGCAGATGCGCTCATCAAATCAGAATAATATTGCGCCTTTTCTGCGTAGACCTTGAGGGTTTCTTTGTCACTCATGCCATGGCTCCGATGTAGAGGCAGATTAAAACAATGCCGGTGAGGGGGATGCGCAACGTCATCCACCAGTTCGGCGCAAGTCCCCATTTTTGGTAGGCATAATCAAGGATCAATAATCCGCCGAACCCAGTCATCAAATTGATCAGGGCACTAGGCGCATTGGTTCCGGGTGAAAAAAACCACCAAAGGGCGGGAACAACCGACAATGCATATGCCATGAAAGCACGGCGCGTGTCAGCGCGTGTCGCAAACCCCCAAAGAACGCCAGACATAAACGGCAGAATTATGCCACCGTATCGCACCATTAATAAGGGGCCGTCGGTTGTGACTAGTAACGGATAACCGCCATTATCCGCATCTCCCATCGACATCTCGACAAGGCCAAGCGAAATCACCGCCCCCCAGATGAATGGGATAAGCCCTGCAAAACCAAGTACCAGTGCGGCAATCGGCACAGACTTCATACTGGTTCCCTCAGAACGCGGGGCACTTTGAATTCGACGTTTTCTTGCGCAGTTTCTACTAGCTCTGTTGTAACGTCGTATCGCGCCTTGAAGGCGTCGATGACTTCGTTGATCAGCACTTCGGGGGCGGACGCCCCTGCTGTGATGCCCATACTGGTGATGCCATCCAAGCTGCGCCAATCGATGTCAGTCGCACGCTGGACCAATTGTGCATAGGTGCAACCGGCACGCGCGCCGACCTCTACCAAACGGCGAGAGTTTGACGAATTTGGCGCACCAACAACGAGCATAGCGTCGCATTTTGGGGCCATTGCTTTTACCGCTTCTTGGCGATTGGTGGTGGCATAACAAATGTCTTCTTTGTGTGGGCCAATAATTGCGGGGAACCGTTTTTGAAGTGCTGCAACGATGTCGGCTGTATCGTCCACGCTTAGGGTGGTTTGTGTAACATAGGCCAGACGTTGTGGGTCGCGTACGGTGACGGTTGCTACGTCTTGGGGAGTTTCTACCAATAGGACTTCACCATCTGGTAGTTGCCCCATTGTCCCGACCGTTTCAGGGTGGCCTTGATGGCCGATCATAATCATTTGCAGGCCTGCATCGGCGTGGCGCTGAGCCTCAATGTGAACTTTGCTGACCAGAGGGCAAGTTGCATCCACATAAACCATGTTACGCGCCTGAGCGGCATTTGGCACAGATTTTGGGACGCCGTGGGCTGAAAATATCACCGGACGATCATCGGGGCATTCAGAAAGTTCTTCGACAAAGATAGCGCCCTGATCGCGCAGGCCATCGACCACGAATTTGTTGTGCACAATTTCATGGCGGACATAGACGGGTGCCCCCCATTTGTGCAGCGCCATTTCCACGATCTTGATGGCGCGGTCCACGCCTGCGCAAAATCCGCGCGGTGCAGCAAGATACAAAGTAAGGGGTGGTTTGGTCATCAGAATTCTCCGGCGGTGTAGCCTTGAGGTAAGGGTTTGGTTCTCATTCGTCCAGAGTGTGAGCTGCATCATAAATCAGGGCTGCTGCCTGTGCGCGGTTATGGATGTTGAGTTTGCGAAAGCTAGATTTTGCATAGTCGGAAACTGTGTGCACAGATATGCCACAAATTTTAGCAGTTTCTTTTCGGCTGCGCCCTTGTGCCAAGAGGTAAATAATTTCGCGTTCGCGTGGGCTGAGTGTATCAAACAGCTGCGGCAAGACAGGTGCGATTAGTGGTTGGCGGAAGTCTTGTTGTGTTTGGGTGGGGACGGGCCCAGTGAGTTCTTCGATGCGTCGATGGATGATCAGGCAGAACAAACGCATTTCTTCTGCACGTGGCGATATGCGGGCGGTAAAGGTAGCACGATCAAGGCCTGTACCGACAATGAAGCCGCCAAAGCGATGTGAGCTTTGCAGCCGCATTGGAATGCCAAAGCCTGCACGAAATCCACGCGAACCGGCACGTTCCACAAAGGAACGCTCGGCGTCAGTGATATAGGGATGACCATCTACGAATTCGCTGCCAATCTGGACGATGCCGTAACTGGAACAAGCGTATCGTAAAAAAGGATCTTTTGTAGGTGGGGTCAGATCATACAAGCCATCAAGTGTGCAGCGTAGAAACGGGCGCTCAAGGTCGGCGCTGACTGTCAGATAAATGGCGTGATCGAACCCAGCGCAAGCAAGCGTTTCAACAACCCCTTGCCATAGTATTTCAACATCATCTTCTTTCTCAAGCTCGGCGGCATGTTTGATCAGCATAGAGAATACCCCCCTTTTAAGGGGATCGCCCTGAAATCGTTAAAATGCAACATTAAATCTTGGGAGACACGGCATCTAGCGGTGTCAGATATTGACCTGAAAACAGATTTTAAATGCAAACACGCCAAGGCTTATGGGCCTTGGCGTGTTTATTTACTTTTTACAGATCGTATCGATCAATTGGCTTCTTCGGGAAGAGGCTCGCGTGGTGGTCGACCGATCACATCACGCAAATCTTCTAGTTCAATGAAGTTATCAGCTTGTCGTCTAAGCTCATCCGAAATCATCGGTGGTTGGCTGCGAATTGTCGACACAACCGAAACGCGCACACCTTGGCGTTGCAGGCTTTCAACCAACGGACGGAAATCACCGTCACCGGAAAAAATCACGATGTGATCGACGCGCGGTGCCAATTCCATCGCATCAACCGCCAGTTCGATGTCCATGTTGCCCTTAACCTTACGGCGGCCCATGCTATCAGTGTATTCTTTGGCTGGTTTTGTAACCATTGAATACCCGTTGTAATTCAACCAATCGACCAAGGGCCGGATTGGTGAGTATTCGTCGTTCTCCAGCAAAGCAGTGTAGTAAAATGCCCGAAGCAGTTTGCCGCGTCGCATAAACTCAGACTTGAGGAGTTTGTAATCGATGTCGAAACCAAGATTTTTGGCTGCGGCGTAGAGATTGGAGCCGTCGATGAACAGCGCCAAACGCTCATCTTTGTAAAACATTTTTTGTCCTTTCGGCAGGGTCGTCGCCAAACAATCTGGTTTGATCTAACGTCTTTGAGGGTTAACGAACTAAACACAAACTAATAAAATGTGCCCCGCGCTTCATGCAGCGCATAGGTAAGGATTTTTGATCATGCTGCAAGGCCAGCGTCACGGGGAAAAGGGCGGGGAACCGCTCACTTCCAATCACATCATACTCTTAGCCCTTGGTGGTAACCTTGCGTCAGCATTAGGAACGCCGGCCCAAACTCTCAATATCGCGCTAAATTTGCTGGAAAAACGTGGCGCTGTGATTCGCGATGTTAGTCGATTCTATAACACGCCAGCGTTTCCTGCGGGTGCTGGGCCTGACTATGTGAATGCGGCGGCGAAAATTGATGTGAACTGGTCGCCCTTGGCCGCATTGAAAATTTTGCACGAGGTTGAAGCAGATATGGGGCGCGAAAGGGTGCAGCGTTGGGGGCAACGTACCCTTGATCTGGATATGATCGCTTATGACGATATTGTGGTACCTAACCCTGAGATCCACAAAACTTGGCGTGAACTGCCGTTAGATGCGCAAATTGGCAGCACGCCTGAGGAATTGATCTTGCCGCATCCGCGCGTGCAGGACCGCGCATTTGTGTTGGTGCCTTTGGCCGATATCGCAGCGGACTGGGTGCACCCTGTATTAGGCAAAAGCGTCAAAGACCTGCTGGATGCCTTGCCAGAGGCGGACAAATTGAGTGTCAAACCGGTTGAATAGCTGCTTGTAAATCCGGTCAAAGCCCCCTAAATACCCCACTTCTGACAGCTGTTTGAGATATTGGAGCGTTCCATGGCCCGCGTCACCGTAGAAGATTGTGTAGACAAAGTACCTAACCGGTTTGACCTTGTCATGCTGGCCGCACATCGTGCGCGCGAAATTTCTGCCGGTTCAGCCGTGACAGTGGATCGTGACAACGACAAAAATCCTGTTGTGTCGCTGCGCGAGATTGCGGATGAAACACAAGGTGCTGACGATTTGCGCGAGCGCCTGATCGCATCAAACCAGAACCAGATCGAAGTTGATGAACCTGAAGAAGACGCAATGGCGCTTTTGATGGGTGCCGAGCAGGACAAGCCGGAAGAAGACAGCATGTCCGAAGAAATGTTGCTGCGTCAGTTGATGGCGGCACAAGGTCAGGGTTAAACCCCGCGCCCTTACGTTTAGAGATGTAAGGGTCAAGAGGCAGATGGCATGAACACCGCCGAAATCACTGCCGACGACCTGATTGCGCTGGTTCACAGCTACAACCCTAAATCCAATACAAAATTGATCCGCGCCGCGTTTGAATACGGCGCGAAGATGCACGAGGGTCAGTACCGCCATTCTGGTGAGGCGTACTTTACCCATCCTGTTGCGGTTGCCGCTATCCTGACTGAGCAGCAGTTGGATGACGCGACGATCATTACAGCGCTTTTGCATGACACCATCGAAGACACGGGCGCAACCTACGGCGAAGTTGAAAACCTGTTTGGTCACGAGGTGGCGGAACTGGTTGATGGTGTTACAAAGCTGACCAATCTTCAGCTTAATTCCACTGAAACCAAGCAGGCTGAAAATTTTCGCAAGCTGTTTATGGCGATGTCTAAGGACTTGCGGGTCATTTTG
This sequence comes from uncultured Sulfitobacter sp., assembly GCA_938003685.1. GTDB lineage: Bacteria > Pseudomonadota > Alphaproteobacteria > Rhodobacterales > Rhodobacteraceae > Sulfitobacter. The sequence goes on along the minus strand of CALKXT010000014.1, from coordinate 34,724 downwards.
GTCAAATTGGCAGACCGCCTGCACAACATGCGTACGATCAAATCAATGCGTGTGGATAAACAGAATCAGAAATCCCGTGAAACCATGGATATTTTTGCGCCTCTTGCTGGGCGCATGGGCATGCAGTGGATGCGGGAAGAATTGGAAGACCTCGCGTTCAAAGTGCTGAACGCCGAAGGCCGTGCCAGTATCATTCGTCGCTTCATCACATTGCAGCGCGAAACCGGCGACGTGATCCAGCGTATTACTGGTGATATGCGGTTAGAACTGGATAAAGCAGATATTCAGGCAGAAGTGATTGGGCGGGCGAAAAAACCTTATTCGATCTGGCGCAAAATGGAGGAGAAAGAGCAATCTTTTAGCCGTCTCTCTGACATCTATGGATTCAGAATCGTTACGGGCAGCGAAGAAGATTGTTACCGTGTCCTTGGGGCAATTCACCGTCGTTGGCGCGCAGTGCCGGGCCGGTTCAAAGATTATATTAGTCAGCCCAAGACCAATGGGTATCGGTCAATCCATACCACTGTTTCTGGGCGTGATGGCAAGCGTGTCGAAGTACAGATCAGAACCCGGCAGATGCATGATGTAGCGGAATCGGGTGTAGCCGCGCATTGGTCGTATCGCGATGGTGTCCGTTCAAATAACCCATTCGCTGTGGATCCCGCGAAATGGATTGCGCAACTCACCGAACAATTCGATGCTGAGGATGATCACGAGGATTTCCTAGAAGCCGTAAAATTGGAAATGTACGCGGATCAGGTGTTCTGCTTTACTCCCAAGGGGGATGTGGTGAAGCTGCCACGCGGCGCGACGCCAATTGATTTTGCCTATGCCATTCATACCCGTATCGGGAACGCCTGTGTCGGCGCTAAAGTCGATGGGATGCGGGTGCCGTTGTGGACGCGCGTCAAAAATGGCCAGTCGATTGAAATTATTTCGGCGCAGGGCCAGACACCGCAGGTGACATGGTTGGATATTGCGACCACGGGTAAAGCGAAAACCGCCATTCGCAGATCATTGCGCGAAGTTGATCGCGAACGCTTTATTAAGTTGGGACAAGAGCTGGCGCGTTCAGCATTTGCCCATGTAGGCAAGGACGCCACAAAAAAAGTGCTGATCACGGCCGCCAAAAATATGCGGTTGAAGGATACCAATGAAGTTCTCGCACGGCTTGGTAGCTCAGAGTTAACAGGTCGTGAAGTTGTGCAATCGGTGTATCCCGATCTTGCGCCAAACAAAGGTGATCATATCGATGCGCGCCGTGCGGTTGTGGGCCTTGAGCCGGGCCAATCTTTTGATCGTGCGCCTTGCTGCAATCCGTTGCCTGGTGAACGCATTGTCGGCATCACCTTTCGTGGGAAAGGCGTTACCGTACACGCGATCGATTGCGAACGCATGGCCATTTATGAAGATCAACCTGAACGCTGGCTTGATCTGCGCTGGCACGATGGCAGTCATGCGGCTGTTTATGGTGTGATCATTGATCTTACGATTGGCAACGGCGCTGGCGTTTTGGGGCGCATCTGCACCTTGATTGGAGAGGCATCGGCCAATATCTCTGATTTGGAGTTTCTGGAGCGAAAACCAGATTTTTACCGATTGTTGATTGATGTGGACCTGCGTGATGTGGCGCATCTACATTCGCTTATGCTAACTCTTGAGGCAGAAGGCGAAGTTGCTGAAATTAAACGTCACCGCGACAAGAATGCAAAAGCGCCGGACGAAAAAGGCGATTAAACGGATAAGACGCCCGTTGGGGCAGATGTAACACCAAACTGGGCAGTGATAGTTGATTTTCAAACGCCGCGATCCAAAACCAGCATTGCGCGCGATAGCAGAGTTCCTGTGGCCGCGCGGTGGTTGGACACGTGCGTTTCATTATGTGAAGCACCGGATGCGTCGACTACCGGACAGCCCGGAACGCATTGCACGTGGTATTTGGGCCGGGGTTTTCACAACATTCACACCGTTTTATGGATTGCACTTTATCGTCGCTGCTGCGGTATCGCGCACGATGCAGGGCAATCTATTGGCGGCTTTGATGGCGACGTTCTTTGGTAACCCTTTGACCTATGTGCCAATTGGTGTCGCGTCGCTTCAGACGGGGCATTGGATTTTAGGCACCCAGATGGATGAAAGCGCGCATCGTTCGTTTGGAGGGAAGTTTGCGGATGCTGGCAGTGATCTTTGGTTCAATTTTGTTGCGATTTTCACGGATGCTGAAATGGATTGGGCCGGGATTACGGTTTTTGTGCGTGAGGTGTTTTATCCCTATCTGATCGGAGGCATCCTGCCGGGTATCTTGTGCGCATCGGTCGCGTATTACTTAATGGTGCCCCTGTTGCGCGCCTATCAGAAGCGGCGCAAAGGGATGATCAAAGCCAAGTTCGAAGCCTTAAAGAGAAAGGCCGCAGCCAAGGCTGAGGCCAAGCGAAAGGCCGACTAAGCCTATAGATCACGATGTTTTGGAGGGACTGAGATGAAACATTGGTTGTTTGTATTTGTGCTAACACTTTTGCCATCCGCCACTCTTGCGCAGGATTGGGGTGATTTGGATCGCTTGCTTTTCCAAAGCCTAACAGATTCTGGTACAGCAGAGGCGTCTTTTTGGCTGCCCAACGCACCCGTCCCCACAGTTGCTACAACTGCGATTGGCGTTGTCTACGAATACATACCGGGATCTGCGGGCAACACTGGCATTGCGACAGGTGTGTTTGTGCGTCAGGCAAATGGGTGGTCTTTTGCAGGTGAAGTGGATGGCATGTATGGACAAAGCCCTCGGGATGCAGCTTTTTCCCAAAGCTCAGTGGATGTAACGACCACTTTGCCCGGACCAAATGATCCGCGATGTTGCCCAACAGTCCCGACGCGCTGGCGCATCGACTTTGGCAGCTTAAAAGCCGTGAGAATCCAATGATCCGACATTGTGTGATGCTTGGTTTATCGGATGGTCACGATGCACTGGAACTGCGTGAGGTTATGCAAGCCCTTGATGCCTTAGTTGGGCGTTTGCCCGGTTGTTGCCACTTTCTGGCAGGCGAAAACATTGACCTGGAAGGCAAAACGCCAGAATTTCCCTATGGGTTCACGATTGATTTTGACGATGCGGTGGCCTTGGAAAACTATGCGCAACATCCTGAACACAAATTATTGGGTGGGCGCTTGGTTGCCTTATGCGGCGGCAGCGAAAAGATTTCCGTTTTTGATCTAAAGGATCGTGAATAGCCTATGATTTTAGGCATTGGTACAGATCTGGCGAATATTGAACGCATCCAAGGTACGCTTGATCGCTTTGGAGATCGGTTTCGCAACCGGGTGTTCACAGAAGTCGAACAACGCAAATCCGAACGCCGCCGTGATGTGGCGGGAACCTATGCAAAACGCTGGGCTGCGAAAGAGGCGTGTTCAAAGGCGCTTGGCACTGGTTTGCGGATGGGTATTTCGTGGCGAGATATGGCTGTGAGTAACTTGCGCACAGGGCAACCCGTTATGCATGTCACCGGATGGGCCGCCGAACGGTTGGCAACCATGACACCACCAGGCCATGAAGCGTTCATTCACGTCACACTTACGGATGATCACCCTTGGGCGCAGGCATTCGTGATGATCGAAGCGCGACCAAAATCAGACCTCTAAATAGGCGAACTGACGTCATGCAAATATGCCCCACGCTTGACAGTACCGTCGCCCGCCCGCATGTAACCCCAAACCTAATTAGCCTAACCTGAACCAGATGGAGCGCCGCATGGCCGCTAAAGAAAAGACCGGCAACGCGATTGTCGAAACAATCAAGACAATTGCCTGGGCTTTGCTTATTGCCGGCGCGTTCCGCACCTTGTTCTTTCAGCCATTTTGGATTCCGTCAGGGTCAATGAAAGAAACATTGTTGATTGGCGATTTTCTGTTCGTGAATAAGATGGTCTATGGCTATTCTTATGCGTCCTGCCCAACACTGAAAATTCCAGCGGTTGGCCTTAACGTAGATGCCGAAGATATCTGTGGTGTGTTTGACGGCGACAACACACGTCTGTTTGGGGGTGAGCCTGAGCGCGGTGATGTTGTTGTGTTCCGTCATCCGGTATCGGGGCATGATTACATCAAACGCTTGATCGGTTTGTCCGGTGACACGGTTCAAGTCAAAGCAGGTGTTCTTCATATCAATGGTGAACCTGTCGGGTTGCAGGATGCCGGCCAGTTCGAAGAGATTATGACCCCACAAGGACCACAGGGATTGCGGCCACGTTGTGAAAACGGTCCGGTTGGTGCAGGCGGTCAGTGTGACAAGTCACGTCAGATCGAAACTCTGCCAAATGGTGTTGAATACGCGGTTTTGAACATCAGTGACCAGCAGTCCGACCGTACAGGCATCTATTCTGTACCCGAAGGTCATTTCTTTTTTATGGGTGACAACCGCGATAATTCTGCTGACAGCCGTTTAGCGCAGCAGGCGGGTGGCGTTGGGTTTGTTCCATATGAAAACCTAATTGGTCGCGCAGACCGGATAATGTTTAGTTCGGCGGGGCGTTCGATGCTGTATTTCTGGACATGGCGCAGTGACCGGTTCTTTAAAGCTGTCAAATGAAGTTAAGCGGTGATCTTAAGGTATTTGAAGGGCGCATTGGGCATCACTTTGCCACGCCTGAACTGCTGAATCGCGCCGTAACGCATGCGTCGATGTCATCAGCAAATCGCGACGATAATCAGCGGCTTGAGTTTTTGGGCGACCGAGTGTTGGGGTTGGTCATGGCAGAAGCGCTGTTGGCGCTGGACACACGTGCCACCGAAGGTCAGCTGGCACCGCGTTTTAATGCACTGGTGCGCAAGGAAACCTGTGCGGATGTCGCACGTGAGATTGATTTGGGGCAGGTTCTTAAACTGGGTCGTTCCGAGATGATATCAGGTGGGCGACGCAAGCAAGCCTTGTTGGGTGACGCGATTGAGGCGGTTATTGCTGCCGTTTATTTGGATGGTGGGTTTGATGCGGCCCGCGATATGGTGCTGCGGCTTTGGGGCAATCGTGTTACGACTGTTAAAGAAGACGCGCGCGACGCTAAGACGGCGCTACAGGAATGGGCGCAAGCCCGCGGGCTGAACCCACCAAAGTACGTGCAAACGGATCGCAGTGGACCAGATCACGCACCAGTCTTTACGATTACGGCACAGCTTGAAAGCGGCCAAGAGGCCGCCGCGACCGCAAATTCAAAAAGAAATGCAGAACAGGCCGCCGCATCGACATTGATGGCGCAGTTGGAGAATGACACATGACCACAGAACCTTCTGCGAACACGCGGGCTGGATTTGTTGCCCTGATCGGGGAACCTAATGCAGGTAAATCAACCCTACTAAATCGAATGGTTGGGGCCAAAGTCAGCATTGTGACCCACAAGGTTCAAACCACCCGCGCACGTATTCGCGGTGTTGCGATGGAAGGTGAGGCGCAGATCGTTTTTGTCGATACACCGGGCCTGTTTCAACCGCGCCGTCGTTTGGACCGTGCCATGGTCGCGGCTGCTTGGGGTGGCGCTGCGGACGCGGATGTTGTGGTGTTGCTGGTCGAAGCACATCGCGGCGTGAGCGAAGGTGTTGAGCGTATTCTTGAAGGGTTGGCTAACATTGAGAAGGGCCGCAAAGTGGCGCTTGCGATCAACAAGATTGATCGTGTTGAGGCACCCGTACTGCTGGGATTGAGCCAGAAATTAAACGAGCGCTTTGCCTTTGCAGAGACCTTCATGATTTCAGCGGAACGTGGTCACGGTGTTGATGCCCTGCGCAAATGGCTGGCGCATGAGGTGCCGACGGGGCCTTGGTTGTACCCTGAGGATCAGATCGCGGATTTACCGATGCGGATGATTGCCGCTGAGATGACCCGCGAAAAGCTGACACTGCGTTTACACCAAGAATTGCCGTACCAATTGACCGTTGAGACCGAAAACTGGGAAGAACGTGAAGATGGTACAGCGCGGATTGATCAGCTTATCTATGTGATCCGTGATGGTCATAAGGGCATTGTTCTCGGCAACAAGGGTGAGACCATCAAAGGTGTGAGCAAAGCCGCGCGTGAAGAGCTAGAAGAGTTCTTGGGTCGTCGTGTGCATCTATTTTTGCAGGTTAAAGTGCGGCCAAATTGGCTGGAAGAATCCGAGCGTTATTCTGAAATGGGGCTGGATTTCAAAGATGGCAACGACTGAGGCTTTGATTGAGGCTGCACCAAAAGGGTGTATTTTTGGAACAATGAAATTGGGGGCGGTATGGCCCGTCTGACCGCGCGATTTTGGGTTGATGCCTATTTGGCGCGGTTGCGGTTTCAGGATATTCCAGCATTTGTTGTCGCGCATGGGGACGATACAGGCGGCGCTGTTTTGGTAAAACTCAACACTTTGGACGGGCAGGCTGTTCTGTTTCAACGCTCCTTTGATCTGATGACGGGGGATCGACGCTGGGTCGAATTGACCAGTGGTGTTGAGCGCGATGTTGATGAGGCCGTGACGCGGCAGTGCGGGTTTGATCGTGACTTATGGGTGATCGAGGTCGAAGATCGTGCAGGGCGTCATTTGTTGGATGAGGATGGGTTAAGCTGATGGAGTGGCGCGATCAGGGGATATTGCTGAGCGCGCGCAAACATGGCGAAACGTCGTCGATTATTGAAATGTTCACACCGACCCAAGGGCGTCATGCAGGTGTGGTGCGGGGTGGCACCAGCCGCAAGATTGCACCCATATTACAACCGGGTGCCCAGCTAGACGTCGTTTGGCGCGCGCGGCTTGAGGATCACATCGGCAGCTTTAGTGTGGAACCTGTGCGTAGCCGTGCGGCGGTCGCGATGAGTGATCGGTTGGCACTGGCAGGGCTCAATACCGTCACGGCATTGCTGTCATTTTGCTTGCCAGAGCGTGAGCCGCATCTGCCGCTTTATGAACGCACGCAGGTCTTGTTGGACCTTTTGGGGCAGTCAGACGTTTGGCCGTTGGCATATTTGCAATGGGAAATGGGGCTGTTGGAGGAAATGGGCTATGCGCTTGATCTGTCGGCCTGTGCGGTGACGGGTGCGACCGAAGGTTTGTGCTATGTGTCGCCTAAATCAGGCCGCGCTGTGTCGGCGCAAGGGGCGGGGGAATGGGCGGATCGGTTGTTGCCTTTGCCCGCTGTGCTGCGCGGTGTAGGTGAGCCGTCTGATGCAGATATTGCGCAGGGGTTTGTGACCACCGGGTATTTCCTGAAATCGCATCTGGCACAGGATTTAGGCGGCAAGCCATTGCCAGAAGCGCGGGCGCGTTTTGTTGAGGCGTTTAGTCGGCAGCGGTAAACACCATGCTCAACCCGTCCGTGTTGGACAGGATCAGAAAGTTACCCTGCACCTCAGACAAGGTTGCAGCAGCCAAGGCTTTGAAAAATGTAGCCTCAGCATTTAGGTCAGGGCAGGCACGTTTGGTTGCTGCAATGGGTCCAGCTTCAAACCATGGGTAAGGAACGCTCATCGATGCGTTGTAGCTGTTACAGGGGGCGTTGCCCGCGATGCGGTATGTTTCGGGAAATGTCAGTGTTGCACTGGCCTCAAACGGCTGTTCATTGAGTTCAGCGAGGCGCCATTCTTTGTCGGCACCCCCATAGGCGCGCACAGTTTCGTCTTTTTTGCACGCAGCGATCAGCAGGGGTAGTATCAGGCAAAGAGACAGACGCATAATAAATCCACCTTTGTTTATGAAAGTGCCAGAACCGTATCAACCAATGTGTTGAATGCAGCTGATTGTTGGGCGCGGTTGTCTGCTGAAATTTGCGGTAATCCAACCAGTGTCGCCAGCACGGCATGGGCAAAGTCTGCGTTGCTCAAGCCCAATTGGCGCAAAAGTGTGGCCAGATATGTGAGGCGTTGGGCGTCGACGTCGCGCAAGGCTTTTGCAACATCCCTGTTCGTTTGCGCCCATACACGAAAACTGGGTTCAATAGGATCATCCAGCAACTGCGCGCCAAAACTGCGCAAACGCTGGTCCGCACTGCCGCTTTGTTCAAGCTGCGTCACCATGTGCGTAATGGTTGCGTCACGCCATGACATAATAAGGGCGGTATGAAAGGCAGGCACATCTTTGAAATGCCAATAGAATGACCCTTTGGTCGTGCCCAGTTGGCGCGCCAAAGGTTCTGCTGCCAACGATTGAGGGCCGAGCCGCTGTAGTGCGTCAAATCCGGCAGTCAGCCAATGGTCTGGAGTTAGTCGAGGGGTATTCATAGATCGCTGGATATGCCCTTGCCTCTAATGAGGCAAGGGCAGTGGTTTACCCCAACAAGCGCCGGGCGATGACCTGCGCCTGAATTTCAGCAGCACCTTCAAAGATATTGAGGATGCGGGCGTCACATAAGACGCGGCTGATTTTATATTCCAGCGCAAACCCGTTGCCGCCGTGAATTTGCAAGCCGTTGTCGGCGGCCGCCCATGCGACCCGCGCACCCAGCAGTTTGGCCATGCCTGCCTCAAGGTCGCAGCGGCGGCCATGGTCTTTTTCCCATGCACTGAAATAGGTCAATTGGCGGGCGATCATCAGTTCGACGGCCATCATCGCCAACTTGCCTGAAACGCGTGGAAAGTTGATTAACGCCTTGCCGAACTGTTTGCGATCAATTGCGTATTGCATCGAGATATCGAGAGCGGATTGGCCCACGCCCACAGCGCGTGCTGCTGTTTGGATGCGCGCGGATTCGAAGGTTTCCATCAATTGCTTGAAGCCTTTGCCCTCTTCACCACCCAGAAGGTTTTCACCTTTGACTGCGAATCCATCAAAGGCGAGTTCGTATTCCTTCATGCCACGATAGCCGAGTACCTCAATTTCACCGCCCGTCATACCGGGGGTGGGAAAGGGTGTTGCGTCATCGCCGGGCGTCTTTTCGGCCAGAAACATCGACAGGCCTTTGTGGTTTGTCGTGTCCGGATCGGTGCGCGCCAGCAAGGTCATTACATGGGTGCGGGCGGCGTGTGTGATCCATGTCTTGTTACCTGTGACTTTGTAATCGTCGCCGTCCTTGACCGCGCGGGTACGCAGGGCACCCAGATCAGAGCCTGTGTTTGGCTCTGTAAAGACCGCCGTTGGCAGGATTTCACCACTAGCCAGCCCCGGTAACCACTGTTCCTTTTGCGCGTCTGTACCGCCGCAAAGGATGAGTTCAGCCGCGATTTCAGAGCGGGTTGCGAGAGAGCCGACACCGATGTAACCCCGGCTGAGTTCTTCGCTGACCACAACCATGGATGCCTTAGACAGGCCAAGGCCGCCGTGATCTTCTGGAATGGTCAGGCCAAAGACGCCCATCTCGGCCAACTCATTGATCACTTCGATCGGGATGAGTTCATCCTTGAGGTGCCAATCATGCGCGTGTGGTTCGACCTTTTCGACCGCATAGCGGCGAAACTGTTCGCGAATCATTTCGAGTTCTTCGTCCAAGCCGCTGGCACCGACGGTGACATTGGCGGAATGTTCCTGCATCAATTCAACCAGCCGCGTGCGGGCGGCCTGTGTATTACCCGATTGGGTCAGGGTCATGACCGCCGGGTTCATCAACGCGCCTTGGTCTTTTTGGCTCAAGCCCATGTCCTGAAGGCGCACAACTTCGCCTTGGTTCATCTGGATGCCGCCATAGATCTGCCAAAGGTATTCACCAAAGCCGATTTGGTGAAGCAACTGTTCGGTTTCACCAAAGCGACCATCTGCTTTTAGGCGTTCCGCCCATGCCTGCATCTGGCGCAGGGCCTGTGCGTATGTGGCGAGCCAAGCAAGCCCATGTGCGGCTGTTTGATTGTCCTCGATAAGTGAAGCAGAGATGCGGCCATCAGCAGTGACCAAGGCACGAACAGATGTGAGAGCCTTTTCCAGAACGGCATCAACAGGGGGGAGGGCCGCTGCGCTCAATCCGAGTAAATCATCCAGTACAATAGGGGTTTGCATTGTCATATCCTGACCGTCATGTGCCATTTTGTCATCCTTTTGCTTGGCTTGCTGGATAGCTAGTTTGCAGGTGCAGCACAACAAAGATACGTTTCGCTGCGGCATTTTGTTCTAAAATTACGCGACGAGTTTTCGATGCGGCTAGTTTTCAAACTGTTATGTAGGGGTATGGAGACATTTTTCCCCTTTTTAACAACCAGCCAGTTGTTTCTGGCGCTGTCCATCGCGCTGTTTGGGGGATTCGTGAAAGGCGTGGTTGGCTTTGCTATGCCTTTGGTCCTGATATCTGGGCTGACGTTTTTTATCTCACCTGAGATCGCATTGGCTGGGCTGATTCTACCGACACTGGTCAGCAATGTGATGCAGTCGCTTCGGCAGGGACCAGCGGCGGCGTGGGAGTCGATTAAGTTATTTAGGGTATTTTTGATCGCTGGTGGGCTAACCTTGGTCATCGCAGCCCAACTGGTGCGCGTTGCGTCCGATGATGTGTTGAGTTTGGTCATCGGGGTGCCGGTGGTGATTTTTGTTGTTTTGCAACTGACCGGGTATCAATTTCGGATCGTAAACAAGACCGTTAAACTAGAGGCGTTTGCGGGTGGTTTTGCTGGTATTATGGCGGGAATGTCGGGCGTATGGGGCCCGCCAACTGTGACCTACCTCACCGCCTTAAATACGCAAAAATACGATCAGATGCGAATTCAGGGTGTGATTTATGGGCTTGGATCTGTGGCACTCGCTGGGGCGCATATTGGCTCTGGCGTGCTGCGGGCAGAAACCTGGCCCTTTTCAGCATCGTTGATTTTGCCCGGCCTTATTGGCATGTGGATTGGCGGCAAGGTCATGGATCGTATTGATCAGAAGTTGTTTCGGCGCGCCACACTATTTGTTCTTTTGCTGGCAGGAGCCAACTTGGTAAGGCGCGCCGTATTTTGAAGATTAGCCTTGGCGGGCTACGGTCATGCCTGACACATCTTCGATATAAGTCACGATACGTGATTTTACCGCCTCATCTTTGATCGCAGCAAGGGCTGTTACAATTGCCATGCCTGGATCTTTCTTGGGTGGTGTGTTTGCATTGTCATGGAGGTCTTCAAAAAAGTAGGATGGTGGAACTTCTAAAATTTGGGATAGCTCAAATAGACGGCTAGCCGCAACGCGGTTTGAACCGATTTCGTACTTCTGAATTTGTTGAAAAGATAAGTTCAGTTTGCGGGCAACATCTGTTTGAGAAAGGCGGCGCAATGTGCGCACCTGCTTCAGTTTGCGGCCAACGTGAACATCTACTGGATGGGACATAAAATTAGGAACCTCTGGTTTAACTGTCGATACTTTGCAAAAAATGTCCCCCTGCAAGCAATTGAGTAACTTTCGTAATCTTTCAACCATAGATAGATCATCAATGGGTTGACGAGTCATGCTATAATGGGTGATAAATATACCTACAGTGTATGATTGATTAACCATCTATTAATAAAGGTGCTCTCGTGGACGGAAGCTTGCCACTCTCTGATACTGACGCTCGCAGTTATCCATTGCTTTTTGAAATGCTGCGGTCCTTCACACGACTGGCTGCAACACTAAACTTGAGCCACGCTGTGCGCGAACTTGGTAGCACGCGCCAGACCGTTCGCAGACACGTGGCACAGCTGGAAGAATTGAAGGGCGGACCGCTGTTTGAAGTGACTGATCGGCAGTATGCGTTGACCGAACTGGGGCGTTTGATTCTACCCGAGACCCTTGATTTACTTGCGCGCGCTGATGGGTGGCTGACCGGACAATCGCAAATGATTAATGGTCTGCAATATCTGCGCCGGGAACAAACCGACGGGTGGTTTCATTTCCAGCAGCAGCAACCAATTGGCAAACTTTTTTCGTCGTCATCGCCCTTGCTGCCGAATGTAATGAAGGCATGGGTCACTGCGGGTGGACATTTAGAACATCCAGCAATGGAATCTATTCGCCCCTATTGTACGGTATTCCGCCGCGCGGGGGATGAATGGTTGTTCACAGAGGTGGGCGAAGAAAGTTCGTTTGTTTCGTGGTTTGGGTGGACTGTTTCAAGATCCAGTATTGGCCGCGCAATAGCGGAAATGCCGGGTGGCGGGAATTTCGGCCATTTGGCGAATGCGTCTTATGGTGAAGTGGAAACGAATCAGTCGATCCGTTTGGACCACATTTATACGGTCTTACCGAAAGGGACTGAGGCCGAAATGCTCCCAATTGCATTCGAAAGATTGCTTTTAGGGGCGCGTTTTCCAGATGACAGCTTTGCAATGATTTCGACTGTCAGACGGACATATGATGTTGAAATAAAGAGCGTCAGCCAAGAAATGGTACGCCTAATGCCCGAGGACATGCTCATGTAGAGCGAATAAACACGACCTCCGCGCGAATATTGCGGCAGAATAACTAAAATGCGTTATGATTAGCCTTGAATGCAACTGCAGGAGGGGCCAATGGCAATTTATGGAATGGGTGCAGAGGACAGATTTGAAGCTTCAAGTCAGGATGTCCTTGATAAGCTTGGAATTCATCTAACTGTCGGACACGATTTCGATCAGTATTTAGAGTATCTGGCAGAGGCCAGACCAGACCATAGGATTGGTGATCCTTTCAATCCTGACGTGCATGATATGAATAGAAGCAACTCTGCGTGGGTTGTTGGGCACGATGATCAGGGTCGTATCATGCACACGCAGGCGTTGAGGCTGCTACCAACCGGCAATGGCGTCTTATCAGAATATTTCCGTAAAAATTTCCATGGATTTGCGCCATCTGGGCTGGATATTGATTATGGCCGTTCCCGATATAAGCCGGGTCCCGGTGCAAAGAAAATCCAAGGGCGTGTTGTCTATTCCGGGGAAACTTGGATTGGTGGTGAGCCGGGGCAATTCAGGGGTACTGGCATTTCCGGTATTCTGGGTCGCTTTGCATTGCTTGCTGCAATGAAAAAATTTAGCGCTGATTATGTTGTTGGCTTTATGGTCCGCCCTGTTGCGTACAAAGGGTTTTGTCTGCGCATGGGGTTTATGCACGCTGAACCGCTTGCTCTGCGTTGGTATTTCCACAACGAGCCTGACGCGATGGAAGCGGTTATGGTCTATATGAGCGACGAGGATATTCGTTTCCAATTGGATTTGCCCAATGCCGAAATAGAAACCTTGGCCGCTTGATGAACGTAAAAGAGCCGCAGCGAACTGCGGCTCTTTCTATTTAAGGTAGAATATACCTCTATCCGATTGCGGCGTCTTTTACGTCATCATCGATAAAGGGCAAGTATTGGCCAAAATTGTCAGCAAACATCGTTACCAGTTTGGCTGCTTGGCGATCATAGGCTTCGGGATTGTCCCATGTGCGGCGCGGATCAAGTAGGATGTCTGCCACACCGTCCACGGAGACTGGCACGTCAAAGCCAAAGTTTTTGTCTTTGCGATACTCTACATCAGCCAAAGACCCTTCGAGGGCTGCGGTTAGCAGTGCGCGGGTTGCTTTGATCGGCATCCGGCTGCCGGTGCCATACGCACCACCTGTCCAGCCAGTGTTCACCAACCAGCATGTCGCGCCATGCTGGGCGATCTTTTCACGCAGCAGATTCCCGTAAACTTCGGGGCGACGCGGCATGAAAGGGGCACCAAAGCAGGTTGAGAATGTGGGTTCTGGTTCCGTTACACCGCGCTCGGTCCCGGCCACTTTTGATGTGAATCCGGACAAGAAGTGGTACATCGCTTGTGCAGGTGTCAGGCGCGCGATGGGGGGCAATACACCAAATGCGTCGCAGGTCAGCATGATGATGTTCTTTGGGTGTCCACCAACGGCCTTTTTCGATGCGTTCGAAATATAGTGCAACGGATAGGCACAGCGCATGTTCGCGGTCAGACTATCGTCATCAAAGTCCAAGACTTTGGTTTCTTCGTCAAAGACCATGTTTTCGATGACAGTGCCGAATTTTTCGGTCGTAGCATAAATCTCTGGCTCTGCTTCGCGGCTTAGGTTGATGGTCTTTGCGTAACAACCACCTTCAAAGTTAAAGGTGCCATTGTCTGACCAGCCATGTTCATCATCACCGATCAACGTGCGGCCCGGATCGGCAGACAAAGTCGTTTTACCCGTGCCAGACAGGCCAAAGAACACAGCTGTATCTACGGGGTTACCCGTGGCGTGGTTGGCTGAGCAGTGCATCGGCATGATGCCTTTTTCAGGCAGTAGATAGTTGAGTAATGAAAAGACCGACTTCTTATTTTCGCCCGCGTACTCCGTACCACCGATCAGGATCAGTTTGCGGTCAAAGTTCATCGCGATCACAGTTTCGGACCGGCAGTTGTGTTTTGCTGGGTCGGCCTGAAACTTGGGGCAATTAATAACGGTGAAATCCGCGATAAACTCGTCCAACGCGTCGCGGTCGGGGCGACGCAACATGGTGCGAATGAACAGCCCATGCCAAGCAAGCTCTGTCACCATGCGCACGTTGATCGCATGTTTAGGGTCTGCACCGCCCACCAAATCCTGGACGAAATAGTCACCGCCCTGCATGTGCGCGATCATGTCTGTATAAAGGGCATCGAACCCTTCGGGAGACATCTGTGCGTTGTTTTCCCACCAAATGGTGTCTGCAACGCTTTCTGTTTTCACGACATGTTTGTCTTTTGGCGAACGACCAGTGAACTTTCCAGTGGTCACCAAAAAGGCACCACCATTTCCTAAAGTGCCCTCACCACGCTTGAGCGAGGTTTCAACCAGCGCGGGCTCCATCAGGTTATAATAGACATTTCCCAGCCCATTGATCTGTTGATCTTCTAGGCGAAACTGCGGGTTTACCCGGCCAAATGTCATATGATGTCTCCTGTAGTGCGCAAGTTAGGGCGCAAATCCTGCTTAATCGGACGGTTCCGTCCTTGGCCGATGGGGCCATAATGCGCCTCTTAGCACGTGGGTGAAAGATATGAACAGGTAGGTTTGACGCAGTTAGCGCCATCATTGCGAACTTTGGTCATTCAGCGTTGCTAGAGCCGGGTGTTGCTTAAAATCTTAGCTTCACGGGTGACGCGAAAGTGCGGCAATTTAGCCATTCCTAACCAAATTGTGGCGGAAATAGGGCCATAGCTACACGTGATTCGCACTTAGAGATTGATTCGATGGTCAAAAATGGTGATCAATGACCAAAAATCAAAAAACGATAATTGAGCAGTAACAAGGAAACAGGCAATGTCAAAAATTGCATTGGTGGACGACGACAGGAACATCCTGACGTCCGTCTCAATGACTCTCGAAGCTGAAGGTTTCGAAGTAGAAACATATAATGACGGCCAAGCAGCACTGGACGCGTTTAACAAGCGGCTTCCCGATATGGCCGTTCTGGACATCAAGATGCCGCGCATGGATGGCATGGATTTGTTGCAGCGGTTGCGCCAGAAAACTGCCATGCCGGTGATCTTTCTCACCTCCAAAGACGATGAAATTGATGAAGTGTTGGGCCTACGTATGGGTGCTGACGACTACGTCAAAAAACCGTTTAGCCAGCGTTTGTTGGTAGAGCGTATTCGCGCCTTGCTGCGTCGTCAGGATGCCGTGGAAACGGATGAAGTCGGCGACACCGAAGAAACCAAAGTGATGGAGCGCGGCGAGTTGCGCATGGATCCGCTGCGTCACGCGGTATCTTGGAAGGGCAACGATGTGTCCTTGACGGTCACTGAGTTCCTGTTGTTGCAGGCATTGGCGCAGCGCCCCGGCTTCGTGAAGTCGCGCGATCAATTGATGGACGTGGCCTATGATGATCAGGTTTATGTGGACGACCGCACCATCGACAGCCACATCAAGCGTTTGCGCAAGAAGATGCGCACAGCGGACGATGAATTCTCAGCGATTGAGACACTTTACGGTATCGGTTACAGATATAACGAAGAGTAAGCTGCGCTGATGGCGATTGTGGAAAGGAACTTTGTGCGCGATCTGGCCCCAACCACGCGGGATGGCGATGTTGTTCTGGGCGACGATTGGGTCGCCCCGGACGCAGATGTGCCCAATGAAATGCGGGTGCGGCGGGAACGTCGCGGCCTGTTTTCGCTGCGTGCGTCGCCTCTGACGCGCAAAATCATCACGTTTAACTTGATTGCGTTGAACGTGCTTGTTGCTGGTATTCTTTACCTCAATTCTTCACGAGATTCCTTGGCGGTTCAGCGGGCTGCATCCCTTGTTTCCGAGGCTGAATTGATTGCTGATGTGATCGAAGCCCAGCTGCCTGTTGGCGCACCGGTTAATCTTGCGACTGGCGATGGCGTGGATGTTGAAACCACGCTCGCGGGGCTTGATCTACGCAGTGGAATTGAAGTCTACGTTTTTGATCCTGCTGAAACATTGGTCGCCACAACAGAGGGTCGACTTGCCCTGCAAGATACGCCGGGTGTCCCAGATACTGGTGGGCACACCTTGTTGACGGATGGGTTAAGCTGGTTGTGGAACGTCGTTTCTAGCCCGTTCGGCAATACTGATGATGCATCTGCGCCGCTCCCGATCGAAGATCAACTAAAAGGCCAAGTGGCCGGAAGTCTACAGAACGGCACGCAGATTGAGAACAAATTGGATGCCAACGGCGGCACTTTGTTTACGGTTATGACGCCTATCATGCAGGGCAGTCAGGCTGTTGGTGTTGTGGCGATTGCCTCAGCTGCAGGTGAAATCGATAAATTCGTTCGCGGCGAACGTGAGCGCGTGTTGCAGATGTTTGTCATTGCGACGTTGGTTTCGATTGGCCTGAGCCTTGTATTGGCTTCGACCATTGCTAACCCATTAGCCGATTTGGCCGCTGCTGCTGAACTTGGGCGTGACAAAGATGCACGCAAAATGAACCCGGGCCGTATTCGTATCCCTGATTTGACGGCGCGCCCCGATGAGATTGGCCGATTGTCTGGTGCTTTGCGCGGTATGGTCTCGGCGCTGTACAATCGGATTGATGGTAATGAACAATTTGCCGCAGACGTGGCGCATGAGATCAAGAATCCTTTGGCGTCATTGCGGTCAGCTGTCGGTACGTTACGGATGATCAAACGTGAAGATCAACGTGAGAAACTACTGGATGTAATCGACCACGATGTGCGGCGCTTGGATCGCTTGGTAAGCGACATTTCCAATGCGTCCCGACTTGATTCCGAATTGGTCAAAGAAGAAGAAGAAGCCTTTGACCTTCTGCCGATGTTGAGCAACTTGGGCCAGTATTTGGGTGAAGATGCCAAAGCCCAAGGCATTGATTTCATCACTGATCTGCCGTCTAACCCGGTCAACATCCACGGGCTAGAGGCGCGTTTGGCACAGGTGTTTGTGAATCTCATCACCAATGCGATTTCCTTTTGTGAAGATGGTGATGCAATACGTGTGTGGGCGCGCAAGCGTGAAAATCGAGTTTTGATTGTTGTTGAAGACACTGGGCCGGGCATACCGGAACAGGCCCTGTCCAAGATTTTCAAACGCTTTTACTCGCAACGCCCCGATGAGCATTTTGGCAATAACTCTGGACTTGGCCTCGCGATTTCAAAACAGATTGTTGAGGCACATGGCGGTGTCATTTGGGCCGAGAATATTCGCCCAACTGACGCAGACATCACATCCGAGCCATTGGGCGCTCGGTTTGTTGTCGGCCTGCCTACGTGATGCGTGAGCATTATCGCACATCTAAATGATGCCTGACTTTGAGGTTATTCACGCCACCACGGTTGAGATTGCAGGTAAGGCCGTGCTGATTATTGGTCCGTCTGGCAGCGGAAAGTCTTCCCTTGCCTTGCAACTTATGGCCTTAGGTGCAGGGCTGGTTGCAGACGACCAAACGCAGATTTTAAAAGAAAAAGGCACCTTGGTCGCATTTGCGCCAAGCCTGATCCGGGGGCGAATTGAGGCGCGCGGTGTGGGGCTGCTGCGTGTCAAAGATGCCGGACCAACGCCTATTTCTATGGTGATTGATTTGGCAAAGACTGAGGAAGATCGTTTGCCTAAGCCACATCAACATTCCTTGTTTGGAATCACATTACCCTGTTTGTACAATGCTAAGAACGCGCATTTTGCGGCGGCAATTTGGATTTCCATGCACGGCACCCTAGATGTATCACCATGACACAAGTGGACCCAAATGCTTCCAGCCTAGATGCTCTAGGACAGCGCCGTTTTGTACTGGTCACAGGGCCGTCTGGCGCTGGCAGATCTTCAGCTCTTAATGTGCTAGAAGACGCAGGGTTTGAGGCTATCGACAATCTGCCGCTGCGCTTGCTTCCGGCCTTGTTGGATGGCCCGGGGCAAGAGCGATCGGTGGCGTTGGGCATTGATGCGCGAAACCGCGACTTTTCAACAAACGGTGTCCTTGATTTGCTGGGGCAACTGTCGACACGAAGAGGGTTGTTGGTTGAACTGTTGTATATGGATTGCTCTACGGACGTTCTGCTGCGCAGGTTTTCTGAAACCCGCCGTCGACATCCTTTGGCACCTATTGACCGACCAGCTGAAGGCATCCGCCGCGAACAGGATTTGCTACACCCAATCCGGGCGCGGGCAGACGTCCTTATCGATACAACGAACCTGAATGTTCATGAATTGCGCGCCGAAGTAGAGCATTGGTTTGCTCCATCCGGCAAGCACCACCTTACAGTTTCTGTACAGTCGTTTTCCTACAAACGCGGCCTCCCACGCAGCGTGGACATGGTCCATGATTGTCGGTTTTTGCGTAATCCCTATTGGAACACCAGCCTGCGTGGATTGAACGGTACGAACGCGCAAGTAGCAACTTATGTTGCCGACGATCCGCGCTTTGATGCCTTTGCAACGAAGGTGCTTGAACTCAGTGCGTTGTTGCTGCCCGCGTACCGTGATGAAGGCAAATCGCACATTTCCATCGCATTTGGTTGTACAGGTGGGCAACATCGTTCCGTCACTTTGGCAGAACATCACGCATTGAGCCTTGCAGATCAGGGCTGGCAGGTGTCAATTAGGCATCGTGAGCTGGACCGCCAGCACCCTCCAGAGGTTTAAGATGTGATTGGTATTGTGATCGTGGCACATGGTGGTTTGGCGCAAGAATATCTTGCCGCCATTGAACACGTTGTTGGTTCACAATTTGGCGTGCGCGCAATTGCAATTCATGCAGATCACGACCGTGAGGCCAAAGAGAGTGAAATTTGCGTGGCGGCCAACGAAGTTGATCAGGGCGCTGGCGTTGTTGTTGTCACAGACCTTTTTGGCGGTTCGCCATCAAACCTTAGCCTATTGGCATGTCGCCCTGACAACCGCCGAATTATTTACGGCGCCAACCTGCCCATGTTGATTAAGCTGGCTAAATCCCGCCAAATGGATGTACCAGACGCCGTGCGAGCCGCCCTTGAAGCTGGTAAGAAATACATCGACAGCCAGAATGTCAGTGCAGGTTAAAAGGCCAAAGAACGAATGACTGAAATCTCTCTAAAGATCGTGAATGAAAAGGGTCTGCATGCGCGCGCTTCGGCCAAATTGGTTGAAGTCGTAGAAGCATTTGATGCCCGTGCAGAAGTCAGCAAGGATGGCATGTCTGCATCAGGCGACAGCATCATGGGGCTTTTGATGTTGGCAGCTGCGCGGGGAAGCACTATTGACGTTCAAACCTCTGGTCCAGACGCCGCAGCATTGGCAGAGGCCATGACCGCATTGGTCGCGGACAAATTTGGCGAAGGCTATTAAGTCGATCAGTGCGGCCTGACTAAGGTGAATTTTCTTGGCAAATGACATAAACAAAGGAAACGAAAACGCGGGTACTGAGCCCGACGTGGATACTGTTTCCTTTAACAAGTACGACCGCAGTAGCCTGTCCTATGCTTCGACCTTTGATGATCCGATAAAGTCGCGGATCATTAGCGTGATGGAGTTTTTCACTGGTAAACTTACCATTCTGCGGTTGATCAGGAAATTCGAAAAACGTGGTGCTCCAACTGGTCAGGCGTTTTGGCGGGCTGCATTGGATACGATGGGGATTAACCTGACGACCCCGCAGTCACAATTGGATCGCATCCCTAAAGAGGGACCAGTGGTCGTCGTTGCAAACCATCCGCACGGGATGGTGGATGGGATGATTTTTGCTGATCTGATTGGTCGCGTGCGTCCTGACTATCGAATTTTGACACGGTCGCTACTGACCTCAATTGACGAAGTTGCGGGCAGTTACATGATCCCCGTACCCTTTCCGCATGATCCCGATGCGCAACGCAAAGGTGTTGAGATGCGCTCTAAGGCGATGGCGCATCTCAAAGAGGGTGGCGTGGTTGCGCTGTTCCCTTCAGGTGTTGTTGCCACATCCGAAACATGGTTCGGCCCCGCAGTTGAGGAAGAATGGAACGTCTTTACTGCCAAAATGATCCGCCGTTCTGGCGCGACCGTGGTGCCGATGAAGTTTCCTGGGCAAAATAGCCGAGCCTATCAGATTGCGAACAAATTAAGTCCGATGTTGCGCCAGGGTTTGTTGCTCCATGAGATTGTGCACAGCTGCAACAAGCCGCAAGGACCGATTGTTGGTCACCCAATTGCGCAGGAAGAAATTGATAAACGAGCCGACGATCAACGTGGATTTATGGCATGGCTTCGGGCCCACACTTTGGCGCTTAAAGATTAATTTCTACTATTAAGTTAGCGGGTCGGAACCGGGGTTTCGCCACGATAGTCGTAAAAACCGCGCTGGGTTTTTCGGCCTAACCAACCAGCTTCAACATATTTGGTCAGCAGAGGGCAGGGGCGGTATTTAGTATCTGCCAGCCCGTCATGCAGCACGTTCATGATCGCAAGGCATGTGTCCAAGCCAATAAAGTCGGCTAGTTCTAATGGCCCCATAGGGTGATTTGCGCCAAGCCTCATCGAGTCGTCGATGGATTTCACGTTCCCGACCCCTTCATACAACGTATAAACCGCTTCGTTGATCATTGGCATGAGGATACGATTAACGATAAATGCTGGGAAATCCTCAGAGGATGCCGCAGTTTTGTTCAAGCGTTCCACAACACCTTTGCAGGCGTCAAATGTCGCCTCATCAGTGGCAATACCGCGGATCAATTCAACCAATTTCATTACAGGCACAGGGTTCATAAAGTGGAACCCCATAAATTTTTCGGGTCGATCCGTGCGGCTGGCCAATCTGGTTATTGAAATCGATGATGTGTTTGACGTCAGGATTGTTTCTGGCTTGAGGTGCGGCAGCAGATCCTCAAAAATTGCTTGTTTGACGGTCTCACGCTCAGTTGCGGACTCGATGATGAGGTCGCATTGACCTAGCTCTGATAGCTTTTGAGTGGTCTTGATACGGGCCATTCCGGCGTCGCGATCGGCGCTTGAAATTTTATCTCGACTCACCTGACGTTCCATATTGCCAGCCATGACTTGTAGCGCCTTTTCCAAGGCCTCAGCGCTGACATCATTCAGCAACACGTCATACCCTGCCAATGCCATCACATGTGCAATGCCATTGCCCATCTGCCCTGCACCTACGATCCCAACTGTCTCGATGTTCATGGCTGCGTCCTTTGTTGCTGCGTGTGCATAATACGGCGTCGTTGGTCTGGGCCGCAAGAGCGAGGTTTGGTGAAAAGTTGTTATAAAATCACCTATTAAGGGAATCGCAGGACCTGTTGAGCCAATATGATTTTGGGTGAGTTAAAAAAGGTGGGTGTGATGACCTATGATGCATTGGGGCCGGGGGCCCTAGACTATTTGCCGTGCAGGTATGGCACGTCAAAGTTACTGTTTCGGGGGCCGAGGCGCGATTTAAGCCGGCCGTACCTGTCCTTTATCGGTGGCACAGAAACCTATGGAAAATTTATAGAATCGCCGTTTCCATCGCTTGTAGAAAAGAACATGGGTCGGGTTTGCGTGAATTTTGGATTTCCAAATGCTGGCATAGATGCGTTTGCGCATGATCCTTTTGTGGTCAACGCTGCTACTAAGGGTGATGTTACAGTCATTCAGGTGCTTGGTGCGCAAAATATGACCAATCGTTTTTATGCGGTGCATCCGCGCCGTAATGATCGGTTTGTTTCAGCTTCAACACTATTGAGCACGATTTACCGCGAGGTAGATTTTGCTGACTTTCATTTTAACAAACATATGTTGAGTCGCCTTTTGCTTGTGTCGCCAGGGCGGTTTGCGGCAGTGCGCGGCGAGTTGCAACAAGCGTGGCTGGCACGGATGAGACTGATGTTGAGCCAAATCCAAGGTAAAAAGATATTGCTGTGGTGTGCCGATCATGCACCCGCGAATGAAGATGATAGCGATGTAACGGCTCTAGGTGCTGACCCGTTGTTTATCTCTCGCAAGATGATGGATGAAATCGCGGCCCATGTCACAAAGGTTGTGGAAGTTGTTGCCTCACCACAAGCAATGGAGGCGGGAACAGAAGGTATGGTTTTCAGTCAGATGGAGGCAATGGCGGCGGCTGAAATCATGGGGCCGATTGCCCATGCAGAAATTGCCACGGCATTGACCAAAGCAATTGAAGGGCTGCATTGAACAAAAAAGGTCCGCCAATTCTGGCGGACCTTTGTCTCAATGTCTGTTCTGGGGCTATGCCCCAAAAATGCTTACAGTTTTTCGATCAGCGCAGGTACGGCTTCGAACAAGTCCGCAACCAAGCCAAAGTCGGCAACTTGAAAAATTGGCGCTTCTTCGTCTTTGTTTATGGCGACAATGATCTTGCTGTCTTTCATGCCGGCAAGGTGCTGAATCGCACCAGAGATACCGACCGCAACATACAGGTCAGGTGCAACAACTTTGCCCGTTTGGCCAACCTGCCAATCATTTGGTGCATAGCCACTATCAACAGCCGCACGAGATGCACCAACAGCGGCACCCAGTTTGTCGGCTAGCTTTTCGATCAGTGCAAAGTCATCTTCGGAGCCAACACCACGGCCACCAGAAACAACCACACCAGCAGATGTGAGTTCTGGACGGTCAGAGGCTGCAACCTTGTCTTCGACCCATTCGGACAGACCGGGGTTTGCAGCAGCGGAAACTGTTTCAACAGAGGCTGAACCACCTTCACCAGCCGCATCGAATGTCGATGTGCGGAAGGTGATGACCTTTTTCGCGTCTATTGATTTAACGGTTTGAACTGCGTTACCCGCGTAGATTGGACGCTCGAACGTATCTGCATCCACCACAGCCGTAGCGTCAGAGATGATTTGTACGTCCAGCAATGCTGCCACGCGTGGCATCACGTTTTTCGCGTCTGTGGTTGAGGGGGCCACGATGTGATCGTAGTCACCCGCAAGCGATACGATCAATGCAGCGGTGGATTCCGCCAAGCGGTGGCCCAGTGATGCATCTTCTGCAACCAAGACTTTGGACACGCCATCAATCTTCGCAGCAGCGTCGCCAGCGACGGCAGCGGAACCACCAGCGGCCAGAACAGTGACATCGCCCAATTGCTTGGCAGCAGTCACAGCCTTGGCTGTGGCGTCCATCGATAATTCACCATCGGTGACTTCGGCAAGGAGTAAAACAGCCATTACACAGCCCCCACTTCTTTAAGTTTCGCGACCAGTTCGTCAACCGATGCAACCTTAATGCCAGCGGCGCGGGCTTCGGGTTCAACAGTTTTCACGATTTCCAAACGGTTAGACGCATCTACGCCGTAATCTGCAGGTGTCTTTTCATCCATCGGCTTTTTCTTGGCCTTCATGATGTTTGGTAGTGACGCATAACGTGGCTCATTGAGACGAAGGTCAACAGTGACAACCGTCGGCATTGTCACTTTGATGGTCTGCAATCCGCCGTCAACCTCACGTGTGACAACCGCATGGTCGCCGTCGATGTTCACTTCAGAAGCAAATGCAGCCTGTGACCAACCCAGCAAGGCAGACAACATCTGGCCTGTAGCGTTCATGTCGTTATCGATGGCTTGTTTGCCTGTCAAAACCAGACCTGGCTTTTCCTCATCGACAATCGCCTTGAGAATCTTGGCAACGGCCAATGGCTCAATGTCGTTGTGCACATCATCTGTGGCAACAACCAAGATCGCGCGGTCCGCGCCCATGGCCAAAGCCGTACGCAGGGTTTCTTGGCTTTGCTTTACACCAATGGAAACAACAACAACCTCGTCGGCTTGGCCTGCTTCTTTGAGGCGGATCGCCTGTTCGACGGAAATTTCGTCAAACGGGTTCATCGACATTTTCACATTGGCTAGATCAACGCCCGATCCGTCCGCTTTTACGCGTACTTTCACGTTATAGTCGATCACGCGTTTGACAGGTACAAGCACCTTCATGAGCGTCTTTCTCCTTGGTTACGACTCACCCTTTGGGGTCAGTTTCTTTAAGTTTCTTATCCGTGGTTTAACGAAATGGTGGCGTAGGAAACAGTGCAAAATCGGCAATTTAACGATGCACGACGCCGCGTTTTGCCACATTTTCTAAATGTTAGCGCTACAGTTGTTATCTGTTTGCGCCAGGAACCCACAATACGTCGTCTTTGCCACCGTTGTTTGCCATACGTGCCGCAACAAAGAACCAATCGCTGAGGCGGTTCAAATATTTCACGGCCGCCGGGTTTATCGCTTCGTCTTCTGCCAGCAACACGGCCAACCGTTCGGCTCGGCGTGCGACGGTGCGACACACATGTAGATGTGCTGCAAGTGCCTTGCCACCGGGCAGGATAAAGCTGCGCAGAGGTTCTAGATCGGCATTCATCACGTCAATTTCACGCTCTAATCTATCCACTTGTTCCGGTGTCATCCGTAGGGGGGTGTATTCTGCGTCTTTATCGGCCTCCATATCAGGGCGGCATAGGTCGGCCCCCAGATCAAACAAATCGTTTTGGATGCGCGAAAGCGAGACATCAGTTTCATCTGTCGCCTCAAGTCGGGCAACACCGACAAAACAGTTAAGCTCGTCCGATGTCCCATAGGCTTCGACGCGGGCATTGTGTTTTGCAACGCGGTCACCGTTTCCAAGAGCGGTGGTGCCTGCATCACCGGTACGCGTGTAAATCTTGTTTAGTACGACCATTAACCAGCATCCTTACGAAAATAGACATATACGACGATCAAAATCACCGCGATGAATTGGGTGATAAGGCGCAGCCGCATTATTTTGTTGGCGTTGCGTTTATTAAAGCCGCCTCCACCTGCAAAACCGCCGAGGCCGAACATCAATACGACGACAACGACAAGAACAGACAGAAGGACAACGATGAATAGGGGATCAGAGGGCATATAACATCCTTTGGTTATCGCCAGATGTAGCGGGCAAGCCACATTGCGCAACCCTTTTTAGCGGCCAAGAACCCAATCAAGCGCACGCGTCGGCAGAATACGGCGCAAAATACCCGCAATGTAGGTAGGGGTTGTGACGTAATACCGCGCCTTTGGGTGGCGTGCTTCTGAGGCATGGATTAGTTTTTTGACCACAGCGTCGGCCGGTAGTTCGAAGCGATCGGGCCCTGAGGATTCGTAGAGGCGTTTATTTAGATTGTGTTCATAATCATTGGTGCGGGCTGATGATTTCCAATCAATCCAGCGTTCGAAATGTGGTATCGAATTAACACGAATTTTCGACGTGATCGGGCCGGGTTCGATCAGCACTACTTCGACACCGGTGCCGCGCATCTCAATACGCAATGTGTCGCTTAGCCCTTCAAGGGCAAACTTTGTCGCGTTGTATGCCCCGCGCCATGGCATTGTGACAAAGCCCAGCACAGAGGAGCATTGTATGATCCGTCCATGTCCCTGTTTGCGCATGACTGGCACCACAGCGCGGGTCAGCGTGTGCCACCCGAAAAAGTTACTTTCGAATATTTCACGCAGGGCTTGGGTGGGTAGGTCTTCGACGGCACCGGGCAGGCCATGTGCGCCATTGTTAAACAACGCATCCAGTGTACCGCCAGTTTGTTCTAGAACATGTGCCAAGGCGGCATGAATGCTGTCTTCGTTTGTATAATCAAGCAAGGGGGCATCAAATCCCTCACCAATAAGGCGATCGCAATCTTCTTGCTGCTTACAGGCAGCAAAAACCTGCCAGCCACGTGCGCGCATGCCATGAGCGGCGGCATATCCTATACCGCTTGAGCAGCCTGTGATTAAGATAGATTTAGTCGACATAAAAAAGGCCCCCAAGTTGGAGACCTTTCATCGCGTGTCGCGGATATGAAGGCAATGAGCCTTAGCCGCCTACCAAAAGAAAATCAGCCATCCATCCTTCTGGTCCACCATCGACAGGGCGCATTTTGACCCAGCCGTCACCATTGTCTTGGATCACTTCGACTTCGTTGCCGCGTACCAATTTTGTGACAACACCGAAATCAGTTCCCGGACCACCACGTACATTAACTCGGTTTGCTGACACTGTGCGCAGGTCACTGGATGAAGAGGTGATTAGGGACGCCTCTTGAACAGCTCCACCTGTGTCGTTGGGGGCAATCAAACTGGGAATAATAGCGGGCGTATCAGCAGAGGTGAGGGTCACACCAACATTTACAGGAACGCCTGTCCCAACTTCTTCTGCCACTGTGCCTACTGGATCGGCCTCGGCCAAAACGTCTTCTAGCGTTGTCAGGTTCAAAGATACCCGTGTTACGTCGTTATTAAGCGGTGGGTCTGTATCAACAAAGGCGGGTGAAGCATCAGCCACAACAACCTCTTGCATGGTTGCGGCTGTTGATGGGGCCGCTGCAACCAACTCTGTTTCTGTTACGGGATTCAGGTGCGCCATACGTACACTGGCAGGTTCGAAATCAGCGCCGCCGCTCATTTCATAAAAGGCCCAGCCCAAAAAACCAAACGACAACAGGATAAACTTTTTCATCACAAGACCCCAAGATTCACAACTTTAGGAGTTTGCCCACAAAACTCCCCCCGACTTCTCATTAGCAAATAATTAATAAATTGGGCAGGGGAAAACGTAAAAACCTCTCCCCGTGTCCGCTGTGCCTCAGTTGGTGTGACCTATTGTGCTGGTCGTGCAATCATCGACTTGCTGCATGCCGCACCCTTGGCTACACAGCATCTATGTCAGATGTTACTGATCCCCCCAATATGGACCCGCATGAGGTGTCCGAACCGCTGCGCCGCGCGTTGGGCGACCGCTATCTGACCTATGCATTGTCGACAATTATGCACCGTGCGCTGCCTGATGCACGTGATGGGTTAAAGCCAGTTCACCGCCGAATCCTTTACGCGATGCGCGAACTGCGCCTTTCCTCTGATGGAGGATTTCGTAAATCCGCCAAGATCAGTGGCGATGTGATGGGTAACTATCACCCGCATGGGGATGGCGCGATTTATGATGCCATGGCGCGTTTGGCCCAGGACTTTAACGTCCGATATCCGTTGGTGGATGGTCAGGGTAACTTTGGCAACATCGATGGCGATAATCCCGCTGCAAGCCGATATACCGAAGCGCGCATGACAGCGGTCGCTGAGGCGATGCTAGAAGGTTTGACCGAAAACGCCGTTGATTTTCGCGAAAACTATGACGGCACGTTGACTGAACCTGTTGTTTTGCCTGCGCAGTTCCCGAACCTCTTGGCCAATGGATCGTCCGGCATTGCGGTTGGGATGGCGACTAACATTCCACCTCATAATATTGCTGAATTGTGTGACGCCTGTATTCACCTGATTAAAACGCCCGATGCGCGCGATGATACATTGCTCAACTATGTGCCGGGGCCGGATTTTCCGACCGGTGGGGTGATTGTTGAAACCCCCGAAAGTATCGCCACGGCGTATCGTACCGGTAAGGGGGGGTTCCGACTACGCTGCCGTTGGGAGATCGAAGACCTTGGGCGTGGGGTTTGGCAGATTGTCGTTACTGAAATTCCCTATCAGGTGCAGAAATCCAAGTTGATCGAAAAGATCGCGGATTTGATTAACACAAAGAAGATACCGATTCTTGGTGATGTGCGTGACGAATCCGCCGAAGATGTGCGGATGATCATCGAACCACGTTCCAAGAACGTGGATCCAGATGTGTTGATGGGCATGTTATTTCGCAACTCGGACCTTGAGGTCCGGTTTTCGCTGAACATGAACGTGCTGATCGACGGTCTAACGCCCAAAGTATGCAGCATGAAGGAAGTGCTGCGTGCGTTTTTGGATCACCGTCGTGAGGTATTGCAACGCCGTTCTGCGCACCGGATGGAAAAGATCGACCATCGCCTTGAGGTGTTGGAAGGGTTTATCGTTGCCTTTCTAAATCTTGACCGGGTGATCGATATTATCCGTTATGACGATGAACCCAAAGCTGCACTGATGCGTGAAGATTGGGGTCGCGAACATGTGCGCGCAATGGATGAGGCGGATTACGTCACGCCGCCGCCCTCAACGGAGTATTCACTGAGTGAAGTGCAGGTTGATGCGATCCTGAACATGCGTTTGCGGTCCTTGCGGCGTTTGGAAGAATTGGAACTGCTGCGCGAACAATCCGCCCTTATGGAAGAACGCGCCGGGCTTGAAGATTTGCTGGAAAGTGACGATTTGCAGTGGTCAAGCATCGCAGATCAATTGCGCGAAACCAAAAAACAGTTTGGCAAAGATTGGGTCATTGATGGCGTCAATCGCGGTGGCCGCTTGACCACGTTTGCCGAGGCGGGCGAAGTCGAGGATGTGCCCATTGAGGCGATGATCGACCGTGAGCCGATCACTGTGGTCTGTAGCCAGATGGGCTGGATCAGAGCGATGACCGGACACATCGATCTGGGTCGCGAATTGAAATTCAAAGACGGCGATGGGCCAAGCTATATCTTCCATGCGGAAACAACGGATCGTTTGCTTGTGTTTGGTTCGAATGGGCGGTTCTACACCTTGTCTGCCTCAACTCTGCCCGGTGGGCGTGGCATGGGCGAACCATTGCGTTTGATGGTTGATTTGCCAAACGAGGTTCAGATCGTTGATTTGTTCATCCATCAACCGGCTCGCAAACTACTGGTTGCGTCATCGTCGGGTGACGGATTTGTGGTGCCTGAGGATGATGTCATTGCGCAGACCCGCAGCGGTAAGCAGGTGTTGAACGTGCGCGGCGATGTCAAAGCACTGGTATGTAAACCGATCAGTGGCGACATGGTTGCAACGGTTGGTGAGAACCGCAAAGTGTTGGTGTTCCCCTTGAACGAACTGCCCGAAATGGGCCGTGGCAAGGGCGTGCGCTTGCAGAAATACAAAGACGGTGGGTTGTCTGACGCGACAACCTTTGAGCTTGCTCTTGGACTAAGCTGGCAAGACCCGGCTGGCCGTACCCGGACTGAAACAGCGCTGACCGAATGGGCCAGTAAACGCGCAAGTGCGGGTCGTATGGCCCCTCGTGGCTTCCCGCGCGACAACAAATTTACCTAAGTTAGGGTCGCGCGGCATGAGTGACGCAAGCATCCCAAGCAGCCCGTGGGGCGCACAGCCGCAGGTATCCGTCGCAAAACCTGAGTGCGAAGTACCCACAGACGGCACGATGCACGTTGATTTTGTGGGCCGGCGCGGTGCGTTGTTTTGGCTGGCGCTGAAAACTGGGTTTTTCACAATCCTGACACTGGGCTTTTATCGGTTCTGGATGAAAACGCGCCTGCGTCGTTGGTATTGGTCTGCAATTCGTCCCGGCGGTCATCCCTTGGAATATTTAGGTGATCCAATTGAAAAGCTACTGGGGTTCTTTATCGCAGTGGTGATCCTCACATTCTACATTGGCATCGTGAACCTGCTGCTGATGTTTGTTAGCTTTTCGGTCTTTAACTCATCTTGGGTTGGGTATTTGGCCAGCTTTGCGGGGGTGATACCAATCTGGTTTTATGCCCGCTACCGCGCGCGACGATACGTTCTGGCGCGTACCCGTTGGCGGGGTGTGCGGTTTGGGTTGGAAAAAGGCGCATGGGGCTATGCAGGCAGGGCGTTGCTGTATTGGACGCTCACTATCGTGAGCCTCGGCATCCTTTGGCCGCGCATGACGTTTTTGTTGGAAAAGTATAGAACGGACCGCACCTATTTTGGCTCTGCCAAACTGGTGCAGGGTGGGCGCTGGCAAATGTTATACCGCGCGGCGGTGCCGTTTTTGGCCTTTCTTGTTTTGCTTTTGGTAACGATAATTTGGGTCGTTTTTACCGAGCCGATCGTGGAGAATTTGCCATCATCTCTCGACGAATTCATGCAAACTGATTTGATTTTTGATGGCAAAGAGGGCCCTTTTGGAATTGAAAATCCAGCGCGGCTGTTGCTGATTCCAATCTGTCTGTTTGGGTTGTTGTTTGGGGCGATCCACTATCGCTGGGTCGCCAAACGCATAATGGCAAACTACAAGAGCGCGGAGGGTGTCACCTTTGCTTCTGCTCTCAACGGGCCACGAATCACGATGATTTATGTGTTGGGCAATTTTATTGCCTACATAGTTTTAGTGATTGGGATGCTGCTGTTATTGCTTTTGTCCGCTGTGTTCTTTGGGTTTGAAACGCTATTCTCAGAGCATAGTGGGGATATGAACTTGTTGTCGGATTGGCCGCGCTGGGCGGCTCTTGTTCTGTTGGGTGCTGTGTACCTTGGCGTATTCTTGATGTGGGGTGTGTTGCACAACACCTTTGTGACATTCCCGATTATGCGACACATGGCGCTGACCACAACCCTGCCCAATACCATCGGCATTTCGTCCATCAGCCAACGCGCCCGCGATGAATTCGCAGAAGCAGAAGGCTTTGCAGAAGCGCTTGATCTAGGGGCAGCAATATGAGCGGCCTGATGCCCGCGCGCGCGCATTATTTTGATGGTGATGCCCCTGTTGGTCAGCCAGTGCAGCCGGAAATATCTGGTGATACTCTTGAACTAAAGCTTGAGGATGGCAGCACAATCCGCTGGCCTCTCTCAGAGATACGTCAGATATCCGATAGTGCGGCAAAGACGAACCCAATGTTGCGATGGGTGAATGATCCATTGGCGAGACTGGTTTTGAAAGACGCGAAATTTCTGCGGGACATGCCAAATTTACGACGGCGCAGCCCGCCCAAGGGGCGCGGGCGGTTGGTGGCATGGGCATTGGCCGCTGTGGCCGCTGTGGCGTTGCAGATTGGGTTGTTGATCCCGTTGCTTGCGGATAATTTGGCCGTGTTGATCCCGCCAGAAGGTGAACGTGTCCTTGGCGAAGCGACGCTTGGTCATATTCGCGATGCATTGGATGAGACCGGATTGAACCCACTAGAAGTTTGTGAGGTGTCCAAGGGCAAAGCGGCATTAGAACGGTTGGTCACAAACCTCAGTGGGAAGCGCGATTTTAGGCAGGATGTGACCGTGTCTGTTTTGGACCATGAAATGGTCAACGCCTTTGCCTTGCCCGGTGGGTTTGTCGTGATCTTTCGTGGCTTGATTGATGCCGCGGACGGGCCTGATGAAGTGGCGGCTGTATTGGCGCACGAAATCGGGCATGTCATCAGCCGCGATCCAACGCGTCATGCGCTCCGCTCTGCTGGATCAATTGGGGTGTTGGGGCTGTTGTTTGGTGATTTTGCCGGGGGCGCTGCGGTCTTGCTTTTGGCTGAACGATTGATCAGTGCGCAATATTCGCAAGGCGCAGAAACTGGCGCAGACACGTTTGCCTACGGCGTGTTGTCACAGGCAGGGATTAATCCCGGTGCGCTGGGCGACATGTTTGAAAGCATGCGTGACAAACACGGCGACAGCGCAGGCGTTACATCACATTTTCTAAGCCACCCGACATTAAGCGAACGCATTACGGCTTCACGTGCTGTCATCGATCCCGATGCGACATACGAACCATCTATGAGTGATGAAGACTGGGCTGCTTTGCAAAATATCTGTGGCTAAACAGATTCTGCCGTTAGCCAAACGCCGCCTTCTGGCCGCAATGTCAGGATCATCACGGGTTCAGGGTCTTTGCCAGCAACAGGTGTGAATTTGAATCGTGACAAGAGTGTTGCAAGAATAATTACCGCTTCCTGCAAGGCAAAGCTTGCTCCTATACAAATCCGCGGGCCATCGCCAAAAGGCAGGTAGGCGTAGCGGTCTATCGCTTTGCGATCCTTGAACCGGTCGGGCCGGAAGGCATCGGGGTCGTCCCACAGCAATTCGTTGCGCCCCAACGCATAGATTGGGATCATTACAGTGTCGCCGGGCAGGACCTCCCGATCACATAACGTATCTTTCTTTTGTGCTGTGCGTGATATGACGCCTGCGGCTGGATAGAGACGCAAGGCTTCGTCGATGATCATGCGAATGAAAGGCAGGTTTTCAACGTCATCACCAGTGGCAGCGCGTCCTTGCAGAACTGATTTGGCTTCCTCACGGGCGCGGGTTTGGGCATCTTGATCGAAACCCATAAGGTACATCGACCATGCCAGCGTAAGTGCCGTTGTCTCGTGCCCCGCGACGATGAAAGTCAGCAGATTGTCGCGCAACTCAGCTGTGTTCATCTTGCGCTCTGTTTTGGGGTCGACGCCCTCCAGTAGCAAATCTAGCAGGTCTGGCACACCTTCATGACCCCGATTGATCCGAGCCTCGATCGCGCCGTCTGCCATGCCTTTCATTTCCTTAAGCGCTTTGCCGGACATCAATCGACCGGGACGCGGAACCCAATCTGGAAAGCCCAAGATGTCGAATAAGCTAATTTTGCCCGCTTCCGAGATATAGTCATCAATTGCGCTGTGCACCTTGTCGCGATCAAAGGTATCGCCGCCGGAAAAAGTGACATCCCCAATCACATCAAAAGTGGTTGTCACCATTTCATCCAACAGGTTCACAGCCTTTGGTCCTGCCGCTGTTATCCTCTCGCAAGCACGCTCAGCGGCATCGCTCATGATCGGGGCGAGGTTCATTACATTTCGATGCGAAAATACCGGTGCTGCCGCGCGCCTTTGCCACCGCCAATGCGCGCCTTCAGCAATGAATAGCGATTCGCCAATTGCAGGTTTCAACAGATTTTTGGTCACAACGGATTTGGGATAATCGTCTAAAGCGTCCAGCAGCATGTGACGGATCGCACCGGGATCCATGACCATATGCCAGCGCTTTCCGGTTTTGCCGGACACCATGGGTTGTTTGGTCGCGATATCAGGTATGATACTCAACACGTTACGTCGCGCCATTTGCAGGCTTTTTAGGATTCCCCACGGCTCTGTGACCAAGGGGACGCGAACAGGATGGGCGACGGTTTTGATCATAAAGTATGCTCCTTGGATGATAACATAGGTCTGGCTGCGCGCACTGCCAACGCGGCAATTGATTGCACCCCTGTGGTGCTTGCGGTATCGCATTTTAGACGCTGTTGCCTTTGGGGGGCTTTTAATGATCCGTATTCTTGCCGTTTTGATGTCTGTTGTGATGCTGGCCGCCTGTAATGGCGCGTCCGACCTTGGCAAAGCTGCTGTGCCGCTTGGCGATTTTAGCCTAAAGCATAATATTGCTGTGGCACCCAAAGCGCAAAAAGGTCCGTTCAGCCGGACGGCCACACCCGAAGAGCTTACGAAAGCCTTAACGGATGCAACAGATGAGCGGTTCTCGCGATATACTGGTGCGCGTACGTACCATTTTGGGATGAGTATTGAGGGTTATGCATTGGCGCAGCCCGGTATCCCGTTGGTATTTGCCCCTAAATCGATTCTGATTGTTAAGGTCACAGTCTGGGATGATGCCAAGAACAAGAAGTTAAATGAAGAGCCCTATCAGATTACGGTTTTCGAATCCTTTGATCAGGGACCTGTTGTGGGGTCGGGTTATACCAAATCCGCCGAAGAGCAGCTCAAGAACCTCAGCCAGAATGCGGCTAAGGCGCTTGAGACCTATTTGGTAAAGCAAAACCGGGCGGAAGGTTGGTTCAAAGGCAAACCAGAGCCTGTTGCCGCGGCTGCTGTTGCTGCTGAATAGTTATTGATAGCGCCATATCTGCCAAGTCTGACTTGATTTTAGCTTCCAGACCCAATACATCGCGCGCCAGATGGGTTGGGTCCTCATGATAGGGCCCCTAAATATAAAGGGCGGCCACCATGGCAAAGGCAAAGTTTGAACGTAATAAACCGCACGTTAACATCGGCACGATTGGCCACGTTGACCACGGCAAGACGACACTGACCGCGGCGATCACCAAGTATTTTGGTGACTTCAAAGCGTATGACCAGATTGATGGCGCGCCCGAAGAAAAAGCGCGTGGTATCACCATTTCAACAGCACACGTTGAGTACGAAACCGAAGCGCGCCACTATGCGCACGTTGATTGCCCCGGCCACGCGGACTATGTGAAAAACATGATCACCGGTGCGGCGCAGATGGACGGCGCGATCCTGGTTGTGAACGCGGCTGACGGCCCGATGCCACAAACCCGTGAGCACATCCTTTTGGGTCGCCAGGTCGGCATCCCAACGATGGTTGTTTACATGAACAAAGTGGATCAGGTTGACGACGATGAGTTGTTGGAACTGGTTGAAATGGAAATTCGTGAATTGTTAAGCTCTTACGAATATCCTGGCGATGACATGCCGGTAATCCCCGGTTCTGCCTTGGCAGCCATGGAAGGACGCGACGAAGAAATCGGTGAGAAATCTATCCGTGCGTTGATGGAAGCGGTTGATACGTTCATCCCAACACCTGCGCGTGCGATTGACCAGCCGTTCTTGATGCCTGTTGAGGACGTGTTCTCAATCTCTGGCCGTGGGACTGTTGTCACCGGTCGTGTTGAGCGTGGCGTGATCAACGTGGGCGACGAAATTGAGATCGTTGGTATCCGCGACACCAAGAAAACAACGTGTACCGGCGTTGAAATGTTCCGCAAGTTGCTGGACCGTGGTGAAGCAGGCGACAACATCGGCGCATTGCTGCGCGGTGTGGACCGTGAAGGTGTT
>CALKXT010000013.1 GCA_938003685.1 uncultured Sulfitobacter sp. | reverse complement strand
CCATTTTGATGCCGCCCCAGATCAAATCGCAGCCCTGCGTGAGATGTTGCAAGACACCTTTGCCCCGTTTGATGGGCCTGAAGGTTTGCGCATCCCTGCCGAGATCAACTTTTTCAGCGCTGGAAAGACCTAGGTGCCTATTACCTATGCATTGTTTGCGCCTTGACGCCTGTCCGAGCGCATCTTATTTGACCCAAAGGCGCGCGGGTATGGTGAAAAGGTATCACGGCAGCTTCCCAAGCTTTAGTTGAGGGTTCAATTCCCTCTACCCGCTCCATTCTTCAAAGCGCTCTGATTGTTAGTATGTTAATGACCGCTTTGAGTCTCTATTGACTGTGTGCTTTGAGGTCGCAACATTCCTATATGATTGAAAATTGTACTTTCAGGATGGGTATTTCTCTAAATGAGCATGTTTAACACTGAACATTTCGCTGTCATTGCAGATATTCATAGCAATGCAGATGCTTTGACAGCTGTATTGGATGATATTTCCAACCAGAATGTTGAAAGCATCGTTAATCTCGGGGACCATTTGAGTGGTCCTATGGCACCCCGAGAAACTGCGGAGTTGTTGATGGCCCACGATATGCTGTCTATCTGCGGCAACCACGATCGTTGGCTTTTAGAAATTGAACGAGAAGACATGGGATCAATTGATCAAGTTGCGTTTGATCAACTTGATGAAAGTCACCTTAACTGGCTTAGACAGATGCCGACCACATTGGCGCTTTCAGACGAGATATTTTGTTGCCATGGCACGCCCAGCAGCGACATGACCTATTGGATGGAAGGTGTCAGTGCCGAGGGTGAAATATTTGTAAAGCCTAGAAACGAAATTGAAAAAGAGACCGTGGGTATCGAGGCTAGCTTGTTCCTTTGTGGGCACACGCATCTTCAACGTCGTGTGGATTTACCAGAGGGCCGTGTTATTTTGAATCCTGGAAGTGTTGGATGTCCCGGCTATATCGACGACAACCCCGTCCATCATGTGGTTCAAAGTGGCACTGGCGCTGCCTGTTATGCGCTTATTGAAAAGACCGTTCATGGCTGGGCAAGTACGTTTAAACATGTACCTTATGATCCTAGCAGGATGATCGAGTTGGCCAAAAGTTCAGGACATCCTCATTGGGAAGAAAGGTTAGCGACTGGCTGGGTGGGCTGACAGCGCGTCCTATAATGTTCAGTTCCTGTTTCCAAACACGCCTTTTGAAATCCTAAATATCTAGTTTCCACATGTGATGCTATACTTGGAACATACCAATCAGGAGGATCTCCCCATGGGTAAGTTTTGTCAAAGCTGTGGCATGCCGTTGAAAAAAGACCCACAAGGTGGTGGGACTGAAGTGGATGGTGCGCGCAGTACGACCTATTGCTCGTATTGCTATGATAAGGGCACATTCTTGCATCCCGATGCAACGCTACGTGAATTTCAGGCCGAATGTGTAAAGGCGATGCAGCGGGACGGTTTACCCAAGCCCTTGGCGTGGTTGTTCACGCGGGGCATGCCACAACTGGGACGTTGGAAAACCTAAAGCAACACATCGCCAAACTGTTCGCGCAGAGTGCGTTTTAACACTTTTCCTGTGGCATTGCGTGGCAGCGCGTCAATAAACACTACTTTATCAGGGGTTTGCCATTTCGCGATTTTGCCGTCGAATATCTCCAGTACTTCTGCTTCGGACGGGTCTGCGCCGTCAATCTTGACTGCGACAAGTACAGGACGTTCGGCCCATTTGACATGTTTGGCACCTATCACAGCGGCATCTGTCAATTGCGGATGCGCTATGGCGATGTTTTCCAGTTCAACCGAGCTGATCCATTCGCCGCCTGACTTGATAATGTCCTTTGAGCGATCCTTGATCGTCACATATCCATCGGCGTCCATGGTCGCCACATCGCCAGTATCAAACCAGCCGTTGGTC
This sequence comes from uncultured Sulfitobacter sp., assembly GCA_938003685.1. GTDB lineage: Bacteria > Pseudomonadota > Alphaproteobacteria > Rhodobacterales > Rhodobacteraceae > Sulfitobacter. The sequence continues at coordinate 27,778 of CALKXT010000013.1, read as the reverse complement.
AGTGTTTCCTCAGGTGTGGATCGGAAATAGGCATCTAAAATCCAATGGCCGCGGGTAACAAGATCCCCTTGGGCCTTGCCGTCATGGGGCAGCGGTTTGCCGTTCTGATCCCATATTTCCAGTTCAACACCGAATACTGCCCTGCCCTGATTTTCGCGTAGTTTATGCATGTCCTCAATTGGCAAATCACGGTGCTTGGCCAGTGGTTGATTGACCGTGCCCAGCGGCGACATTTCGGTCATCCCCCACGCATGGATCAATTCCACATCATAAGTATCGCGGAAGGTTGCGATCATGGAGGGAGGACAGGCTGAGCCACCCACAACAGTGCGGTTAAGACTGGTTAATGTACTGTTCGCGGCCTTTGCAGCCCCCAAAAGCCCCAACCAGATCGTAGGCACACCTAGCGCAACTGTGACCTTGTGATCGTCAATCAAACCAACCAAGGATTGCCCATCTAATCCCGGCCCCGGCAGCACCAACCGCGCGCCAACCATCGCGCAGGCATAGGGTGACCCCCACGCATTCACATGGAACATAGGAACAACCATCAAGACGACATCCATGGCTGAAAACCCTATGCTATCCGCAAGGTTTGATCCAAAACTATGCAACACGGTTGAGCGATGCGAGAACAACACGCCCTTAGGGTTTCCAGTGGTTCCTGATGTATAACAAAGGCTTGAGGCGCAGTTTTCATCTAAGTGAGGCCATTCATAGTCCGCCTGACCTGTCGCCAACAGATCATCATAGGCAATGATCCCCGGTAAGCTGTCTGCGGCATCGCCTACGTCGGGTTCCATTAAAATGATGTGGACTAGATGCTCTAACTTGTCGCGGATGGCTGCAACAAGTGGGACAAATGTTTTGTCGATGAACAGTACCTTATCTTCGGCGTGGTTCAGGATATAGACAAGCTGTTCAGGGAAAAGCCGGGGATTGATGGTGTGACAGACAAAGCCACCACCGGATGCGCCAAAGTAGATTTCAAGGTGCCTGCGGTTGTTCCACGCAATGGTGGCGCAGCGCGTTTGTGGCGGCAAACCCAGACCAGTGAGGGCACTTGCGAGCCGTCTGGCATTATGCCCCACCTGCCCCCATGTCGTGTTCTCAACCCCGCCGCTAGTGTTTGTCGATACGATTTTGCCACCCTTATGATACCTTTCTGCATGGGTAATCAGGCTGGAAATAAGCAACGGTTGTGTCATCATCTGGCCAAGCATCAGGTGTCCTTTCAATCGCATACCGCAGAGTGGACAATGCCGCCTACTCTTGCAAGCGCACTGCGTGCGGCCTAGGGGTCTTTGATGAAATTGCTTTATCACACACCCCTTGATCCCGCCCAGCAGGCCGCTTTTGGGATCACCACACCGCAACCCCTTGCCATGGCTGATCAGGTGCGGTTTTCGGAACTGGATACACTAAACCATGTGAACAACGCCGTTTACATGGAATGGTTTGAACGGCTGCGCATCCGGTATGTGCAAGATTGGGGCCTGTCGAATTATGACCGTGCCAGTGACCCGCGCATCGTGATCAGGTCTGGGAATATTCATTACCGCCAAGAGATGCGGATGGATGAGGATTATGTGACGACTTGCGGCTGTACGGCTTATCGCAATACATCGTTTTCCATGGTTCAACAGGTCTGGGCGGGGGGCACGTTACGCGCCACCTTTGATTGTGTGTTGGTGTTGTTGCAGCCTGATGGATCTGCCCGTTATCCGATCCCTGCTGCGGTGCGCACGCGATTTGGCGCAATAGATCGTGCCATTCATGAGGGTTAGTGAGTCGTCCAGAAGACCTGTACCTTACGCCATGCCTTGTCAGCTTGGCGTATAGCCGCCCCTTGCCATTAAGAAAGCCACGATATGAACTTCCTGCAAATCACATCACTTCTGATCGTTCTGGCAGGTGGTTTTGGCGCAATTAATTATCTGTTTCTGAAGCTTCCTTCGGCGATTGGTATTCTGGTGGTGTCACTGCTGGCGTCCTTTGGTTTGCTGGCAATTGATTTGATCTGGCCCACATTGGGCATCGCAGACACGGTACGCGGTATTGTCACGGGAATCGATTTTTCCGAAGCTCTACTTGAGGGCATGTTGGGGCTGTTGCTATTTGCGGGTGCCTTGCATGTTAAAATGAGTGATCTAAAGGCTGAATGGGCCACCGTTTTCCTGATGGCAACGCTGGGCATTGCGCTGTCGACTGTGATTGTTGGCTTTGGCTTTTCATGGCTAACGGGCATGCCGTTATTGTTGGCGATGGTCTTTGGTGCGCTGATTTCACCCACTGATCCGGTTGCGGTTTTGGGCGTGCTGCGCGAAGCGGACCTGCCCAAGTCACTGGAAACCAAAATTGCCGGTGAAAGCTTGTTTAACGACGGCGTCGGGTATGTGGTGTTTCTGGTTTTGGTTGGCCTGGCCTTTCCAACGGACGCACATGGTGGTGACCATTCTAGTCCGCTTGTGGGGGCGGCGTTGCTGTTTTTCCAAGAAGCCATCGGTGGTGCGGTCTTGGGCATTGTGCTGGGCTGGTTGACGTTTCGGGTGATGCGTCAGATTGATGATTATTCGTTGGAGGTATTGTTGACACTTGGGCTTGCCTTCGGTGGGTATGAATTGGCTGTTTGGCTGCATGTGTCCGCCCCGATCATGGCGGTTTGTGCAGGTCTTTTGATTGGCGATGTGGGGGCGGCAAAAGGCATGTCCGAAATCACCCGCCGCTATGTTGATAGTTTTTGGAAGTTGATTGATGAAATCCTGAACGCGGTATTGTTCTTGTTGATCGGGTTTGAAGTGTTTGCCATCGCGTTTTCAGGCGATCTGTTTTTGACGGGCATGGCAACGATCATTATCGCGTTGTTTGCGCGTTTGGTGGCGGTGGTGGTTCCAATCACCTTGCTGCGTCCATTTCGAACCTTTGATTCGGGGGTCACACCGATCATGACTTGGGGCGGATTAAAGGGCGGTATATCCGTGGCACTTGCGCTGTCTCTACCCGACAGCGAATGGAAGCCGGTGATCCTGACATGCACTTATATTGTGGTGATTTTTTCGATCATCGTACAAGGGCTGACTGTGGCACGTTTGGCGAACCGTGTTGGGCGTGCGCCTGATCTGGTGTGATTGCACGGTGCGGCTGCGCCGCGATTTGATTTTGGGAATGAGGGGCTTTGCCCCTCAAACTCCCCAGGAATATTTAAGGCCAAAAAGAATAGGTTTAGCTGCGGTGCCTTAGCACATAATCCACAAGTTTAGCAGTTGAGCCGTCTTTGTGTGTTGCAGGTTCTATCCCCTCGACAACGGGTTGCAGCGAGGTTGCCAGTTCCTTGCCCAATTCCACGCCCCATTGATCGTATGAATTGATGCCGAGTATCACCCCTTCGACAAACACACGATGTTCATAAAGCGCGATGATCTGGCCCAACGTGTAGGGGTCAAGCAATGGATAGGTCAGCGTTGTTGAGGGGCGGTTGCCGGGAAAAACACGGTGGCGTGCTTGGCGATCCAATTCATCCCCTGTCAGCCCTTTGGCCGCCATGATCTTTGTGGCTTCAATCAGCGAGCGGCCGCGCATCAGCGCCTCAGATTGGGCAAAGCAATTGGCGATCAGCAAGTGGTGATGATGGTGTAGATCCGCCTCGTGACCATTGGCGGCGACCATAAATTCACAAGGGATTACGCGGGTGCCTTGGTGGATAAGCTGGTAGAATGCGTGTTGTCCGTTCGTCCCTGCGGCACCCCAGACAACAGGCCCGGTGTTGTGGGTCACGTCACTGCCATCGATCTGGACGGATTTCCCGTTTGATTCCATTTCAAGCTGCTGCAGATACGCAGGCAACTGCGCCAAGCGTTGATCATAGGGCAGCACAGCGCGGGTGGCGTGGCCACAAATTTGGTTGTGCCAGATACCGACCAAGGCCAACATCATTGGGATGTTCTCAAGTGTTTTTGCCGCCCGAAAATGCGTGTCCATGGCTTGGGCACCACGCAGGAACGCATCAAAGCCTTTTGGTCCAATCGCGATCATCAGGGACAGGCCAATCGGCCCCCAGACCGAATACCGCCCGCCAACCCAGTCTTCAAACCCAAAGACTTGGCCCGGATCAATGCCAAAATCAGCGGTTTTATCTTCGGCTGTGCTGAGGGCTGCAAATTGAGCTTTTGGATCACCACCATTATCCGCCATCCACGCCCGCGCCGTGCGCGCATTGGTCATGGTTTCGATTGTCGTAAAGGTCTTGGACGCGACAATCACCAGCGTGTGTTTGGCATCCAACACGCGCAGCGTATCCGCGATCTGTGCGCCGTCCACGTTTGAAACAAAATGACAGCGCGGGCCATCGTGATACGGGCTAAGTGCGGCTGTTGCCATGGCAGGACCAAGGTCAGAACCGCCGATGCCAATATTCACGACGTCGGTGATATGGCTTTGGCGGATTTTGGTAGCAAAGCTGCGCATTGCGGAAAGTGTATCAAGAATACCCGGCATCACGTCTTTGCCGTCCAAGATCACTGGACCGCCATCAAGATTGCGCAGCGCAGTATGCAGCACAGCACGGCCTTCGGTCTCGTTGATCTCAACACCCGCGAACATCGCGTCGCGTTTTTGTTCAACCCCGGCATCTTCTGCCAGTTTGATCAGTTCCGCGCGTGTATCGCGATCTATATTGGTTTTGGCATAATCAAAACGCATATCTGCGGTTTCAATAGCGAAATCATCGGCGCGATTTTCTTCTTCGAACAGCGCGAGCAAAGGGCGATCTGTGAGCGCACTCTGACGGCTTTTTAGGCTTTCCCAGACACTCATATCCTTACTCCGCCCAATGGATGTCTGCGCCAGCCAGAACCGCAGCAATTGGTGCTTGTTCTGGTGGCAAAGATTGTGCCGCTTCAAGGGCTGCACGTTTGTCGGCACCAAAAATCACCAAATGTTTCGCCATTGCGCCCTGCAACACATGCGCAGGCAAGGTCACACGGGCAATGTCATGGCCCGCAGGTTTTATGGGGCACAACAACGCGGCATCATCAGCCAATGCGGCCTCCAATCCCTCTGATCCGGGAAACAGAGAAGCCGTGTGCATGTCAGTGCCCATGCCCAGCATCAGTACCGAAATGGGCAGTTCTGCGGCCAAGTCATCAGCAACTTGTGTACAGCCCGCAGTCGCATCAAACCCATCCTGATAAAACGGTATAAAATGTGCAGCAGCGGCATTGCCAACCATCAAACGGTCGCGGATCAGCCCGGCATTTGATTGTGCGTGATCCTGAGGCACCCAGCGTTCATCGGTCAACATGACATGCACGCGATCCCAATCCAAATCTGTGGCACTGAGTAGATCAAAGATCGGCCCCGGCGTTGTGCCACCGGGAACAGCGATCGATGCAAAGTCTTGCGCAAGCAGTGCGTTTTTCAATTCACCTGCCAGCATATTGGCGACGCTCATCGCCAGCAGTTCACGATCTGCATATTCGAGAATATTCATCACGATACCTTTCGCCATTGACGGCCATCGCGCCGCATCAATTCTGTTGCAACAGTGGGGCCGTCTGAACCACTTTCGTAAGATTTTGGCACGTCATTGCGCATTTCCCAACCCTTGATCAATGGATCAGTCCACGCCCACGCGGCCTCTACTTCATCGCCGCGCATGAATAGGGTTTGGTTGCCCCGGATCACGTCCATAATCAGACGCTCATAGGCATCGACATGATCAGTACCTTCATCACCCAAAGCTTCGGCAAAGGTCATATCAAGGGGCACATCAATCAGGCGCATACCGCCCGGCCCCGGTTCTTTGATCGTTACACCCAAGGTGATGCCTTCGTTGGGTTGCAAGCGGATCGACAGCACGTTGCGGTGACGCCCTGCATCCTCGGCAAAGATCGAGTGCGGGGTTTCTTTGAACACCACGGTGATTTCCGAACTGCGCGCAGACATACGTTTGCCAGTGCGCAGGTAAAATGGCGTATCGGCCCACCGCCAATTGCTGATCTGGGCCTTTAGCGCGACAAAGCTTTCTGTGCGAGAACGCGGATCACCGACGGCATCACGATAATTAGGGTGATCTTCTTCGCCGTTCACTTCGGCCTCGTATTGGCCGCGCGCAATGTGATGCGGGGCAACCGGATCAAGCGCACGGATCACCTTGAGTTTTTCATCACGCACCGCATCTGGATCAAAGCGCGCAGGGGGTTCCATTGCGATCAAACACAGCAACTGCATCAGATGGTTTTGCACCATATCGCGCATCGCACCAGATTTGTCATAATATTCGCCGCGCCCACCAACGCCCACAGTTTCGGCCACAGTAATTTGGATATGATCAATGTATTGTGCATTCCAAAGTGGTTCGAACAACATATTGCCAAACCGCACGGCCATGAGGTTTTGCACCGTTTCTTTGCCTAAATAATGGTCGATGCGATAAATCTGGCTCTCGTCAAAATAGGTCGCCAACGTCTTATTCAGCGCACGCGCAGTTTCAAGGTCACGGCCAAAGGGTTTTTCGACAACAATGCGGCTGTCTTTGTTCGCCATGCCCCAGAGTTGCAGGCGTTCTGCCAGATCACCGAACAGTGACGGCGAGACAGAGAAATAATAGGCTTCCACCCTGCCCGCGCCAGACATTTGTTCCTGAAGATCAGCCCAGCCTGTTTCACCTTTGGCATCGATCGCAATATAATGAATCTGGCCCAGAAAATGATCAAGGGTGCCATCTTCACAGGTTATTTCACCGCCAAATTCGGCAATCGCATCGGACACCATCTGACGATATTCAATGGTGTCCATATCGGTGCGCGCCGCCCCAATGATTTGCGCATCAGCTGGCATTTGCCCCGCGCAATAGCGTCGGAACAGTCCGGGCAGGATCTTGCGTCGGGCCAGATCACCTGTTCCGCCAAAAATAACCAAATCAAATGGATCAACAGGAATGACGCGTGAAACCATGATGTGAACCCCTATTTACCAGCAACGGCTTAATGTTAGCGCAAACATAGCTTGTTTTGACTAATTCACAAGCGTGTTCACAAATCCGTGCACCACGGTGCTTGGACTTTTCTTGATGCCAGCACTAGCTTAGCACACGAAAGAATACGAGATGCATACAAACAAGGACCAATCATGAAAGATCTGGCGGCAACTGAGGCAAAAGCGAATTCAGGAAAATTTCATGATATCGCGGTTACCGCAAAGGGCGAAAAGCGGGCGACTGTAGCTTTGAAAGACCCTCAGACCTTGTGGTTTAACACCGGAACACTGTGCAACATCGAATGTGTGAACTGCTACATCGAAAGCAGTCCCACCAATGATGCGCTGGTCTATATTACTGCGGATGAGGTGCGCGACTATCTGGACCAAATCAAGGATCGTAGTTGGCCCGTAAAAGAGATCGCGTTCACGGGCGGTGAGCCGTTCATGAACCCACAAATGATTGAGATCGCAGAGGCGGCATTGATCCAAGGTTTTGAGGTTCTGATTCTGACCAACGCTATGCGTCCGATGATGCGAAAGACCATGCAAAATGGGATGTTGCGTCTGAATGAAGCCTACCCGGGAAAAATCACCTTGAGGATATCTGTTGATCACTTTCGCGCTGATTTACATGATGCAGAACGCGGCGCTGGGGCATTTGAAAAAACACTGACAGGCATGAATTGGCTGCGCGACAATGGTTTCACGATGGCAGTCGCTGGGCGCTCCGTTTTTGGGGACAGCGATACATCTAGTCGTGCGGGATATGCGGCATTCTATGCTGAACATGGCTTTGACATTGATGCGCATAATTCGGGAATGACAGTATTATTCCCTGAGATGGATGAAACCATTGAGGTGCCGGAAATCACCACCGCATGTTGGGATATTTTGGATGTGTCACCTGATGCGGTCATGTGTGCGTCATCACGCATGGTGGTCAAACGCAAAGGTGCTGAAAAGCCCGCTGTGCTTGCCTGTACATTGCTGCCTTATTCGCCTGAATTCGAATTGGGTGAAACGCTGGCAGAGGCAGAGCGCGATGTATCCCTCAACCACCCCCATTGTGCAAAGTTTTGTGTCTTGGGTGGTGCAAGCTGTTCGGCTTAATTGATGCGTGCTTCGTTGAAATCAGGTTAAATTCCCGGCCCTATTTTACTTCTCAATGAAAACAGTATGTTGGCCTGTTGCTGGCATTGTCGCATGTGCCATTTGACCAGAGGCATTGCACCTCATATGCCCGTTCTGCTATAGAAAACCCCAATATATAGAGCAGTGACAAGGCTAGGCATCTTACATGAACGATACGCCGGAAACCCCTGAAAACGATAATGAAAATGCACCTGAGCGTCCTGTATATGATGGGCCATCAGTTAGCATCGAAGACGAAATGCGCACGTCCTATTTGGATTATGCTATGTCGGTTATCGTCAGCCGCGCCATTCCTGACCTGCGCGATGGTCTAAAACCGGTACATCGTCGCATTCTTTATGCCATGCACGAAACCAATAACACGCACGATAAACCCTATCGTAAATCGTCGCGCCCGGTTGCGGAAGCGATGGGTAAATATCACCCGCACGGTGATACGGCGATCTATGATGCGCTGGTGCGGATGGCGCAAGATTTCTCGATGTCATTGGTGTTGCTTGATGGTCAAGGCAACTTTGGCTCTATGGACGGCGACAAGGCCGCAGCCTATCGTTACACCGAAGTCCGGATGAAGCGGACGGCATCCTTTCTTTTGGAAGACATCGACCGCGATACCGTTGATTTTCAAGACAACTATGATGGCAAAGACCGCGAACCGACCGTTCTGCCCGCACGTTTCCCCAACATGCTGGTCAATGGTGCGGGTGGTATTGCGGTTGGCATGGCAACCAACATCCCGCCGCACAACTTGGGCGAAGTGATTGATGCGACACTGGCACTGATCGAAGAACCGGATCTGACCACCGAGCAATTGATTGAATATGTGCCAGGCCCTGATTTCCCGACGGGCGGTATTATGCTGGGCCGCACTGGTGCGCGCAAAGCCTACCTTGAGGGGCGTGGATCAGTCATAATTCGCGCGAAAACCCGTGTAGAAGAGATTAGGAAAGACCGATATGCCATTGTTATTGATGAGATTCCTTATCAGGTGAACAAATCGGCAATGATCGAAAAAATTGCGGAACAAGTCCGTGAGAAAAAGATCGAAGGAGTGGCCCACGTTCAAGATGAAAGCGACCGTAACGGTGTACGTGTTGTGGTCGAGCTGAAGCGCGATGCAACCGCTGAAGTGGTGATGAATCAATTGTACCGTTTCACGCCGATGCAGACGTACTTTGGCTGTAACATGCTGGCGCTAAATGGCGGTCGCCCTGAAACGCTGACCCTGCGCCGTTTCCTCACATCCTTCATCGATTTTCGCGAAGATGTGGTGGCACGTCGCACGGCATTCTTGCTGCGTAAGGCGCGCGAGCGTTCGCATATCCTATGTGGTCTGGCCGTTGCCGTAACGAACATCGATGAAATTGTTGCGACCATTCGGTCCTCTGCTGACGCAGGCGAAGCACGCGAAAAGCTGATGACCCGGCGGTGGCCTGCCGAAGAAATCCTGCCCTATATTGCCTTGATTGATGATCCAACCCATACGGCAAACGAAGATGGTACCTATAACCTGTCAGAGGCTCAGGCCCGTGCGATCCTAGAACTGCGTTTGCAGCGCCTGACCCAGATCGGCGTCAAAGAAGTTACTGACGAATTGGAAGAACTTGCTGGTAAGATCAAGGAATACCTTGAAATTCTGGGCAGCCGTGAGCGGATCATGGGCATCATTTCAGATGAGCTGCAAGAAGTGCGCGATCTGTTTGCGGTGCCGCGTCGCACCGAGATCGTCGACTGGTCTGGCGACATGGAAGACGAAGACCTGATCGCGCGCGAAGACATGGTCGTGACGGTCACATCGGGTGGCTATATCAAACGCACGCCTCTGGTTGATTTCCGTAGTCAACGTCGCGGTGGCAAAGGTGTGTCTGGCATGGCCACCAAAGAAGAAGACGTGGTGACAACCCTCTTTGTGGCTAACACCCACACGCAACTGTTGTTTTTTACGACTGATGGCATGGTTTATAAACTCAAGACATGGCGTCTGCCCCAAGGTGGACGTACGTCAAAGGGCAAGGCGATTGTGAATATCCTGCCGATCCCAACAGGTGTTAGCATTGCGGCAATCATGCCAGTGGATCGCGATGAAAAAGAATGGGACGATCTTCAGGTTGTGTTCGCGACCTCTGCGGGGACCGTGCGTCGCAACAAGCTGTCTGATTTCACCAATGTCATGCGCAACGGCAAGATCGCGATGAAGTTTGAGGATGATCATGCCGATACAACGCTGATCAACGCGCGCATTGCATCCCATGATGATGACGTGATGCTGATCACCAATTCTGGTCGCGCCATCCGTTTTCCAGCCACCGACGTGCGGGTGTTTAACTCGCGTGCGTCTGTTGGGGTACGTGGCATCAAATTGAACGGCAGCGACAAAGTGGTTTCAATGTCGATTATCCGCCACTTTGATGCGACATCTGAGGAACGCACTGCTTACCTTAAAATGCGCCGTGCCATGGCGGGGCTGGCTGACGATGCCGAAACAGATGATGACGAAGCCCCAGCTGATCCGAACTTCTCTAACGAACGCTATGTTGAGATGTCCGCGATTGAGAACCTGATCCTGACAATCACCTCTAAAGGAGCGGGCAAGCTGAGTTCTAGCCATGATTACCCTGTGCGTGGTCGTGGTGGCCTTGGCGTTACAGCGATGGACAAGGCGATGCGCGGCGGTGAGATCGTCGCATCCTTCCCTGTGGAATTGGATGATCAGATTATGTTGGCCACATCCAAAGGCCAGTCGATCCGCGTTCCTGTTGAGGGGATTTCATTCCGTTCGCGCAGCGCGGGCGGTGTGAAGGTCTTTGATACTGGCAAAGGTGAAGAAGTCGTCAGCGTTGCTTGGATCGCAGATCAAGGTGACGAAGGTGAAGGCGACGCCACTGCACCAGATACATCAGACACATAATGCAAAATGGGCCGCCTCTATTATGAGGCGGCCCATTTCATTAGAACGATTTAGAAACGACTGCGATCAGTCGACGGCGCGCATTTCAAGACCAAGCATGCCGTAGTTAACCTGCATATAGCCGTTTGACATGGTTGATACCGCACCGGGCATCACACCTAGAACATCTTGGGCCATCACACCTTCGTATGTCTGCTCACCACCGACGTAGCGGAAGTTATAGAGCGGCAGACCATTCGCGGCCATGCCAACATATGTGATGTCCTCTTTCAGGCGGATATCGCTTGCGCTGCTACCAGTTGTTGTTGTGCTTGAGCTGCCATCAGATCCAGCTGCAATTGCGACAAGTACCAGCGCACCTAGACCTGCGCCCACACCACCTGTCAGACCCGCGCCTGCACCGGCCAAGCCGCCGCCACCGCCCGCAAGGACACAACGACGTGCGCGCACGCCATCGATGGTTTCGATTTCTGGACGACAGTTATACACGTTGCCATTCGCGCCTTGAACCTGAACGGAAAAGGTTGCGTTACCGGATTCACCAATGACGCCCGTTTGCGTGGTTTCCTGTGCAGCTACAGCGCCTGCGCTGAATGCTACGGCTGCCGTTATCGCCATAAGTGTCTTCATGTTGGACCAACTCCCAGTACTTAATATTAACGACAACTAGCATTGCACAGTTAACAGTACCGGGGAAGGTTCATGTCACAATGACCTGAAAATCTGCATTTTACCTACTATATCATGCTCATAATGGGATTTATCTCAGCGAAATATTGCCAATTACAGAGTCAAAGTGAGTAAATATCTGAAAATTTCCCCTTGAGATAAGCCAGCAACGGCCCTTCTGACGGGGCGGCACCAGTGGCTTTTTCGATCACTTCACGGGGTTCATAAAGACCACCGTGGGTTTGTACATTGGATCGAAGCCAACCCGTTGCACGGCTTGTATCGCCCTTGGTCAGATCACTTTCCAGCGTAGGAACCGCAGTCTGCAATGCCTCGTTTAGGCACCCGGCGTAAACATTGCCCAAGCTGTAGGTGGGGAAGTATCCGATCAACCCAACTGACCAATGCACGTCTTGCAACACGCCATTGGATGGGCGGTCGACCGCATAACCGAAATCAGCTTCAAAGCGGTCATTCCAGGCAGCTTCAAGGTCACCAACTTGCAGATCATGGGTGATCAACGCGCGTTCCAAATCAAAGCGCATCAGCACATGCAGATTGTATTGCAATTCGTCTGCTTCGGTGCGGATGAACCCGTCTGAAACACGGTTGACGATGCGGTAAAAGGTTTCGCTATCCGGCACGCCAAAGTCCCCAAAGGCGTCTTTCATCTGACCAAACAGCCATCCAGTAAAGGCGCGGCTGCGGCCCAGTTGATTTTCATAAATCCGGCTTTGGCTTTCGTGTACACCCATGGACACGCCTTGGCCGAGCGGCGTCAGCAGATAGTCTTTGTCGATGCCTTGTTCATAACACGCGTGGCCGACCTCGTGGATCGTGGAATAAAAGCAATTGAACGGATCGGTTGGATTGGTGCGTGTGGTGATCCGCACATCACGGCCAGATCCACTTGAGAACGGATGCACGGCCTTGTCGACGCGCCCCATGCTCATGTCATAGCCGAAGGTCTTGGCCAACTGGCGCGTCAGTTTCATCTGGGCACCTTCGTCGAATGTGCCTTCCAACTTTGGTGGGGCCTCAGCCGCCCGCACAGCAGCGCGTAGCTCACTTAATTCAGGGCGCAGAGCGCCAAACATCGCTTCCAACTCGGCACCAGTTGTGCCCGGCTCATAGTCTGCCAGCATCGCGTCATAGACATCCCCACCAGCGGATAAGGCTTGACCCTCTTCGCGTTTCAACCCGATTACTTCGGTTAAAGTTGGGGCAAAGGCAGCAAAATCATCTGCCGCGCGAGCTTCTGCCCAGATGCCTTGTGCTTCTGAGGTGACACGCGCAATGCGTGATGCCAATTGGGCGGGAACTTTGCTGGCGCGATCAAAGCTGCGCTGAATGTGGCGCAGGTTTGCACGGCCTACATCGTCTAATCCTGCTTGATCAATCTCGCCCAGCCAATCACCCACGCGTGGGTCAACCCGGCGTGCGTGTAATATGCCTTCCATGGCAGCCATTTCTTCGCCGCGTTGGGGGGCTGCACCGCGTGGCATCATGGTTTCTTGATCCCAGCCAAGACGCCCCGCCACTTGAGAAAGCGCTTCGGTTTCGCGCTGGAACGCCATCAAGTCATCATATGCAGTCATGTTTTTTAACCTCTAAGGGATGTGGCGATGGGATAAGCGCTTAGGAAACGGGCGCGCAGGATGAGTACCCATAGCACCACGGCCAATGCCTGATGCGGCAGAGCAATGTGAACGGGTGCGGCGTAGAGAACGGTGGTGATGCCCAGCACAATTTGAAGCGCAAGGGCGGCCATCACGGCATTAAAGGCAAAGCGTGTATGCGCATGCGCAGATTTACGCCCCTTGAGCCACACCACAATGCCAAAAGCCAGCAGCAGATAGCCTGTGATGCGGTGAATGAACTGCACCAATCCGGGGTTTTCAAAAAAATTGCGCCAGCCCGGTGTGATGCTGAAAGCATCAGGTGGGAAAAACTGTCCCTGCATCAACGGCCAGTCAACGAAATATCGGCCCGCATCGATGCCCGCGACCAAGGCACCAATCAAGATTTGCAGGAATGTAAAATGCAACAATCCCGTTGAGAGGCCAAACAGTTTGTTTTCTTTAGCACGCCGCGCCTGCATTAGATCACGTTCGCTGCGCCCGATCATCAGAATGTACCATGTGATGAAACCAAGAATGACAAAGGCAAGCCCCAGATGCGTCGCCAATCGATAGCTCGCCACATCTGTGGTCCCTACCCCAGACGTCACGCCGGATGCGACCATCCACCAACCAATTGCCCCCTGCGCGCCGCCAAGTGCGCCCAGCAACAACATGCGCCCAGTCCATCCGGTTGGGATTTGTTTGCGCAGCAAGAACCAGAAAAATCCAATCGCCCAGACCAGCCCAATCACACGACCAAGCTGGCGATGGCCCCATTCCCACCAATAGATACGTTTGAAATCAGACAGTTGCATCCAAGAATTTTGAACTTTAAATTCGTCGATCTCTTGGTATTTGGCGAACTCAGATTGCCAATCCGCATCATTGAGGGGCGGCATTGCCCCGCTAAAGGGCTTCCATTCCGTGATCGAAAGACCAGAGTCCGTCAGACGTGTGGCCCCCCCCACAGCGATCATCACAAATACCAGCGCAAAGAGGATTATCAACCAGACGCGAATAGCACCGCGCGCGCCGCCCCGACCCCGGTCAATAACGCCCGTTTCGACAACAGGGCGTGTGGCTTCTGCTGTGCTGACTTCCTCAAATAACTTGCGTTTTTCTACCATGGTCGGGCCTCATATCTGCTCTTCCCTTGATAGGTAGGGCACGACGCCCAAAACGTCTAGTCGCGCTCTTTCCAACGTACCATTTGCCGCATCATGCCATGGAACATTTGCACATCGGCGCGGGTCAGCGGCATGCGTGACCACATGTTGCGCAGGTTCAGTTTCATTGAGGCGGCTTTGTGTTCGGGGAAAAAGAACCCAGCATCATTTAAACGATCCTCAAAATGCACACCAAGATGTTCGATTTCACTGTTGCTTGCCCATTCTGTGCCCGCCATTTCAACCGCTTGGGGCGTCACATCCCCTTGGGCACGCATCCATTCGTATCCGGTGAGCAGCACACATTGCGCAAGGTTCAGGGACGCAAACGCAGGGTTTACAGGCACTGAAATAATCGCATTGGCGCGTGAAATATCATCATTCTCCAGGCCCGCGCGTTCTGGCCCAAACAACACCGCCACCCGTTGCCCGGCTGCAATGCGCGCAGCGGCATCTTTCATCGCGGCCTCTGGTGAAAACACAGGTTTCGTCAGATCACGGTCCCGCGCCGTTGTGGCAAACACATAATCGCAATCGGCCAGCGCGGTGGGCAAATCAGGGCTAAGGACCGCATTATCCAGCAATCGCCCTGCCCCGGATGCCATCGCCACAGCCGCAGGGTTTGGCCATCCATCTCGTGGTGCGACCAGACGCATATGATCAAGGCCAAAGTTCCACATCGCGCGCGCGGCGGCCCCAATGTTTTCACCCATTTGTGGGCGCACCAGAACAAAGGCAGGAATGTTGGGTGTTAGGTCACTTTTTGTCATGGCAGCGTCTTACGCCCGACCTGCGCGTATCGCAAGAACCGCTAGCGTTTATGGTGGGATTGCCGTTTTCTTTTTGCGCCCCTTGGGCTAGGGACGTTTTAAGAAAATCAAAGGACCGACGCTATGGACACGCCTGAGCAGCCACAGATATATCTGATCACCCCGCCCGAGATTGAGCTTAGCAGCTTTTCGATGCAACTGGCCGCAGCCCTTGATGCGCATTCGGTGGCCTGTGTACGCTTGGCACTGTCAACCAAGGACGAAGATCACTTGAGCCGCGCTGCTGATACGCTTCGCGAGATTACCCATGCCCGTGATGTGGCGCTCGTGATCGAGGATCATTTATTGCTGGTCGAACGCTTGGGGCTGGATGGTGTCCACCTAAGTGATGCGGCACGCTCAGTACGTTACACCCGCAAGGAATTGGGTGAAGACGCGATTGTTGGTAGTTTTTGCAACACCTCGCGTCACGACGGCATGGCAGCAGGCGAAGCAGGCGCAGATTACGTAAGCTTTGGCCCAGTTCAGGCCAGCGCCCTAGGGGATGGAAGCTTTGCCGAGCAGGACTTGTTTAAATGGTGGTCCGAAGTCATCGAAGTGCCTGTGGTTGCGGAAGGCGCGTTGGATGTTGATATGATCCGCGCACTGGCACCCTATACCGATTTCTTTGGGATTGGTGATGAGATTTGGCAGTCAGATGATGCCGCCGCGGCCCTCAAAACGCTGGTCGCAGCAATGGGGTAAGCTGCATGCTTACCCCAAACTTACGTTTATAAGAACACCCGTTCGATGAACCAGTAGGCACCGACCGCTGCGATCACGCAGGATGCGGGTACTGCAATGACGCGGCGATACCACACCCGCTTTATCGCCCAACCGACCAAGATGAACGCGATGGCGATCACAGCCAACTGACCCAGTTCCACGCCAATGTTGAAACCGATAAGGGCCGGAATGAACTGTCCCTCTGGCAGGCCAAATTCACCCAAGACAGATGCAAACCCGAGTCCATGTAACAGGCCGAACCCAAAGATCACCAAAGGGCGCCAACGGCTTAGGCCTGAGGTAAAGATGTTCTCAATCGCGACATAGGTGATCGAGGCTGCGATCAATGGCTCAACGATGCTGCCGGGTACGCTGACCCAACCTGACGCACCCAAAGCCAACGTCACAGTATGCGCCAAGGTGAACGCCGATACCTGCCAGATCAATGGACGAAGATGTGTGGACAAAAAGAACAAGCCCAACACAAATAGGATATGATCCAGCCCCTTGGGCAGAATGTGATCAAATCCCACAGGAATGTAGCTAACGAAAGCTTGCCATGTTGTTTGCGCGCCACCGCCACCAAGGTCGATTTCTGGGCTGATCTCGCCGCCGCTTAAATACCCCGTAAACGGTTCGTCAACGCCTTGTTGGCGCAGCACAATCGCGCCACCACCATCGGGCCATGTCACAATAATCTTACTTGCATCTTGCGGCACATCGCCTTGCAAACGCCACGTTGAAACGCGCGGCAATTCGATATTTACATTGCTGGGAATGTCCAAAGCGACGGCGCTCAATAGCGTGGCTTGCCCATCCACCAACACCAGTGGCAATGCGTTCCAACGCGACAGTAAATCGGGTGCGCGTTGCGCAATGTCATCTGCGGGCAAGGCACGCAGCGCATCATAGCCTTCAGCATTTTCAGCGTCGTTTGTGTCATCCACCGCATCAAGATCGATTTCAGCCAAGAACGCCTCAACATTCAGTCGCAAATCAAGAGTAACGCGACCCTCTTTTACACTCAAATCACCAATGGTTGGCTGCACTTCATGCGCCTGCACAATCGCGCTACATAGCATCAGGATGCTTGACAAAATCCCTAATAACGCCAGCTTTGCATCAACCTTAATGAAAGTTTTACTCATGTTTTTGTCCCGTCTGCTGCTTGTCGCTGCCTGCGCTGTGCCACTGGCGCCGGCTGTTGCCCATGAATACTGGATTGAACCTGATGCGTATCAAGTGGGTCGCGATGATTCAATCCAAGCACATTTTAAAAATGGCCAAGAGTTCGCGGGAATTACACTTTCCTATTTTGACCGCAGCAGTGTGCGTTTTGATCAGATGTTTAAGGGTAAGGTCACGCCAATCATTGCGCGTTCGGGTGATTCACCTGCCGTACAGTTGGAGGCGTTGAACAAAGACGGTCTATTGGTTTTGGCCTACGAAACCACGCAATCGAAAATCACCTATCGCGAATGGCCAAAGTTCATAAAATTTACCGAACATAAGGATTTCCAAAATGCAGCAGCTGAACATATCGCCAACGGCTGGCCACAGGAGAACTTCAAAGAAAGCTACAGTCGCCATGTTAAATCACTGATTGGCGTCGGCACTGGCGAAGGCAGCGATGCCGCACTGGGTTTGCAGACTGAATTTGTGGCACTGTCCAACCCGTATGCAGAGGGTTTTGATGGGAAAATGTCTGTGGCGCTGACTTATCAAGGGGAACCACGCCGCGATGCACAGGTTGAAGTGTTTGAGCGCGCCCCTGATGACACGGTTAAGATCACATTGTACCGCACGGACAGCGAGGGTAACGCGACAATTCCTGTGTTGGCGAACCACGCTTACCTGTTTGACGCAGTGGTGCTGCGTCCTGCCCCGACCAGCCAAGAACCTGGCGCTCCGGTTTGGGAAACGCTCTGGGCTGCATTAACTTTTGCTGTACCACAATAAGCCTGCTTGCATGATACCCTCAGGGGCGGCTAAATCCGGCATATGAGTAAAATACCAGACATCCTTTGCATCGGCTCCGTTCTTTGGGACGTGATTGGCCGTTCGGAATCCGCGATGCGCCAAGGTTCGGATATGCCGGGGCGTATTACACGCCTTCCCGGCGGTGTTGCATTAAATATCGGCATGGCACTGGCGCGGTTTGGCCTCAAGCCTGCGTTGTTAAGTGCCGTGGGACGTGACGCTGAAGGCGACGAGTTAATGCGT
This sequence comes from uncultured Sulfitobacter sp., assembly GCA_938003685.1. GTDB lineage: Bacteria > Pseudomonadota > Alphaproteobacteria > Rhodobacterales > Rhodobacteraceae > Sulfitobacter. The sequence continues at coordinate 9,525 of CALKXT010000013.1, read as the reverse complement.
GCCTGTGAAGTACGTGGTTTGATTACCGATTATGTGTACCGCTCTGATGATCTGCCTACTGATCGCTACATGGCCGTTGAGGGATCAAATGGATTGATCGCGGCGATTGCCGACGCTCATTCTCTAGAAGCGGCTGGCGATAAAATTTTGCGACCTCTGTCGGATGGATTACTGCCCGCGCCCTACACAGGGGCAATCGCACTGGATGGCAACCTCACTGTAGATTTGTTGAGCCAGATCGCCCGCAGTCCGTTGATGGCGCAGGCCGATTTACGTGTGGCCCCCGCATCGCCGGGCAAAGCATTGCGTCTAAATCCCTTTGTTCAAGCGGGACGTGGGACGCTGTATGTGAACCTCGAAGAAGCGGGATTACTATGCGAGACCGTTTTTGACACTTCTGCCACTGCTGCTGCTGGGTTATTGGCCCGAGGGGCTGCGCGCGCGGTTGTTACCGATGGCGGAAACCCTGCAACTGTGGCCCATGGCGACATCGTCACCACCCAAAGCCCACCCCCGGTACATGTGGCCCGCGTCACCGGTGCTGGTGATACCTTTATGGCGGCTCATATTGCTGCTGAATTTAACAATCGCAGCGCGTCAGATGCCTTGCATGATGCCTTACAAGCTGCTGCCCTTTACGTTTCTGGAGAGACCAAGATATGACCAACCTACCCCTGACTTTCAGCGCCGAAGTGGCACAGGCCCGCAAAGATGGTACCCCGATCGTGGCGCTAGAAAGCACCATTATCACTCATGGCATGCCCTATCCGCAGAATTTGGAAGTGGCCCAGCAGGTAGAAGCAGATGTGCGCGACGCCGGGGCGACACCCGCCACCATCGCGGTGATTGATGGCACGCTTCATATCGGACTGGATGCAGATCAACTTAGCGCATTGGCCCAAGCAAAAGGTGTGGCAAAGCTCAGCCGCGCGGATATGGCTGTGTGTATCGCGGCGGGCAAAACCGGGGCGACCACTGTTGCGGCAACGATGATTGCAGCGCATCTGGCGGGTATTTCAGTGTTTGCGACGGGGGGCATTGGCGGTGTTCACAAAGGTGCCGAAGACAGCTTTGACATTTCTGCGGACCTGATGGAATTGGGGCAAACCCCGGTCACTGTGGTTGCCGCCGGGGCCAAGGCGATTTTGGATGTGGCAAAGACGTTGGAAGTGCTGGAAACTCAAGGTGTGCCAGTCATCACCGTTGGTCAAGACAGCTTTCCCGCGTTTTGGAGCGCGACATCACCACTGAAATCGCCACTACGTATGGATAATCCTGCCGATATTGCCCGCGCTCATCAGACTCGCGCCGCAATGGGCCTCCCCGGTGGGCAATTGGTGGCCAATCCAATCCCACAAGTTGATGAAATTGCAGCCAGCGATCTGGCACCGGTAATTGCAAAAGCCCAAGCGGACGCCGCCGCCCATGGGATCAGTGGCAAGGCCGTCACACCCTATTTGTTGCAACGGATATTCGAGCTGACAGAGGGGCGCTCCCTGACTGCAAATATCGCATTGGTGCGCAACAATGCACGCCTTGCGTCACAGATTGCAGCACATTTGAGTGTATCCAAAGCTTAATACAGTGCTGGGGCGTCCGAAAATCCGCGAAACCATTGTAGAGGGTTAACAAAACACCTAGCTATATCTCGATTTGAACACGGACACCGCACACCCGATGAATACGCCCTTTGATCCTGAAACGACCACGCCGCCAAAGCGCAGTATGATTGCGCGGTTGCGCGCCACATTCCTGACCGGGCTTGTGGTGATTGCCCCTGTTGGCCTGACGATCTGGCTGATCTGGGGTGTTATCGGCTGGATTGACGGCTGGGTGTTGCCATGGGTGCCACAGGCCTATCACCCGGACCGGATGATCCAGGATTTCTTTGGCCTTGACCCGTCTATGCAAATCAACGTGCGCGGTTTGGGTGTCGTGATCTTCTTGATCTTTACGATCGCCGTTGGAATGATGGCCAAGGGTTTGCTGGGTCGTTCGTTCATCAAGTTTGGGGAAAGCATTGTTGAACGCACCCCAGTGGTGCGCACGATCTATTCTGGGATCAAGCAGATTTCAGAAACGATTTTTGCCCAATCGGACCGAAGCTTTGAAAAGGCCTGCCTGATCGAATACCCCCGCCGCGGTATTTGGGCGCTTGGGTTTATCTCAACCACCGCCAAGGGTGAGGTCGCGGCCAAGTCTGATCCATCCGGTGAAATGGTGTCCATATTTTTGCCAACAACCCCAAACCCGACCTCAGGGTTTTTGTTGTTTGTGCCACGAAAAGATGTGGTTGAGTTAGACATGAGCGTCGAAGATTCAGCCAAGCTGGTGATTTCGGCCGGCCTTGTTTATCCAAACGCGGTGACCAACAGCAATGATCAACCAGATTTATTGGAACTGATAGACAAAGTTGAAGCGAAAGAAGAAAAACAGGCCAAAGAGCCTGTCAGCTAAACATTTCCGGTAAATCAACGCTGCTACGCTTGCCGATATCTTTTGCATGATCTGCCAAAAACGTATCTGCGGCGTTATATCCGGCTTCTTTCAAACTTGCGATCACAGCAGGGTTTGGCGTCATCTTGGTCGCAACGGATAATTGTCCCATCAGAGCATCATCCGCAATCATGTGAATGTTGACCCGTTTCATGGCGCCTTTTGGGATGGTCCCGTCATCAAGCAGACGTTGCACAAACTCGATCGCGCGCAGTTCACGCAGCAGGCTTGAGTTAAAGCTGATCTCGTTGATGCGGTTCTGAATTTGCTGGGGTGTCGTTGGAATACCGTCGCGTTCAAGCGGATTGATGTTCACGATCACAATATCATCTGGCAGATCATCGTTGAAAAACGGGAACAACGCGGGGTTGCCCGTGTATCCGCCATCCCAAAACGCCTCGCGCCGCCCGGTGCTGGGATCGTCAATTTCAATAGCCTTAAAGACAGTGGGTAAACAGGCCGAGGCCATCAGCGCATCTGGGCCAATTTCATCCCCCGCAAAAACCTTAATCTTGCCGTTACGCACCCGTGTGGCGCAGATGAACAGGTGCGGCGCAACAGAGTTGCACACCTTGTCATAATCAAACTTGGCCACGATATCGGTCAGCGGATTGCGATAGAGCGGACCATAGGCATAGGGCGATGTCATGCTGGAAACCGCACTCGTCATCATATGTGGCAGAGAATATTCCATCATCTGACTAAGCGCACCAACACCAAACGGTGCCATCCACTGGGTCATGCTCAGATCACTGACGCCTGACACCTGTTCCCAAAGCCACGCGAGGTTTTCACGCGCACCTTCTTTGCCGCCCGTAATCATCCCCGCCTTGAGGGCCGCACCATTCAGTGCGCCCGCAGAGGTACCAGAGATACCGCAAATCTCGATATCGTCTTCTTGCAGTAAGCGATCCAGCACACCCCAGGTAAAGGCACCATGGGCCCCGCCACCTTGAAGAGCCAGATTGATGCGTTTCTTTGCCACGTTATAGCGCCGTCCAGCCGCCATCGACACTGATCGTTGTGCCGGTGATTTGGGCCGCCGCTGAGGAACACAAGAACGTCGCCGTGCCGCCCATCTGTTCAGTGGTGGCGAATTCTTTGCTGGGCTGTCGTGTCAACATCACGTTCTCAATGACCTCTTCGCGGGTCATGTTGTATTCTTTCATCGTGTCTGGGATTTGCTTTTCCACAATCGGGGTCAGCACATAGCCCGGACAGATGGCATTGCAGGTGATGTCTTCTTTGGCGGTTTCCAAGGCTGTGGTCTTGGTCAGCCCCACAACGCCGTGTTTGGCCGCGATATAGGCCGCTTTGAACGGGGATGCGGTTAGACCGTGGGCAGATGCGATGTTGATCACCCGGCCCCATCCCGCTTTGCGCATCATTGGCAAGGCAATTGCGGTGGTGTGAAAAGCCGACGACATATTGATGGCAATGATCGCATCCCATTTCTCAACCGGGAATTCCGGGATCGGTGCCACATGTTGGATGCCTGCGTTATTTACCAAGATATCGCAAACGCCCGCGTCCGTAATCAAACGACGACATTGGTCACCTTTTGACATGTCCGCCTGAATGTAGCGTGCTTTGACACCGGTCTCATCGGCGATCTCTTTGGCCAAGGCGTGGTCTTCGGCATCATCGGTGAACGAGTTCAGTACAATATCCGCCCCCGCGCGCGCCAATTCCCATGCGATACCAAGGCCAATGCCAGAGTTTGATCCGGTGATGACGGCAGTTTTGCCGCTAAGGTCGATGGTAAAGGCCATGTTTATTCTCCGCTCTGAATGCTGCATGTGCATCATGGCGTGCGCCAGCAGCAAAGGAAACGCACAATCGCGTGGTTCTTGATGATCGTGGTTAACAAATGGCCAAAAAAAAACGCCAGCACGAAGCTGGCGTTAAGTTATTGAGGCAGGTTTCATACAGGCAAGAAACCTATCGAGCAGTAAGACCTTTATAAGCGTTGTGACGCCGCACGCCAAGTTAAAAGTTTGATGTCACCGGAATCCCTCGTTAAGGATTGGTCCAATAAAACAAGGCTAGAGCGGGATTGTTGCGAAAATGGCAAAAGATATTTTCCAAAAGATGCGGGGCGTTGCAGGTGTTTCTTCACTGATTCTGGGGGGGATTCTTTGGGGTGGTTTTGTGGCAGCTGAACCCCAGCATGGGATATCTATGTATGGTGACCCTGCCCTACCACCTGATTTTGTGTCTTTGCCATATGTAAACGCGGATGCTCCCAAAGGTGGCAAGATCACGCTTGGCAACACCGGCGGCTTTGACAGCCTCAATCCGTATGTGCGCAAAGGCACCGTGCCATGGCAGCTGCGTTTCTTTACACATGAGACCTTGATGGGGCGGTCTTGGGACGAACCTTTTGCGCTTTATGGGCTGTTGGCCGAATCGATTGAGACATCCGAGGACCGTTCTTGGGTCGAATTTACCCTGCGCGAGGGCACCCGATTCTCTGATGGATCACCTCTGACGGTTGAGGATGTGATTTTCTCTTATGATACGCTTGGGACGGTGGGGCACCCGCGCTATCACGGTTTGCGCAAGCAGATCGAGACAATAGAACAAACCGGGCCGCGCAGTGTGAAGTTTACCTTCAACACCGAAAACCGCGAATTGGCGCTGTTGGCGGGGATGCGGCCGATCCTGTCAAAGGCGCAGTGGGAGGGCAAGGATTTCGCCAATGCGCCCTTGGCTGATGTGCCGCTAGGCTCTGGCCCCTATATTGTCAGCAATTATCAAGCTGGCCGTCAGGTCACATTGACCCGTAACCCCGAATACTGGGGCGCGGATGTGCCGTTTACCAAAGGCACCAGCAACTTTGATGAGATCACCATCGACTTTTACGGTGATGCCTCGGTGTTGTTTGAAGCGTTTAAGGCAGGTGAAATATCGGCGGTGCGTGAATTCAACGCCGAAACATGGGCCAGCCAATACACATTCCCCGCAATTGATCGCGGTGATGTGGTGAAATCGGCATTTCCGCATCAAAAACCATCGGGCATGACTGGTTTTGTGATGAACACCCGCAAACCACCCTTTGATGATTGGCGTGTACGCGATGCGATGATTTCGGCGTTTAATTTTGAGTTCATCAACGAAACGCTGACAGGTGGCGCGTTGCCACGTATCTCGTCGTATTATTCAAACTCAGTTCTGGCGATGCAACCCGGTGCAGCCCCTGAAAAGGTCGCTGGGTTCTTACTGCCCTTCGCAGATAATCTGCTGCCCGGCACAATTGACGGCTATGCCCTGCCCGTTGCCGATGGATCAGCGCGCAACCGTGCCGGAATTCGCGCGGCACTGAAACAGCTTGAGGCCGCAGGATATTCGGCCAAAGATGGCACCATGCGCGCCGCTGATGGTACGGCACTGTCGTTTAAAATTTTGATGGATAAAGGCAGCAGTCAGGATTTGGCAATTGCTGAATTGTATCTGCAAGCCTTGAAGCGCCTTGGCATCGCGGCAGAAATTGAAACAGTCGATGATGCGCAGTTTGTGGCCCGCACCAACGAGTTCGATTTTGAGATGACGACGTTCCGCCGCGCGCTGTCGCTGAGCCCCGGTAACGAACAGAAATTCTATTGGGGGTCAGAGGCCGCAGATCAACCCGGATCGCGCAATCTGATGGGCGTTAAATCACCCGCCATTGACGCGATGATCGACACGATGTTGTCGGCGCGTGATGCAGATGATTTCACCGCTGCCACCCGCGCGCTGGACCGTATCTTAACTGCTGGGCGCTATGTGATCCCGTTTTGGCAATATAATGAGGGGCTGATCGCACATGATGCCCAAATGAAATACCCCGACACCCTGCCGATCTACGGAGATGGTCCAAATTTCATGCCCGAGGTCTGGTGGTGGGAACCAAAAGACTAAGTGTCATAAAACCGTTACTGGTTGCAGTTAGGTCATGTGCCTGACTGCTTATGTTAAAAGGCCAAAACCCTGATGAATATCCTTGTCTTGTGTACGGGCAATTCTGCCCGCTCCATCCTGTTGGAATCCCTGTTGACCCATCTAAGTGATCGCCGTGTGAATTCATTTTCTGCGGGCAGTCAGCCAGCGGGCCAAGTGAACCCCCACGCGATTGCATTGCTCAAGAAAAAGGGCCACGAAACGGGTGGCTTTCGGTCCAAAAGTTGGGATGAATTTGGTGCAGAGGGTGCGCCGATAATGGACATTGTGATCACCGTATGTGGGTCTGCCGCTGCTGAAACCTGCCCAATGTGGCCTGGCACGCCGCTGCGCGTGCATTGGGGTGTTGAAGATCCGGCTGCGGCGACGCCAGAAGACGCAGAAACTGCATTTGCTGTGGCTTTTGATATCCTGTTGCGTCGTACAGAGGCATTTCTGGCAGCCCCGATTGAGACGATGACACCTGCGACCCTTCAAGCACATCTGACAACATGCGGTGCTGTTCAATGACCCGCCGCCTTGTAGCTGAGGCATTGGGCACAGCGCTATTGCTGATCTCGATTATTGGGTCGGGTGTCATGGGGGTGTCACTGGCGCAAGGCAACGCCGCGATTACGCTGCTGGCCAATGCAATCGCCACCGGATGCATGCTGTATGTGATCATCACTGTGTTGAACCCTATTTCTGGGGCGCATTTCAATCCTGCCGTCTCTTTGGCCTTTGCATTGCGCGGGCGACTGCCGTGGCGCGATGTCCCGGGCTATGTCGCGGCACAGATCATCGGTGGTATCGTCGGCGTGTGGGTCACGCATCTGATGTTTGATTTGCCCGTGTTGCAATGGTCGATGACCCTGCACCGCACAGGTGGCGCGCAGTGGTTTTCTGAAATGATCGCCACGTTCGGATTGCTGTTCGTGATCTTTGGTGGGCTGAAAGCACGCGCAGAGGCGGTGCCGACATTGGTCGCGCTTTATATCACCGGGGCCTATTGGTTCACGTCATCCACCAGTTTCGCCAATCCAGCTGTGACCATTGCGCGTGGGTTTTCAGATACCTTTGCAGGCATCAACCCTGCGCATATTCCGATGTTCATCATCATGCAGGTGATTGCAGTGGTGATCAGCCATTTTGCTTTGAAGGCATTGCTTGAGGACGGATGATCAGGTCAGGGATGTGACCCAAAGGATCGTTGCATCCTCGTCGCTCAGTGAAATGACATTGTGACCCATGGTCGCGTCATAATAGGCGCTGTCACCTCGGCGCATGTCGACCGGTTCGTAAAATTCAGTATAAAGGCGGATCACCCCGGTCAGCACATATAGGAATTCTTCGCCGTCATGGCGTACCCAGCCGTCAAACTCTTCCATTTTACGGGCCCGCACGCGGGCACTATAAGGCAGCATTTGTTTTTTGCGCAGCGTATCAGCCAGCAATTGATGTTCGTATGTGCTGGTTGCCTTTGCGGCACCTTCGCCTGATTTGGTGATTGCCATGCGACCCGTCACCTGATCAGCGGCTGGAGGCGTAAACAACTGTGGGATTGAGATTTCCAACCCAACGGCCAGCTTTTTTAGCGCATCATAGGTTGGTGACATCTGGCCGTTTTCGATCTTTGACAGTGTTGATCGCGCAAGGCCCGCCTGTTTGGCCGCCTGTTCTAACGTCCACCCATGTGCGGTGCGCAAAGCGCGCACACGTTCGCCCAAATTGACTGGGGGCAAGGTTTCCGTTTCACCTGACATGCGGGCGATTTCGACTAGGCTCTTGGGGCTCTCAACACTCATGGATTGGCCTATACCGGGGCCGGGACAACCTTGCAACGCGCGTGGCGCTGGGATAGCGCAGGTCCATGTCGATTGATGCAATACCCCCCGCCTATATACCCTGCCCGACCCCGTTCAATATGGCCGCACATGTCTTGGCCAAAGCAGACCTGTTGCGCGAGAAAACGGCCTTGTCAGTCCTGTCCTCACAAGGTCGCGAAGATTGGACGTTTGGTGAGATTGAGGCGGCCGTGCGTGGGATTGCGACGGGATTGCTCCAAGCTGGCTTCAAGACTGGCGATATCCTCTTGATGCGCCTTGGAAACACGCCAGACTTTCCGCTTTGTTATCTTGGTGCCTTGGCAGCAGGTATGGTGCCTGTTCCAACATCTGCCGCACTGACAGCAGATGACGTCGCCAAAATGATCATCACGCTTAAACCGCGCGCCGTTTTGCATGACCCAGAAGTGGCCTGCCCGCCCTTTGCCACGACCCTTACGTTAAACGAGTTGCGCGCCATGTGGAAATTGCCACCTGCAGCGTGGCATATGGGGGATGCAAACAGGCTGGGCTATATCATCTATACCTCTGGGACCTCTGGCGTGCCCTCTGCTGTGATGCACGCCCACCGCGCGATCTGGGCGCGGCAGATGATGTTTGAAGGATGGTATGGGTTACGTGAAAATGACCGCGTTTTACATGCGGGGGCGTTCAATTGGACCTATACGCTTGGCACTGGTTTGATGGACCCTTGGACAATGGGGGCAACGGCGTTGATTCCGGCCCCCGGTACGCCACCGGATGACATGGTCAGAATGTTAGCCGATCATAAGGCCACCATTTTTGCTGCTGCACCGGGGGTCTACCGCCAGATGCTCAAGCAGCACAAAACGCTAGACCTACCCGATCTGCGCCATGGGTTAAGCGCAGGTGAAAAGCTGTCTGTGGCGGTAAAATCCACTTGGGATGATGCTACTGGCAGCAGTGTCTATGAAGCCTTTGGCATGTCTGAATGTTCCACATTTATTTCGGGCTGCCCTGCACATCCCGCGACGGACAAGGCATTGGGGTGCCCACAACCGGGGCGTCAAGTAGCGATTGTGGGTAAAGACGGACCTGTGTCCGTCGATACGCCAGGCACCATTGCCATTCACCGGGATGATCCGGGGTTGATGCTTGGGTATCTCGGCGCGCCTGAAATGAGCGCCGCACGTTATCAAGGTGAGTGGTTTATGACGGGCGATCAGGGCGTAATGGATGCTGCGGGTCAGGTCACATATCTGGGTCGCAATGATGACATGATGAACGCAGGCGGGTTTCGCGTGTC
>CALKXT010000012.1 GCA_938003685.1 uncultured Sulfitobacter sp. | reverse complement strand
CCCTCCCGCAGCAGTGCCACCCCCTTTTGCGCCCATACCCACAGGTTGAAGCGACAAATCACGCATCACGCGCAAGTCGCTAGGCAGCGACGGATAAATTGGATAGAGTTCGACCCAAGAAAAGACCCAAAAGATCATTGGTCCATGAGTGAGGGTGAACGAGTGAACAACGCATATCGCGTCCCATTGATAATGGTTCTGTGTATTGGACTCGCCGGATGTGATCCGGCCACCTTGGGTGGTGGTGAAAAACCTGAACCCGGCGTCGTTGAAGCCACGCGTGACGGCCCGCCGGGTGCGTCGCCCGGCACCTGTTGGGGCCGCACGGTCAGCCCAGCGGTGATCGAAACCGTGACCAATCAGGTGCAGGTGAAGCCCGCACAGGTAAACTCAGATGGTACAATTGGGGCACCACCAGTCTATCGCACCGAAGCGCGCCAACAAATCGTGAGTCAGCGTGTTGATAATTGGTTTGAAACCCCTTGCCCCGAGGCATTGAGTGCAGAATTCAATTCATCTCTGCAACGCGCCTTGTCCGTACGCGGTTATTACATCGGTCAAATCAACGGCAAGATGGATGCGGGAACCCGCGCCGCGGTACAGGCATTCCAGCGCCTTGATGGCCCCGACAGCGGTGTTTTATCACTCGCCACGGCCAGAAAGCTGGGCTTGATCGCGGTTGAACGCACCCCAAGCGAATAGCCCGTTCGCAGTTTCATACGTTATGTCGATAGATCAGGAGTCCTAGATGTTAAAAGCCGTTTGGATGTCCGACCCACATTTCGTTCATCAAGGTGAGGTCTTGGGTTATGATCCACGCGTGCGCCTGAACGCGGCCATAGATCATATCAATCAGCATCATGGTGACGCCAGTTTCTGTGTGATTTCAGGCGACATGGTAAACCACGGCAATGCACCAGACTATCAAGCTCTGCGCGATCATCTAGACAAGCTTGCGATTCCGTTTTTGCCCATGGCGGGCAATCATGACGACCGCGCCTTGTTGCGCGCGCATCTACCCCTGCCCGCAACCTGCATGGCGGATTTTATCCAATATTCGATCCAAACACCAAACGGGTTGATCGTCTGTCTGGACACACAAAAAAAGGGGTCTGATGCAGGCGAGTTTTGCACCAAACGCAGCTCATGGCTGCGCGAAGTTTTGGACAATGCCGGGGATATTCCCGTTTATCTTTTTATGCATCACCCACCGATGCCACTTGGCCTGCCGATGCAGGATCGCGACAGGATGCAAGACGGTGACGCATTCCTTGATTTAATCGCAGAATACCCATGCGTGAAATATATATTCATCGGCCATGTTCATCGAGCAATCACAGGCACGATGCGGGGCGTCCCCTTTTCCACTATGCGGTCCATTTTGTTTCAAACCCCTGCCCCACGACCTGAGTGGGACTGGAACAGCTTTGAACCCGGCAAAGAAGCGCCAAACCTTGGGGTTATCAGTATTTCAGGTGAAGCTATCATCCTACAATACGAACAGTTCTGTGAACAAAACCTAGGCCTATCCACTCTGTGTACAGACTAAAAAGGCACCCCAGTGGGATGCCTTTTCTGTTCAAGATGTAAAGCTGTCGTTACTTCAGCGTCAGTGCAACAAAGCGGGGATCACCGGCACGGCGCACCAACAACAACAGTGACTTACGCCCTGCGTCTTTTGCGGCTTCAACGCGACCTTCAAGATCATCAATGCTTGTCACCTTTTGCTGACCAGCTTCTGTAATGATGTCACCAGCACGCAACCCTTTTTCATAGGCTTCCGCTGCTTCATCAACTTCAGTGACCGCAAGGCCAACCATATTCGCGTCCGCACCCAATTCCTCGCGCAGCTCATCTGTCAAAGGTGTCAGCGTCAGACCCAAAAGCGATTTGGTCTTGGGTTCTTCATTTGGTGTGTCTTCACCATCCGATGATGAAGTGGCGTTCTCATCCGCATCTTCACGACGCCCTAGGACAACCTTGATCGTCTGGCTTTTACCCTCGCGCAAAACTGTCACGCGCACAGCTGCACCCACAGGACTGTTCCCAACCTGACGGACCAACCCGCGCGTATCTGCCACATCAACACCATCAAATGACACAATCACATCGCCTGTCAGCAGACCCGCTTCCTTGGCTGGTCCTTCTGGCACGTCGGTGATCAGCGCACCATTTGCCTTGGCCAGACCCATGGCGTCAGCCACATCGTCGGTCACGTCCTGAATGCGCACACCCAACCACCCACGGCGGGTTTCACCAAATTCCTGCAATTGATCCACCACACGTGTCACCACGTTGGACGCCATGGAGAATCCGATACCGATTGACCCACCATTGGGCGACAGGATCGCGGTATTCACGCCAATCACATCACCATCCATGTTGAACAACGGCCCACCAGAGTTGCCCCGGTTAATCGCTGCATCAGTCTGGATGTAATCGTCATATGTTCCTGACAACGCCCGGTTGCGCGCTGATACGATACCAGCAGAAACCGAAAACCCTTGTCCCAATGGATTGCCCATCGCGATAACCCAATCACCAACACGGGCAGCGTTGCTATCACCGAATTTCACGAACGGCAGCGGCTTTGTGGCTTCGACCTTGAGCAAAGCAATGTCTGTCTTTGGATCTGTCCCAATCACCTTGGCAACCAGTTCCTGACCTGAGAAAAATTCGATTGTGATCTCGTCAGCGCCCTCAATCACGTGATTGTTGGTGACAACAAAACCGTCCTCAGAAATCACAAAACCGGACCCAAGCGCGGATGAACGGCGTGGGCGTGGCCCTTCGCCGTCATTGTTCCGATCTTGAAATTCGCGAAAGAAATCTTCGAAAGGCGACCCTTCGGGCACGATACCTTGCGGTCCTGTGCGCCCTTCAACAACCGTTGAGGTCGTAATGTTCACCACAGACGGGCTGATCTGTTCGGCCAACGGGGCAAGGCTTTCGGGTTTGGCAAATGCCATAACCGTCTGAATAGCAATAAATGCCACCGTAAAAAGACTAAGTAACAACGCTTTGAAAACGGGGATTTCATGGAACGCTTGGGCCTGTGCTTGCGCCTTTGCCTGCATTGGTATTCTCCTGCTGGATATCATTGGGGCCATCTGACCCGAAACCATTTAACGACAGAGTGCATCCTGCCCCACCGCGCCGCAACATGAAACATACGTCTAATCACAGTCTTTTCAACTGAACACCGTGTGATACTGCATCAAATCCAATAAACGCCATTCATCTAGCTAAATAAACTCTGGTGCGTTTGAGGAACCACCCCCTCATTCACAACATAAAATAGCTTGCGGTAACACCGCCCCTTTCGATCAAACCCCAATTTGAAACGCAACCCAAACCAAAATCACCCCAACGACAACAACCAAGGCCCCAATCTGACGCACCGCTGCTTCGGGCATGGCACTGAGCATCTCAAGCATCCGCTCCAAAAGCGAAGGGGCCAGTGCATACACCAGCCCCTCCAAAATCAACACCAAGCCAAAGGCTAGGATGATCAATGTCAATTGCGTTCGCCTTCGTCAGAGCGGCTGCCCTGATCAGAGCGCAGATAGTTAAAAAACTCGCTGTCCGGTGACAAAACCATGGTTGAGTTTTCGCCCTTCAACGCTTGTTCATAGGCCGTCAAAGAACGATAGAACTCAAAGAATTCTTGATCTTTCCCATAAGCCTGCGCAAAGATTTTGTTCCGCTCAGCGTCTGCTTCACCTTCGATGATGCGTGCATCACGACGGGCTTCAGACAGGATTTCTTCGTAGGTACGATCCGCCAAAGCCGTCACACGCTGGGCCGCTTCTTGACCACGCGCACGTTCATCCGTAGCTTCACGATCACGTTCCGCAATCATACGTTTCAACGTCGCATCAAAGTTCTGTTCCGGCAAGTTTGTCTGGCGCAGACGCACATCGACAACCCGCAGGCCCAACACAGTTGCACGCACATCTGCACGTTCACGGATTTGATCCATAAGCGCAGAACGTTCAGGCGACAGAATAGTGTTTGATGTCACACCCTGCGAGCCCAAAACCGCACGCAACTGCGATTCCATGATACCGCTGAGATCGCTTTCGGCCTGACGTTCACCACCTGCACCAATCGCTTGACGATACTGAACGATGTCGTCGATCCGATACATCACAAACGCATCAATCTCCAAGCGACGGTCATCGGCTGGCGTGACTTCGAACACTGGTGTTTGCAATGTTAAAATACGGTCTTCAAAGCGCACGATCTCGTCCAGCATCGGCACCTTAAAGCCGATACCCGGTTCGACACGTACTTGTTTGATCTGGCCAAAACGCAGCACAAGCGCCTTTTCACGCTCGTCCACGACAAAGATGGAAGACAAAACTGCCACAAGGGCAATCACAATAATCGGGATCAAAAATCCAGTCTTACGCATTAGTTTGACCCTCCAGAGTTGCGACGTAGTTCATTCAGCGGCAGATATGGCACGACACCCTGTCCACCTGCGCCACCTGTGTTGTTTTCAAGAATGATCTTGTCCACGTCACCCAGTACTTTTTCCATGGTTTCGATATACAGGCGCTTGCGCGTTACATCAGGGGCTGCCTGATATTCAGTCAAAACCGCCTCAAACCGGCTTGCTTCACCAACCGCGTCGTTCACAACACGGGCGCGATACCCTTCAGCAGCTTCCAGCAATTGTGCTGAGGCACCGCGTGCCTCAGCGGTTTTACGGTTTGCATAGGCATCCGCTTGACGTTCCACACGGTCGCGTTCTTGTTCAGCCGCCTGAACATCACGGAACGCATCAACAACTGATTGCGCGGACGTCTGACCAGACCCGTTGGTGACCTGCACCGTTTGCTGTGGTGGATCAACTTTGTTCACGTTGACACGCAACACGTTGATGCCTGTTTGACGGTTGTCCAATGTGGTTTGGATCAATTCCTTGACCCGGTCCGCAACAACGCCACGATCCCGGTTTAGGATCGGTGCGAGTTCAGACTGCGCAATCACTTCGCGCATCGCTGATTCCGAAATGGCACCAACTGCCGCTTCTGGATCACGTAGTGAGAATTTAAAGTCTTTGGCGTTTTTAATGTTCCAAACCACCTGAAAATCGATGTCCACGATGTTTTCATCCGTGGTCAACATCAGGCCTTCGTTGTCTGAATTACCACTTCGCACACCCAAATTCTCGGTGCGGTTGGTGGTTACGTCAAACACTTCTGCCGTGACGACTGGCCAAGGGGCAAAGTTCAAACCTTCTGTGCCAATCTCGGTAAACTTACCCAAGAACAGTTCAATTGACTGTTGTTCAGGGCGCACAGTGTAAAAGCTGGAGAACATCCAAAGCGCCGTTGCCGCCAGTAGGCCAATTCCAACTGTACCGCGTGTGATCATCGGGCCACCAGCGCCACGATTGCCACCGCCGCCTGTTCCATTGGTCCGGTCACGTCCGCCGCCACCCATCAGAACGCGCAGTTGTTCTTGACCTTTTTTGACCAGTTCGTCGATCTCGGGAATTTGCGGTTTGTCGTCGCCCGGGCCACGCCCGCCGCCGTTGTTTCCACGGTTGCCACCGTTTTGGCCACCAGGGCGGTCATCATCACCGCCACCTTTATTTCCGCCACCGCCCCAAGGGCCGCCTGTGTTACCAGCCATCTGTTGTTTTTCCCCTCATCTGCCGCGCATCGCGGCTAATTCTCGTTCTTGTCTCAAACTTGTGCGTTGTCGCGCGAAAATCAAGCGCTGCGCATCGGATTGCGCATCGTAACCAGTTCCTCGGACATTGTTGGGTGGACCGCGCAGGTCGCATCAAACTGTTCTTTGGTGAGTTTTGCCTTAACCGCAATACCCGCAAGCTGGATCAATTCACCTGCATGAGGTGCGACGATATGGCAACCCAAAACGGTACGGTCTTTCTTGGATACAACCAATTTCATCAACACGCGGTTCGGCTTACCAGCAAATGCCGTCTGCATTGGGCGGAACGAGGTGCAATAAATTTCGACCTCTTCTTGGTCGCGTGCTTGCTCTTCGCTCATTCCCACGGTGCCCATTTCGGGCTGGGTAAAGATCGCAGAAGCAATCAATTCATGATCCACAGGCGTTGGGTTGCCCGCGAACACGGTCTGCACAAAGGCCATGCCTTCGCGGATCGCCACAGGCGTCAAATTCACCCGGTTGGTTACATCACCAATCGCATAGATCGACGGCACCCCCGTCTGGCTATATTCGTTAACCTCAATCTCACCGCGACGCCCGATGCTCACACCGATGTCTTCCAACCCCATGTTCCGGCTGGACGGGTCGCGCCCTGTTGCAAACATCACCACGTCAAAATCGTTCTCGTGGCCCGTTGTCGATTTAACCCGAATGGGTCCACTATCAGCCCCATCGGCACGCCCCATTTCGAGGATGTTTGTACCTAGATGCAGATCGACACCGTTCTGAATCATCTCTTCCGCGACCAGCCCACGCGCTTCATCATCAAAGCCACGCAAGATTTGCGCGCCGCGATAATACTGCGTTACCTTCACACCCAAGCCATTCATGATGCAGGCAAATTCACTGGCGATATACCCGCCACCAACGATCAACATCGTCTTTGGCAGTTCATTCAAATGGAAAATATCATCTGACACGATACCGAGATCAGCGTTGGGCATATCAGGGCGCACCGGATGGCCACCCGTGGCGATCAGGATATGTTTCGCGGTTTTTGTCTCACCCGTGGATAGCGCCACAGTATGCGCATCCTTTAGCGTCGCGCGCGCATCAAAGGTGTCCACACCGGACCCCTTCAACATTTTTCGATACACGCCTTCAAGGCGGTCCAATTCTTCGTTCAGCTTGCCACGAAAGCGGGTCCAGTCAAATTCGCCCTGCTTGTGATTCCAGCCGTATGCATTCGCCTCATCGACCACGTGCGCATACTCAGACGCAAACACCATCAGCTTTTTCGGCACACAGCCCCGGATCACACAGGTCCCGCCGTAACGGTCATCTTCGGCCAACCCAACCTTTGCGCCATGTTCGCCCGCAGCCACACGCGCGGCACGCACGCCGCCCGATCCGCCGCCAATGACAAAAAGATCGTAGTCGAATTCGGTTCCAGCCATGTTCTGTCTTCCTTAATCAGCCAAATCGGAGAACAGATTGTCGGATTCCACAAAATCCACCCGCTCTGTTGCCACTGTGCCTTCATTTATGTCGCGCACCTCGACCTTGCCATCCCCATAGCCGATCACAACCGTGTCACAAATGTCGATGAACAACCCGTTTTCCACAACGCCCGGCATTTGGTTCAAGACCAACGCCAGCTGGCGCGGATTGCCGATGCGGTTCAAGTGCAGGTCGAGAATGTGATTGCCTTCATCCGTGATAAACGGCACTTGCCCATTCATCCGTAAGGTCGATGTACGCCCCAGCACATCCATGCTGATCAGGGTCTCCTCAACCAAAGCCTGCGTGGTCTGCCAGCCAAAGGGGATCACTTCAACGGGCAAGGGAAACGCACCCAGACTTTCGACCTCTTTACCGATGTCTGCAATCACAACCATCTGATCGCTGGCAGTCGCCACGATCTTTTCCTGCAAAAGCGCCCCACCGCCCCCTTTGATCAGGTTCAAATCACCGTCAAATTCGTCGGCACCATCAACGGTGATATCCAGCCATTTTGCCTCATCCAGTGAAATCACTTCGATGCCAACACCACGCGCCAATTCTGCTGTGCGGGTAGAAGTCGGCACGCCTTTGATCTTGAGGCCATCATCACGCACCATTTCACCCAGACAACGCACCAACCACGCTGCGGTAGACCCGGTGCCAAGCCCGACGCGCATGCCGTCCTCAACATATTGCGCCGCACGTTTCGCGGCGACAAATTTAGCCTTGTCGATCGGCGACAATTCTCCGGTCATGGCAGCGACTCCCCTAGGGTGTTTTGGTTCTTATAAGGTCCTTACCGACCATGTGCGACCCCTTGGAAACGGCAATGTGTACAGAAATGGGCGACCCGGCGACAAAACCGCTTAACAAGGGTGCCAGAGCGTCCGCAGGGTCGTGTGCGCATGCCTGATCTTTTTTGATAATATCTTTGACAATATCATTGATTGGCTAATGCCCCAATCGCTGGACGATGCCCCGTTTGATGTATCTCTAAAGGGGCTGGCAAACCACCTTTTGGATGGCTGTATAGCACTGGCACGGCCCAATGCAGATAGGTACATTCTGCATCCACTCCTCCACCTGATCGACATGTAACAAGAACGTGGCCACAGACAACAAATCGAATGTGCGATCTTTTACTCTGATTTGCGCAGCTCAGTCGCCCTTTCAAAGAACCATGATACTCAAAACTATATCGACACCTCGCTGTTCGCCACTGATGATTTCAACATGGGCTGCGGTGTCACGGCTAGCCCACTAGCCCCCCATATCTTGCGCGGTATTGATGACCCCATAAGGCTCGTTACCTATCCGCTTCGTTGAAAATGCTACGCCAAACGTCGCTTTTAGTATGCGGGCTAAATTACGCACAGAGTAATAAGATAGCATGACTTATGTTCTGCACTACGCACCTGACAATGCATCCCTGATTATCCGTCTCGCGCTTGAGCATCGCGGGTTGGAATATCGCGCGGTTTTGGTGGATCGCGCAAAGCAATCCCAAACCAAAGCAGACTACTTAGCACTGAACCCCAACGGATTGATCCCGGTCCTTGAAACACCACAAGGACCGTTGTTTGAAACGGGTGCAATCCTGCTTTGGCTGGCCGACACGCACGGTGGTCTAGGCCCAGCGCCGGGCAATCCTGCACGCGGTGATTTTCTGAAATGGCTGTTCTTTGCCGCCAATACCATTCACCCTGCGCTGCGCATGTTGTTCTATCCTGAAAAATACATCGCCGCTGACCAGACAAATGCCCTGCGCCTTGGCCTGCAAAGCCAACTAAAAACCAGTTTTGCCACGCTCAACGACATCGCAACGACACGGCCCAATTGGCTGTGTGGCGCGCAACCAACTGTGCTCGACTTCTATATAGCAGCACTTTTACGGTGGCCTGCACTCTACCCAAGTGATCAAGATCGTGCATGGTTCGCCCTGTCGGACTATCCAGCGTTACATGATTTGTGTGCGCATCTCGAAACACTGCCCTGCACCCAAGCCTTGCAAAACGCCGAAGGTCTGGGCGACACCCCGTTCACCGCACCGCAATACCCCAATTCACCAGAAGGCAGCGCCACATAATGTTCCTTTCAGTCTTTGACATGTTCAAGGTCGGCATCGGCCCCTCTTCCTCTCACACCATGGGCCCCATGGTCGCCGCTGCACGGTTCTTGGACGTGATGCGCACCTCGCCATTTCACTTTGCAGGTCTGCGCGCCTCCTTGCATGGCTCACTTGCCTTTACGGGTATCGGCCATGCCACAGACCGCGCCACGATCCTTGGGCTCGCTGGATTTACCCCACAAGATTATGACGCCGAAAAAGCCGACGCGACGTTGAAAACCATCAACGAGACCGGCCAGATCACTGTGCCAGATCTGCCGCCGCTGGCGTTTAATCCAAAGACAGACATGATCTTTGATTATGACCTAAAACTCGACGGCCACGCCAATGGTATGATGTTGATGGCCACCGATGCCCAAGGCGACGTCGTGCTGCGCGAGACCTATTATTCCATCGGCGGCGGCTTTGTCATGACCGAGGCCGAACTAACTGCTGGCAAGGACAGCGACGAAGGGGCGCCGATCCCCTATCCGTTCAAATCCGCTGCTGAGATGCTAGAAATGGCAACGGCATCGGGCAAGTCGATTGCCGGTATGAAACGCGC
>CALKXT010000011.1 GCA_938003685.1 uncultured Sulfitobacter sp. | reverse complement strand
AATATCTGCCGCTGCACCGGTTATCATAACATCGTCAAAGCGATCATGGCCGCATCCGGTCAGGACGTCGGCACGATGGCGGCTGAGTAATCAAAGTAACGCGTGGGTTTCACCCACCCTACGACGAGGAACGTAGGGTGGGTGAAACCCACAATTCGGGGAGGAAATGAATATGCCTAAGGACGGTGGTATCGGTGCCAGCAGCAAGCGGCGCGAAGACGTTCGGTTTTTAACCGGCGCAGGAAATTATACGGACGACATTAACATTCGCGGGCAGGCACATGTGTTTTTCCTGCGCTCTGATGTGGCGCATGGCACGTTGAGCAATGTGGATGTCACGGCAGCGGCAGAGATGCCGGGTGTGGTGCAGATTTTCACAGGCGAAGATTTTGCTGAAGTTGGGTCAATCCCTTGCGGCTGGCAAGTCACCGACAAACACGGCGAAGTTATGCAAGAGCCGCGCCATCCGGTGCTGGCGGATGGCAAAGTGCGCCATGTGGGTGAACCGATTGCCGCTGTTGTGGCCGAAACGCTGGAACAAGCCCGCGATGCGGCAGAAGCGATTGTCGTTGATATCGATGAATTGCCCGCCGTTGTGAACATGAAGGATGCGGTCAAAGAGGGGGCAACAAAGGTCCACGATGATCTGACCTCAAACCTTTGTTATGACTGGGGTTTTGTTGAGGAAAATAAAGGCGCAGTTGATCAAGCGTTCAAGGACGCAGCCCATGTGACCTCGCTGGAACTGGTTAACAACCGACTGGTCGCCAACCCGATGGAACCACGTGTTGCAGTGGGGGATTATGCCCGCGGCGATGGTCAGCACACGCTTTATACGACTTCACAAAATCCGCATGTGATCCGACTGCTGATGGGGGCCTTTGTCTTGGGCATTCCTGAACACAAACTGCGTGTTGTCGCCCCAGATGTCGGTGGTGGTTTTGGCACCAAGATTTTTCACTATCAGGAAGAAGCATTTTGCACCTTCGCCGCCAAGGCCTGTAACCGTCCTGTCAAATGGACGTCGTCACGCTCAGAAGCCTTTATGTCAGATGCGCATGGCCGAGATCACGTGACCAAGATCGAATTGGCACTGGATAAGGACCATAACTTTACCGCACTTCGCACGGATACCTATGCCAACATGGGTGCGTATCTGTCGACCTTTGCACCCTCTGTGCCAACGTGGTTGCACGGCACGTTGATGGCGGGGAATTACAAAACCCCACTGATCTATGTGAACGTGAAAGCGGTGTTCACCAATACGGTGCCCGTGGATGCCTATCGCGGGGCCGGGCGGCCCGAGGCGACCTATCAGTTGGAACGCTTGGTCGATAAAACCGCGCATGAGTTGGGCGTCGATCCAATTGCTCTGCGGCGTCAAAATTTTATCACTGAATTCCCCTATGCCACACCTGTGGCGGTGGAATATGACACCGGTGATTATGTCGCGACAATGGATAAGCTTGAGGAAATGGCTGACATCGCAGGCTTTAAAAAGCGCCGCGAAGCCTCTGAAGCCAAAGGGAAACTGCGCGGCTTTGGTGTGAATTGCTATATTGAGGCTTGCGGTATTGCGCCGTCAAACCTTGTAGGGCAATTGGGCGCGCGTGCAGGTCTGTATGAATCCGCCACTGTGCGGGTTAACGCCACAGGTGGTTTGGTTGTCATGACCGGATCGCACAGCCATGGGCAGGGCCACGAGACATCTTTTGCGCAAGTGGTGGCCGATATGATCGGCATTGACGAAAACATGGTCGAGATTGTGCATGGCGACACTGACAAGGTGCCGATGGGCATGGGGACCTATGGCTCCCGTTCAATTGCCGTGGGCGGATCAGCGATGGTGCGCGCAACGGAAAAGATCATCGCTAAGGCCAAGAAGATCGCCTCGCACCTTCTGGAAGCGTCCGAGACCGATATCGAGTTGAAAGATGGGGCGTTCAGCGTCGCTGGCACGGATAAATCTGTGGCGTGGGGTGATGTGACGCTCGCCGCTTATGTGCCGCACAACTATCCGCTGGAAGACATTGAGCCGGGTCTGGAAGAAACAGCATTCTATGATCCGTCAAACTTTACCTATCCCTCTGGCGCCTATGCCTGTGAGGTGGAACTGGACCCGGAAACGGGCCAAGTCACCATCGAACGGTTCTCTGCCGCAGATGATTTTGGCAACATTATCAACCCGATGATTGTGACAGGGCAGGTGCATGGCGGTTTGGCCCAAGGTATTGGTCAAGCGCTGATGGAAAACTGTGCCTACGACAGTGACGGTCAATTGCTGAGCGCATCTTATATGGATTACGCGATGCCGCGGGCCAGCGATTTGCCGTTTTATGATGTGGATCATTCCTGTCAGACACCGTGTACGCACAACCCATTGGGTGTGAAAGGTTGCGGCGAGGCGGGGGCCATTGGATCACCGCCATCTGTCGTGAATGCGGTGTTGGATGCGATGCGCTCAGGCGGGCATGACGTGGCTCATATCGATATGCCTGTGTCGCCCGCGCGGGTTTGGGCAGCGATGAATGGGTGATGTGTTTGGGGCAGGACCAGGGGGCCAGCCCCCCGGACCCCCCGGCGATATTTGAGGAACAATGAAGAGGGGCAGCAGCGCTGCCACCCCTGATTGGAAGGACGAAAGATGTATAATTTTGATGTTGAGAAACCAGCAACCATTGTGGATGCTGTGCAGGCAATGACCCGCGAAGAGGCGCAACCACTCAGTGGAGGCCAAACCCTAATCCCAACTCTGAAGGCGCGGTTGGCGGCACCTTCGGTTTTGGTGTCACTTTCCGGCATTGATGAAATGAAGGGTGTTTGCAAGGACGATGCTGCGGGGCGTTTGTGTATTGGCGGCGCGACAACCCATGCTGATGTGATGCGCGAGGCCGCAGATCATTACCCCGCGCTGGCCAGTCTTGCCGCACGCATTGGTGATCCTGCGGTACGCAATCGCGGCACCATTGGGGGATCACTGGCCAACAACGACCCCTCTGCGTGTTATCCCGCCGGGGCACTTGCAAGCGGTGCTACTATTGTCACCAACGCGCGCGAGATTGCGGCAGATGAGTATTTCCAAGGCATGTTCACCACGGCGTTGGAAGAAGGTGAAATCGTAACAGAAGTTAAATTTCCGGTTCCTGAGGCGGCGCATTACGAAAAGTTTTTGCAACCAGCATCACGGTTCCCTCTGGTTGCGGCCTTTGTTGCAAAGTTTAGCGACGGCGTACGGGTGGCAATCACCGGGGCATCCAATGACGGAGTGTTTCGCTGGAGCGAGGCTGAAGCGGCGCTGGCGTCAAACTTTTCAGCAGATGCTGTTGGGGGTCTGTCCATTGATGGATCGGATATGATCAACGATCTACACGGCACAGGGGCGTACCGCGCGCATCTGGTTGGCGTTATGACCAAACGTGCGGTTGCTGCAATTAGCTAATCATAACACGTGTTGCGAAAAGCCGCCTCTGGTAACAGGGGCGGTTTTTTTGTTTGAAATCAGATTTTTATTGGGTGTGCTATGTGATTTCACATTGCCGGGTCGGCGGAGTGTTGCGCTTGATATTGGATAGCAGAGCTTAGCTGCCTTAGATGTTTAACATCAAAGAGCGCGGCGTTTATTGCGTCTCTTGTTACCCGTGAGGAAAAAACATGAAGTCGATATTGAGATCAACAACATCGTTAGGGCTGAGCTTTGCTTTGGCCATGCCCACGATTGGGTTTACCCAAACCGAGGCACCGGCCTGTTCGGTCGCTGATCTTGCAAGCACGTTTCCCTGTTCTCTTGAAGGTCAGGTGATTGCAACCCCCGAAGAACTTCTCGCTGCATTACAGGGTCGCGTTGAAGAAAGTGTCGCGGAAACGCAAACCGCCACTGACGCACAAGCTGCGGCGGACGCACAAGCTGCGGCGGACGCACAAGCTGCGGCGGACGCACAAGCTGCGGCGGATGCACAAGCTGCGGCGGATGCACAAGCTGCGGCGGATGCTCAAGCTGCGGCAGATGCTCAAGCAGCTGAGGAAACACAGGCCGCTGCGGATGCAGAGGCCTTGGCAGCGCAAGTACTTCAAGAAGGCTTAGAATCGCAAGCGGCTGAGGATCAGGCCGCGGCTGAACAAGCCGCAGAAGCACAGGCGACAGAGGAGCAAGCTCAAGCTGCAACAGAACAAGTCACAGCAGAAGAGGCGGCAGCCGAAGAGTTGCGCCGTGAAGAACGCCGCGCAGCGCGTAGAGAAGAACGTCGCGCAGAGAGGCGGGCAGAACGTGAAGCGGCCGCTGCGGCTGCCGCAGAAGCGGATGCAGGGGATACCGAAGCTGACGTTGTGATCGAAGACGTTTTGACCGAGGAAGTGCGCTCTTCTGACGAGGAATTTGAGACGTCTGTGACGGGCGATACAGCCACGCGCGTGGCACCCAAAAAAGACAGTGGCTTAAGCAAGTTTGAAAAAGCCTTGCTGCTTGGCCTTGGAGCAGTGGTTGTTGGTTCGGTCCTCAAAAATGGGGATAAGATTGTCAGCAGTTCTGGTGATCGTGTTGTCATCGAAGATCCGAACGGTGACCTGCGTGTGCTAAAAGATGATGATGCCCTGATCCGGCGACCAGGCGACGAAGTACGCACCGAAACATTCAATGATGGATCAAGCCGTAGTACGGTGATCAAACCCGATGGCAGCAAAGTTGTGACAATTCGTGCGCGCGATGGGGCGGTGATGCGCCGGATGAATGTTGATGCACAGGGCCGGGAATATATCCTTTTTGATGATACACAAATTGAAGAAGAGGAAATCGTGGTCAAGGAATTGCCGCAGGTTGTGCGGCGCTCGGCACTTGTCGGCAACCAGACCGAGGACGCGCTGCGCGCAGCCCTAGAGGCCCAGCAAAATGCCAATCAGGATCGGGTGTTTTCACTGCGTCAAATCCGTGAGGTCAGTCAGGTACGCGCCCTTGCGCCCGAACTTGAATTGGACGCTGTGCGTTTCCAAACTGGATCAGCCGCAATTTTGCCAGAGCAGGCGCGCAGTTTGGCCCGTATCGGTACGACGCTAAGCGACCTAATTGCCCAAGATCCCCGCACTGTGTTGCTTATCGAAGGCCATACAGACGCGGTGGGCAACGCAAGTTATAACCTTGCGCTGTCTGACAGGCGCGCGGAAACGGTTGCGCTGGCCTTAACTGAGTATTTCAATGTGCCACCGGAAAACATGATCACCCAGGGTTATGGCGAATCTGCATTGAAAGTGCCAACACTGGCCTCAGAAGCAGCAAACCGACGTGCTGTGGTGCGTAACATCACTGGATTGTTGCGTTAATTAGAACCCAAAGCATGCAACATCAAAGGCTCAGCAGAAATGCTGAGCCTGTTTTGGGGTTACTTGCGCAAGCCAAGATCGTCAAAGCGTCTTGCGATCTCATGTCTGAGGTGGGAAAATGCGCGGGCGGGCAGGGATCGTTTGTTGACGGCAACACATTCATCAAACTCTGCTATCAAGTTCGCAGAATACCCATATTGCAAACAGGCGCGCACTTTTGACACGGTACTTTCGGTCAGTGGTGGATGGGTTGTCCACGGCATGCTGAACGCCCCAATCGCGATATGTTCGATCACAACCGGGTCTAAATTCAGATCAAGTGAAAAGATGTTCCAGCCATTGGCGATGTCCACATGCCGGTTTTCCTCTGGCATTTCATTGAATAAAACGCGCGGACCAACACCACGTAACTTTTTGTGGCGGCGGTACAATTGCAGATCATGGTGAATGACAATGCGCGGCCCGGTTAGGTGGTGGGCGACGGCAAGCGTATCGATAGTGGGCCATGGATGTTGGTGATTGGCGTCAATAAATGCCATATCCCAAGGGCCTTTCATTTCAGCCAAATCTAGGGCGCTTTTGCGGGGTCTGATGTCTATCTCGACACGGCCCTCTTGATAGATATCGCGGGCCAAATACCCAATGGATTTGTCTCGCTCACCAAAAAAACTTGAGGACAGATCAACGCTGGTTACGCTGGTGCCGCCGTTCTCTTGCAGAAAATGCGCAATAAAACCTGTGGTTAGACCTGATGCCGTACCGATTTCCAGAAACCGCTTTGGTTTATGTTTTTGGATCAGGCGCTGAATGTAGTCGATTTCGTCAACGGTTGTTGTGCCAAAGCCGGGGCGGTCAAAGCGTGCGTGTAGCGCTTCAATGTCTTCTCTTTGCATCACAAAGAACCTTTTGCACAAAAGAAAAAGGCGCTGGCACTGCCAACGCCTTCATTTTTCTACCATTCACCGCAGGCAAACGATTAAACAAGACCACATCGTCTTAGCTCTTCGGCAGCGGGCCGATTAACATGACCATCTGACGGCCTTCCATCTTTGGAAAGTTCTCAACGCGACCCGCATCTTTTGTGTCTTCGGCAACACGTTCTAGCAGTTCACGGCCCAAATTCTGGTGTGCCATTTCACGGCCCCGGAACCGCAAGGTGATCTTGACCTTGTCACCGTTCGCCAAAAACTTAAACACATTCTTCATCTTGATATCATAATCGCCGCTGTCCGTGTTGGGGCGGAATTTGATTTCTTTGATTTCAATGATCTTTTGCTTTTTGCGCGCTTCGGCTTCGCGTTTTTGGGTCTCGTACTTAAACTTACCAAAATCCATGATCTTACACACGGGCGGATTTGCGTTTGGCGAAATCTCAACCAGATCAAGCCCAGCTTCCTCTGCCATCTCCATGGCACGGGACGGGGTCACCACGCCGGCGTTTTCGCCGTCGGCACCGATCAGGCGGATTTCATTGGAGCGGATGTTTTCGTTGACGCGCGGGCCGGTGTCGCGTTGCGGCGGCGCATTATGGGGTCTGCGAGCGATGGTGGTCGTCCTTTGATTGTTCACTATATTTCGAATTTGCAAGGTAGACGTCGCAGGGGGCTACTTCAAGCCGCTATTTTCCGCCGGTGACCGCTTTTGGCGGAAATTCCCCTTGAACCTTTCACTATTGGCGCGCATTTCCCCCATTGGAAGTTGTGGATGTAAATATATATCGATCCACACCTATTATCGAGGGGAAGAACCATGAAGAATATTATTTGGATCATCGTAGCGGCGGTCATCGCGATCGGCGGGTATATGTTGTATTCGGGCAAATCAGCGACTGAAATGGCAAAAGACGCATCTGATGCAGTGAATGCACCAGAAGCTCTGGAAACAGCGACTGAGGCTGCTGGGGAAGTAGCCGAAGCAGCGGAAGGCGCAGTTGGCGCTGCCGTTGATGCAACAGCAGATGCAGCCGAAGCCGTGACGGACGCCGCAACAGACGCTGGTGAAGCTGTTGCAGACGCAGCTGAAGGCGCGGTTGATGCCGTAGCTGAGACAGCTACGGATGCAGCTGCTGATGTTGCTGGTGATGCAGTTGACGCTGTCACTGAAACAGCCACAGACGCAGCAGATGCAGCAAGCGATGCTGTAGATACTGTTACTGACACAGCGACAGATGCCGCAACTGCGACAACTGAAGCAGCCTCTGATGCGGTAGATGCGGCGACCGAAACTGCCACGGATGCAGCGACAGCCACAACTGAAGCAGCCACAGACGCAGTAGATACGGCGACTGAAACAGCCACGGATGCAGCAACTGCGACAACTGAAGCCGCTACAGACGCGGTTGATGAAGCTGCTGAAACAGCGACTGAAGCCACGACCGAAGCTGCAACCGAAACCGCTGCAGAAGCCCCCGGTATGGCTGAATTGTTGACGGTAGACGGCTTTGACTTGGGTAAAGTTACTGAAATGGTTGAAGGTTCAGACTTGGGCGCGTTGCAAAAAGCGACACTGACCAAAGGGTTGAAAGCCGCTCAGGACAATCCAGAATTGCTGAAAACAATGCTGGATAAAGTACGCGAAGCAATGGGTCTGTAAGCCACTGCACCAGTGATCAGATTTAGGCCGCCTCCTGCACAGGGGGCGGCCTTTTTCATGGGCGCAGGATGATATTGCTGGAATGTCCAAGGATACGGCGCACGCACCAGATAATCACCGCGACGCTGATGATGATCCAAAGCCCGCCCCAGATTTGCGCTGTACCACCAAAGGCATCCGCCAACATCTGTGCATCCGACTGCACACCGCGCCGCGCAATTGTATCGTCGTAAATGTCGTAAGGCACATAGATGATACTGCTTAATCCGATCACCCGCAGTGCCATGTCATTGGCGCGGTGCCCCAAATACCTTGCCATGGCGAGCAAGGTCGCGCCCGCAAGAACACAAAAGACCGCAGCAAATAGATCGCGCACATAGAGCAGCGTGATCAACAACATCACAGCACCCAGCGCCGCCGTGACCACCCGGTCTGACTGACTGCGCAGCGCTGCCATCAGCAGGGCCACTCCCAGAATAAGTGACCCCAGATATCCCGCCGACAGGATCGCAAACAAGTTGCCACCGCGTGTGATCGCGAAACCGCCCTGTTGCGGCGAGAGCGAGATTTGCACAACCGAGCCGCCGGTGAGCCACGCGGCCAGCGCATGGGACAACTCGTGCAGGAAGACCACCAAAATTTTCAGGGGATAGACAATGGGTGTCTGCCACAAGGCAAACACCACTGCGATCAGAGCCAAAAGCTGCCAATGGGATTTCAAATAGGTCATCTCCCGATAGCGCCTTAGCCAGCGGGTGATGTCAATTCATCGTGGCACCTTAGCCCACAAACGCCTTTTCAATGACGTAATGCTTAGGGTCAGAGTTTGCCCCTTCTTCAAGGCCAAACCCTTCTAGGATCACTTTGAGGTCAGTGTTCAACCCCATTGAGCCACAGACCATCGCACGATCCGTTTCGACTGAAATACCTTCAATGCCCAAATCTTTGAACACAGAACCATCTTCCAGAAGCGTCGTGATACGGCCCATCTTGGGGCTTTGTTCGCGCGTAGTGGTTGGGTAATAGCGGATTTTGGCGAGGTTCTCGGTGCCAATCAATTCTTGCATCATTTCATCAGCTTGTAGGTTTGCGATCAAGGTGCGGCTATACTCCAACTCTGCCACATCGCGGCAAGTGTGAGTGATGATTACCTCGTCGTAATCCTCATATGTCTGAGGTTCGCGCAGCAAGGACGCGAAGGGCGCAAAACCTGTACCCGTGGCAAAAAACCACAACCGTTTGCCAGGCAACAACGCATCATGCACCAAGGTGCCGACAGGCTTGGGGCGTAAAATGATCTCATCGCCCACCTGAATGTGCTGCAACCGCGAGGTCAGCGGGCCGTCTTGCACCTTGATCGAATAGAACTCCAACTCGTCGTCCCACGCAGGGCTGGCGATGGAATAAGCACGCAACAGCGGTTTTTGCTTGCCTGTTTCGGGATGCGGTTCGCCCATCAACCCGATCATCACAAACTCACCAGAGCGAAAGCGCAAAGAGGCAGGGCGGGTGACGCGGAAAGAAAACAAGCGATCTGTCCAATGCTTCACGGACGTTACCGTTTGGGCATCAGGTAAAGTTGGTACGGGTTTAGCGGCGGTTTGGTTCACGGGTGTCTGCTCGGTCATGATTTATTCACACAAGCGCATGCTTGCGGCCTTGTCTTAAAAGAAGGGAAGGGCGAGGGCAACGTACCTTTAGGTAGCAACGCCGCGCAGCCGGGATTGATAGTCATTTTGTTGCCAATCAGCGCGAAACAACCACTGGTTCGCAGGTTGACGGGCGGCTATTGCATCCTCCACTTCAACCTCATCAAAACCGGATCGACGCGCCATAGCGTATTGATCGGCCAGCACATGACCATGGGCGCGCAAGCGACCCGTATAGCCACGCAGACGCAAGGCGCGGGCGATGGTAAAACCACGGCCATCCGCAGAGGATGGGAAATCAATGCGGATCATGTGTAGACCAGTGGCAAGGTCTACATCTGCTGGATCAGAGTCAGAGGGTAAATGCAGAGCCACGCAATCATTGGCAGCCCCTTGGTTGCAAAATCCGTGGATCCAATCATCAGCGACAAACCCTGTGTCATTGATCAGTTGTGTCATGTCTTCGCTCCTGTCCGGGTCATTTTGCCGTTCACAAAATGGATGCCGCATTCATCTTTTGTTGTGTCTCTCCAACGGCCTGCGCGTGCATCTTCACCTATGTTGACAGGCGAGGTACAGGGTGTGCAACCGATGGATGGATAGCCCTTAGCCACCAATGGATGGCGTGGCAGGCGGTTTTCGGTGATGTAGTCGTTTACGTCTGAAGG
>CALKXT010000010.1 GCA_938003685.1 uncultured Sulfitobacter sp. | reverse complement strand
CTTGGCTTTATAGTGGCTTTTGTGGCGCTCGCGCTACTGCCGTTTTTTGGGACTGATTTTGGCAAGGGCGCGATGCGTTGGTATTCGCTTGGCTTTGCGTCGGTGCAACCGTCTGAATTTTTGAAACCCGGTTTTGTAGTGGCTGCGGCGTGGATGATGGCCGCGTCCTTGGAAATCAACGGCCCGCCCGGCAAAACATGGTCCTTTGCTTTGTGCATCTCGATTGTTTTGATGCTGGCGATGCAGCCTGACTTTGGTCAGGCCTGTCTGGTATTGTTCGGTTGGGGTGTGATGTATTTCATTGCTGGCGCGCCCATGGTGTTGCTGGTTGGTATGGCTGGGATGGTCGTTGTTGCAGGTACTGTGGCCTATGCGAACTCAGAACACTTTGCCCGCCGCATTGATGGCTTCCTCAGTGTCGATGTCGACCCAACCACGCAGCTTGGTTATGCCACCAATGCGATCCGCGAAGGTGGGTTGTTTGGTGTTGGCGTGGGTGAGGGTGAAGTGAAATGGTCGCTGCCCGATGCGCACACAGATTTCATTATTGCTGTGGCCGCCGAGGAATATGGGCTGGTCTTGGTGATGTGTATCATCGCGCTGTATACGGTTGTGGTCGTGCGATCCTTGCTGCGTCTTGTGCGCGAACGTGATCCGTTTATCCGTCTTGCGGGTACGGGTTTGGCCTGCATGTTTGGCGTTCAGGCGATGATCAACATGGGTGTTGCCGTGCGCTTGCTGCCTGCCAAGGGCATGACCTTGCCGTTTGTCAGTTATGGTGGGTCGTCGGTGATCGCGAGCGGCATTGCTGTGGGTATGTTGTTGGCCTTTACACGCACGCGTCCGCAAGGCGAAATCAGTGATCTACTTGGCCGGGGGCGTGGCCGATGAAAGCGCCCCTGCTTATCATCGCGGCGGGCGGCACGGGTGGGCACATGTTCCCG
The DNA here is from genome assembly GCA_938003685.1 of uncultured Sulfitobacter sp. Taxonomy (GTDB): domain Bacteria; phylum Pseudomonadota; class Alphaproteobacteria; order Rhodobacterales; family Rhodobacteraceae; genus Sulfitobacter. The sequence continues at coordinate 4,702 of CALKXT010000010.1, read as the reverse complement.
GCTCAAGCGCTGGCCGAAGTGATGTTGATGCGCGGTTGGCGGGTGAAGTTAAGCACGGATGCGCGCGGTGCACGTTACACTGGCGGTTTTCCAGAGGCTGTTGAGATCACTCAAGTGAAATCAGGTACTTTTGCGCGCGGTGGACTGGCGGCCAAGGCCATGGTGCCGCCGCGTATTATCGCCGGTGCATTTGGGGCGAGCTGGCGGATGATGCGCGACAAGCCTGCAGTTGTTGTGGGCTTTGGCGGGTATCCGTCGATCCCGGCGCTGGGCGCAGCTTGGGTGCTGCGTTTGCCCCGGATGATCCACGAGCAGAACGGTGTTTTGGGTCGTGTGAATGAGATTTTTTCGAAACGCGTTGATGCGGTGGCTTGCGGCACGTGGCCGACAGAATTGCCCGAAGGCATTGAGGGCGCGCATGTCGGCAACCCGGTGCGTAATGCGGTGCTGGAACGGGCAGGGGCTGGTTACATCCCGCCGGGTGATTACCCGATGGAAATTTTGGTGATGGGCGGCAGTCAAGGGGCGCGGATCCTGAGTGATTTGGTGCCGCCAGCGATTGCGGGCCTGCCGATGGATGTGTTGAAAAATCTACGCGTCAGCCATCAAGCACGTGATGAAGATGGCCAACGGGTTTCTGACTTTTATCAACAATCAGGCATCGCTGCGGATGTTCAACCATTCTTTGATGACGTCCCACGCCGGATGTCCGAGGCGCAATTGGTGATCAGCCGAGCGGGTGCATCATCGGTCGCGGATATTTCTGTTATTGGGCGTCCGTCAATCCTGATCCCCTTTGCGGCTGCGACGGGTGATCACCAAACCGCAAATGCACGCGGATTGGTCGATGCAGGGGCGGCGATTATGGTGCCAGAAGATGCCGCCACCCCCGAAAGCCTAACGGCTCAAATAGAAATGATCTTGGGCGACGCGGATGGGGCATTGCGCATGTCGCAGGCGGCCTTGTCGGTCGGCAAACCCGAAGCGGCAGAGGCACTGGCCCAGATGGTCGAAGAACTTGCGAAAAAAGGAACACACAAATGAATGCAGCGGCAACCAAATTGCCCACCGATGTGGGTCCGATCCATTTTGTAGGGATTGGTGGCATTGGTATGTCGGGCATTGCTGAAGTGCTGTTGAACCACGGCTATCAGGTGCAGGGGTCTGACCTCAAAGCGACAAAAATCACGGATCGTTTGGTGAAATTGGGGGCGACTGTATTTGTCGGCCAAGAAGCCAAGAACATTGAGAACGCCGAAGTTATTGTGATTTCCTCTGCGATTAAACCGGGCAACCCCGAACTTGATGCGGCCCGTGCGCGTGGCCTGCCGATTGTGCGGCGCGCGGAAATGCTGGCCGAATTGATGCGCCTGAAATCCAACATCGCGGTTGCGGGTACGCATGGCAAAACAACGACGACCACGATGGTTGCGGAGTTATTGGTCGAAGGTGGCATTGACCCCACGGTTGTGAACGGTGGGATCATCCATGCTTACGGGTCCAACGCACGCATGGGGCAGGGCGAATGGATGGTGGTTGAGGCGGATGAAAGCGACGGCACATTTAACCGCTTGCCCGCAACAATCGCAATTGTGACCAACATCGATCCCGAACATATGGAACATTGGGGCGACTTTGACACTTTGCGCCAAGGCTTCCTTGATTTTGTGTCCAACATTCCTTTTTACGGGCTGGCGGTGTGCTGTACGGACCATGACGAAGTGCAAAAACTGGTTGGCAAGATCACCGACCGCCGCGTTGTGACCTATGGTTTTAATGCCCAAGCTGACGTGCGTGCGACGAACCTGCATTACAAAGCGGGCGTGGCGCATTTCGACATTCAGTTGCAGTCCGAAGACATCGTGATCAAGGATTGCAGCCTGCCGATGCCCGGCGATCACAACGTCAGCAACGCCTTGTCCGCAGTTGCGGTGGCGCGGCACTTGGGCATGAAGGCCGAGGAAATTCGCACAGCACTTGCAAACTTTGGCGGTGTTAACCGACGCTTTACCAAAGTAGGTGAAGTTGATGGCGTGACGATCATTGATGATTATGGCCACCACCCGGTTGAGATTGCCGCCGTGCTCAAGGCTGCGCGCCAAGCGACCGAGGGGCGTGTGATTGCTGTGCACCAACCACATCGATATTCCCGGCTGAGCCATCATTTCGAAGAATTCTGTGCCTGCTTCAATGATGCGGATGTCGTTGGCATCGCTGATGTTTATGCAGCGGGCGAAGACCCAATTGAAGGCGCGGACCGTGACGGGCTGGTTGCGGGGTTGATCCAACATGGCCACCGCCATGCCCGCGCCGTCCAAGGCGAAGATGATCTGGCGCGGTTGGTGTCCGAACAGGCGCGACCCGGTGATATGGTTGTCTGCTTGGGTGCGGGTACGATCAGCACGTGGGCGAATGGTCTGCCGGATCGGTTAAAAGCGTTGAAAGGGGCGGCGGCATGACGCCGCTTTTTTGGATATCTGTGACATGGGTTCTGGCCGCAACGGTGGTGGGGCGACTGCCCTTACAGCAACGCACACTTCCCGGCGTTGTCCTTGCTGTGGCAGCAGTGCCGATCATTTTGGCGCTTGGCATTCAGGTCGGGTGGCTGATGGCGCTTTTGGGGGTGGCTGCGGTGATCTCTTGCTATCCCAATATTTATCGCCTCGCGCTGGCCCGCTGGCGGGGTGAAAATGTTCGAGTTGACGCAAACGTCCTGCGGTTTTTGGTGATCCCCGGTGAGATTTGATTTGGTCCCCTTTGCAGGTGGTCTGTCATGACCTTGCTTTGGCTCTGCATCCTTTGGGTGTTCGCATCCGTCGCCGTGGCGATGCTGCCGATGCGCAAACAGTATTTTCCCGGTGTGGCGTTGCTGATCGTGGCCCCGGTCTTGATCGTAATGATTGGCCTGAAGATGGGCTGGATCGTTGCAATCCTCGCACTGGCGGCATTCGTGTCGATGTTCCGTAACCCGTTGAAATACCTGTTCGCGAAACTCAAAGGGAAAAATCCCGAGGTGCCACAATGAGCCTATCCCTGATACTTGCCTGCCTCTGGGCACTGATCGCCAACGTGCTGGCAATGACGCCCAGCAAAGACCAACACTGGCGCAATGCCTATATCCTAATTGGCATTGGCATTCCCATTGTAGGTTATGTCACTATGCAACACGGCCCATGGATTGGCCTGCTGGTGCTGGCGGGTGGCTGTTCGGTACTACGCTGGCCGGTGATTTATCTGGGCCGCTGGATCGGGCGCAGCACGAGTCATAAAGGACCAGCAGAATGACCATAACTGTAACAACCTTGGTGGCGGTGTTTGCCGTCTGGCTTTTGGCCTGTGTGTGGTGCGGCTACCGCGTGCGGGTGCTGGCCTTTGTCGGCGTGGTGCTGATGGGGCTGGCGCTGAACATGGTCTGGATGACCTTTGGCCTGAATGCACGCCCTTTCGAGGTCGACGCGCTGATGGCGCAAACAGCAGCCATCATGTGCGGCGTCGGTGCCTTTGGCGTCGGCTGGCTGGCCGGACGCATGGTCCGCCAATGGCGCGATAGTCGGGTTGAGGTGCAGACCGATTGATGAATTACTGATCCCCCTTGTCACGATAGGCGGCACAGCTTTCGTGATGTATACAACTTCTCAGTATGCAGGGTTTCCTGGGTTCTACTGGTCATCAGGCTTATTGCTTGCCGGGCTTTCTGGGATGTTTTGGTATCTATCAGCGTATGCTGGAACCGACCTACATTTCCCATTATTCTTTTTCTTAGCTGCCTGCCCATCCGTAGTACTTGGTGTTATCACAGGGTTCATTGGCGCGCTTCTTCACAAGAAAGATTAATACGGATTACACAATGAAGTCTCTCAACGGTATCCCATCCCCACGCGGCAAACTAACCCCGCAACGCCCCCTCAATGATCTCACGTGGCTGCGCGTTGGTGGCCCTGCGGATTATCTGTTTCAACCTGCTGATCTGGACGATCTGCGCGGCTTTCTGCGTGATCTCCCAACCGAAGTGGCGGTTTTCCCCATGGGGGTGGGCAGTAATCTGATTGTGCGTGATGGCGGCTTGCATGCGGTGGTGATCCGGATGGGGCGGGGCTTTAACTCGATTGAGATTGACGGTGATCACGTGACCGCAGGGGCGGCGGCGCTGGATGCGCATGTGGCGCGTAAGGCTGCGGATGCGGGGCTGGATCTGACCTTTCTGCGCACCATTCCGGGCAGTATTGGTGGTGCGGTGCGGATGAACGCGGGATGTTATGGCAGTTATACGGCGGATCATTTTGTCTCTGCGCAGGCGGTCACGCGTGAAGGTGTGTTAGTCACTCTCACCGCTGATGACCTGAATTTTCTCTATCGTCAGAGTAACTTAGCGGATGGCGCGGTGATTGTATCGGCCACTTTCAATCCGCCAAAGGGCGATCCTGAAACCCTACACACCCGCATGACCGACCAACTCAAAAAGCGCGACGAGACACAACCAACCAAAGACCGCAGCGCGGGCAGTACGTTTCGCAATCCGGCGGGGTTTTCCAGCACGGGACAGGCGGATGATGTGCATGATCTCAAGGCGTGGAAGGTCATTGATGATGCGGGCATGCGCGGGGCGACGCGGGGCGGGGCGCAGATGTCGCCGAAACATTCCAATTTTTTGATCAATACCGGCGATGCTACGGCGGCGGACCTCGAAGGATTGGGCGAAGAG
>CALKXT010000009.1 GCA_938003685.1 uncultured Sulfitobacter sp. | reverse complement strand
TTAGGTATCTTTTACAAACAGTTTTTCTATGCCCATTTGGGTGCGGACAAACCCGGCATGTCGTCATTGTTTAACTACCACCAAGGCAAGTTGAGCTGTCGCTATCTGCGCCAGTACATCGAACTTGGCCATGAGATCATGGAACACCCCTTGTCGGCAGTAGAACGAGAGGCGCTAGATCTGTTTGATGAGATTATGCATCGCAAGGAATTGCGGATCGATATGATGCTAGAACCCGGTGACCTGCAATTTGCAAACAATTATGCAGTCTTACACTCGCGCACTGATTTTGAGGATCATGCAGAGGCAGAAAAACGTCGCAAGATGCTGCGGCTTTGGCTCAAGATGCCGAACGCGCGCACGGCATCTGAAGAATTTCCAGGCCGAAACGGGTTTCCCGTTCCGGCGTCAGTTTTCGCGTGACGGCGTTCAAAACAGATGGTGAACCGCCAAACACATATCGCGCTTAGGCGGTCAAACGACCTTCAAGCGCGTCATGGATTGCCTTGGTGCCAAGGTGCAGACCGATTTCGTAACGTCCAAACAGGAACTCTGTGTTCGCGCCTGTGTTTAGACCCTTTTGAATGTTCTCACCAATTTCAAAATCCTCGTTGAACACAGTGCGGATCACATCATAGTTCTTCTGCCAATACCGCTCTGACTTTTCCGTTTTTGGGGCCTCGGGGATCAGCATCATGCATTTGAAAATGCAGGTATCGATACCCGTCGGAATGATCGTATGAATATAGACGTGATCCGTCATCACCTGCACATAGTTGCACGGAAACACGTAATTTTGCGTCATGAAGTAGCGGCGGTGTTCCCATTCATCGACAGGCTTGTCATTCAGATCAACAATTGTCGGCAAAGGTACGGAATGGCGCACATGCGGGTAATGGTCCGTCCAGACGCTTTGATTATCAAGGTAGGCTGAACAAGCCGTATGTTCGTGTGCGCCGCAGAAATGATAAGATTCCTGAAAGCCCTCAAGCGCCAGATGCCAGTTCATTTTACGATCCAAGGACCACTCGCGAAACACAGTGTGATTTTCCAACCCAAGCGAGCTAAGTTGCTCTGCCATCGGGGCAATCCATGCATCCATATCAAGCCCCTCTTCATCAGCAGAGGGGCGTACCCAGATCAAGCCAAACCGCTCAAACGCGGGCAGTTCTACAAGGCCAAGTTCACTTTTGTTGATGTCCCCAAACCCTGCGGCCTGTGGCAAGCCACGCAAGTTGCCATTCAGATCGTAAGTCCATTTATGATAGGGACAGGAAAAGGTTTTTGATTTCCCACAGGGCGTGTCCGTCAAGCGCGCGCCACGGTGGCGGCAGACGTTCATAAACGCTTTGACCACACCATCATTATTGCGAGTAACCAAAATCGGCACGCCAATCTCATCATTGGTGAAATATGATCCGGCTTCTGGCAATTGCGTGGCGTGCCCCATGATGATCGGAAACTTACGAAACAGGGTTTCGACCTCTTTGGCGTGGTTTTCGGGGTCCGTATAGGTCGTCACCGGGTTGCGCATAAGGGCGGGCTCCATATCGGTGCCGCCGTTTTCGCAATATTCCAAGATGGATTTGATAATCCCAGTTTCTTCTGCGCTGATACTCATGGTTTTCAACCTCCGAATTTTATTGGGGATGGCCGGGAAATACCCCATGCCAACAGTTCATATTCTCGTTTTTTAGGGTTAGGCTGCGCTATATGAAAACTGCTGCACAACACCCCGCCAAACGTAAGCGCGAGCCGACCCAACGTGTTAAAGAAACCCCGTTGAATGAGGCCGATTGGATTGATGCCGCGACGGACATCCTTGTGAAGGAAAACGTCCGCGGCATTCGCATTGATGCGCTTTGTCAAAAGCTTGGCGTGACCAAGGGCAGTTTTTATTGGCATTTCTCGGGACGTGCTGCGCTGTTGGCAGCGTTGCTGCAAAACTGGCGCACACGCATGACCACCAATGTTATTGACCGCCTTGGCGCGCAAAGTGGCGACCCGATGTTTCGATTGCGCGCTTTGCTGGCCTTGCCGCGTCGCGACAGATCGCCCGCCTTTGCACGCATCGAACAGTCGATCCGTGATTGGAGCCGCCGCGACAGCCAAGCCCATGACGCAGTGCGGGACGTCGACATGATCAGGATGAATTATTTTATCGACCTGTTTGAGCAACATGGCTTTGATCCGGCGACAGCCAAACGACGGGCTTACATGGCTTACGCCCTGTTGATGGGCGATTCCGTGCTGCGCGACACGCTGGACCCTGACAACGCCGATGTCGCGCTGGATGACATCATGTCCCTGCTGACCCGCAAAGATACAATAGCTTAGGGCGTCGCGCCTCACGACCCTGCCCCGCATGAGCAGGAGGTTGGCAAATAAAAGCTGCCCTGACGTTGCGCCGTGACGGCTTGTTCATATTCTTTGAACAGCTCTGCAACGACATCCGCAATGGTCTCTGGCTTGGCGATGCGTCCCACGCCTTGTCCGGCACTCCAGACGTTTTTCCACGCCTTTGGGCCTGCGTGCATATCGCCTGAAAAATCAATCTTAGCGGCTTTCTTCAACTCTTCGGTTGGGACCCCCGCCGCCTCAACGCTGGCACGCATCCAATTGCCTAAGGCACCCGTAATCGCACGCGATGCAATCAAGTCTTCCATCGAGCTTTGCCAAACCATTTCTCGGTAAGCCTGCGAGATCATTGTTTCCTCAGTCGCAAGAAAACGCGTGCCCAGATAGGCAAAATCAGCGCCAAGGTTTTCAACCGCGCGAATGGCGCGTCCCGATCCGATCCCACCGCCAACAATCAGCGGCCCGTCAAAAAAGCTGCGCACTTCGTCAATGAACGGCAACATGGCAAACTCACCTGTGTGCCCGCCAGCACCTGCACAGACCAGCACCAGTCCATCTGCCCCTTTGTCCAACGCTTTGCGCGCAAGGGTCGGCGTAATCACATCGGCAAAGACCAGCCCACCATAGCCGTGGACTTGTTCAGTCACGCGGTGCGGCCCGCCCAAGGCAGTGATGACCAAATCGGGTTGGAATTCCTCAACAAGGGCGATTTCTTCGTCAAAGCGGCCATAGCTGGAATGGGTGATCATGTTAAACGCCCAAGGCGCATCATCCGGGCCAATACTGTCGGATATCGTCGTCAACCAAACGCGCAGATCTTCAATGGTCCGCGCATTGGGGGCAGGAAATGACCCCATCACACCGGCCTTGCACGCCGCAATCACCGTCTGGGGCGTTGAAACAAGGAACATCGGTGCCGCAATCGCGGGCATCAACATACCAGATTTGATCTTTTCTACTCTGGGGTCCATGTCTCATCTTTCAATTCGGTTAGGGTGATCATTGATGGTTTAGCCAGCGTCAGACAGGCGGCTTTCCAATGCGATCCGGTCGATTTTACCTGCGGGTGTCAACGGCATTTCCTCAAGGATATGCACATCATTTGGCAGTTTATAGGCGATCAGATGATCCTTGCAGAATGACGTAATCTCATCCTCAGTCACTGCCGACCTTAACGTGACAAAAGCCACTGGCACTTCACCGCTACGTTCATGTGTACCACGCACTACGCAGGCACCTGAAACTGCTGGGTGGGTCAGTAACAGTTCTTCAACTTCACGCGGAAAGACGTTGAAACCGCTAACAAAAATCACATTCTTTTTACGATCGGTGATGGTTAAAAAACCATCCGCGTCCAATGTTCCAATGTCGCCTGTATAGACACAACCATGCCTCAGAGCGATCTGAGTCTCATCCACATTTCCAGTGTAACCAGTCATCATATGCGGGCCTTTGACCCTGATCTCACCTGCCGCTCCCGTGGGCAGAACCGTGTCGCCTGTTTCAAGGTCCACGATTTCAATCACGGTGTCAGGAACCGCTTTGCCAGCCGAGCCCGGCTTGACGCCATGCGTCTCGGTGTTGATCGAGATTGGGGCGATTTCGGTCATGCCGTAGCCCTCGTAAATCGTTAACCCGGTCGCTTCTTGCCAACGCCTATGCACATCCAACGGGAACGGCGCACCGCCACCGGGACAGATGCGCAAATCGGCAAACACAGCATCACCAAATTTGGCAGATGACATTACCGCCTGGTAAATGGCCGGGGGACCACCACCAAAAATCGTTACACCCTCATTCACCAACATGTCGACGATGAGGTCGGGTTGAAACCGCTCAGGGATCACAATACCGCCCGCGCGAATGATTGGATTGGTCAGCCCCATCAAGAACCCATAAATATGAGTAAAAGGCGCTACAGGCAGCCATATTTCGTTTTCCTGTGTGCGCCATCCCCAATCGCCGCGCTCCATCGTAGCGACGATAGCAGCGTTTGTGTGCGGCACCTGTTTGGGCAATCCTGTAGTGCCACCCGAATACATAATAGCCGCGATATCACTGGCTGTACCGGGATCATCCAATGTGCCTAGATCAACGGGTGTGACCAACTCATCTACGCCAGCATCATCCAATATGCGGGTCGTCACGCCCGCATGAACGCGATCAGAAAGGGTGATCGCCGCACCCAAGTCACCCAGCAGTTTACTCAATGTCGCCTCTGGGTGGCCATGGTTGATTAACGCTGGTGTGCCACCTGCAAATAGGGTTGCGAAATACCCGATCAGAAAGGCCTTTGAGTTGGGCAAGATCATCGCAACAGGTTTGCCGTGCACAGTGGGGCGCAACTCGTCCGCGAGCGCTTGAATGGCCCCTGCCGCCTGCGCATAGCTCAGCGCGCCTGTGGCGCTCTTGCAAAACATCGCATCAGGCGCGTGTTGAACCGCCGCAATAAAGGCCCCTGCAACAGTTTCAACATTCATTTTCCAATCGGTTTGGGGGGCTGATTTTGTCAAAACGCTGTCTTTCTTACGTATTGGGTTTTAGGTGCTTACAATCAATACCACTAAGTACTGTTTTGCAACAGCGACAGCGGTTTCCTAGATGGTTTTTGACGTCGCGCGGCGTGATTTCTAGGTAAAGATGAGCATCACGATCTGCCCGTCCTGAAGGCCGTTAGCGTGCAAGGGCTAACTGACCAAAGCAATGTGAGCGCATCATTCCAACCTTCTTGGATAATGATGCCAAAGCGGTGCCCCGGCATTTGACCCAGTAACACAGGCTTGCCAGCACGCCTCCATTGTTCGGTGAGATATAAAAATATAGCATCTATGACATTGCCTCATTGAAAATTATAAAATTTGGAAACGGATATGAATTATCTCGCACTCGCATTTACAACGGCACTTGGGCTAACACTTGGATCATCCGTTATGGCCGAAAACGCAGTTACTAAGACACCCACTACGCCAGAGACCTCAACATTAGCAGTTCCTCCGCCGCCGCCGCCACCAACACATGATCATCCAAGGCGCGGGGAGGAATGTTATTATTACTCTTCACAGACTCTGACCCTACCTCCCGGGGAATATCCCAGCTGTATTGTGGAAGGCAAAAAGGTGATCTTGACCGGTGATGGTGACTATCATCTTGGCAATTCACTTATTAAGGCCGAAACCATCATCATCAAATCCAAAGGGGCTGTGAAGCTGTCAGTCTCTGATATCAGGGCGGACAAGTTGGTCTTTGTACAGGGCGCTGCCGTGACAATGCTGGGTGCCACGATCATCGCAAAAGAGGTCTGTGGTAATCTTCGCGGGGTCTATGCCTCTGGTATGAAAATGATCGCACAAGATCGGATTTCGCTAAATTTAATCAATGCAGATGTCCAAGGGGCGACGTTCAAAACGGATACCTTTGGCCCCGGCCCGATGGATAACGCGCAACTTTATCCTTATACCACAATAGACTGCCGCACCAATTTAGCAGATTTTTCAGGGGCTGTGGGCCATCCACTGGGCCATTGCCCTGAACCGAAAAAAAGCAGCACAAAAGTCGTATGTGAATATTAAGCCCGTTCAAAACCCTTACTTTAAGGCGCGTGACAGGAACGCTTTGGTTTCATCCATCTGTGGGGTGTCAAAAAGCGCGGATGGTGGACCTTCTTCGATGATCCGTCCGTCTTTTAGAAAACAAACTTTGTCGGCCGCTTGTCGTGCAAACCCCATTTCATGGGTCGCCAACACCATGGTCATGCCTTGCTGTTTCAACAGCAATAAAACATCCAAAACCTCGCCCACCAATTGCGGATCAAGCGCCGAGGTGATTTCATCGAACAGCATCACTTCGGGGCGCATCGCCAGCGCACGCACGATCGCTACGCGTTGCTGTTGACCACCTGACAATTGGTCGGGATAGTTACCCATTCGGTCTGCCAGTCCGAATTTTTCAAACAAATTTTCGATCTCTGGCTGAAGCTGTGCGCGTGACAACCCGCGTACCCGTCGCGGTGCCAGCATCGCATTTTCCAGCGCCGTCATATGTGGAAACAGGTTAAAGTTCTGGAACACCATACCAATGCGCCCACGCACCGACTGCGGATCAAGGCCCGGGATCGAGATGTCGCTGCCATCAAGGAATATCTCTCCATCCTCAATGGGTTCTAGCAAGTTAATACACCGCAAAAGCGTCGACTTACCCGCACCGGATGATCCGATCAGGCAGACCATCTGCCCGGCTTCGACATCAAGGTCGATACCATTGCAAACGGTGGTATCGCCAAAGCGTTTGACGACGCGGCGCAACTCAAGCTTTGCCATCAGCGCCGCTCCCGTGTTTGGCGCGCCATCAGGTAGTCGGCATAGCGTGTGGCAGGAATCGTGACGATCAAAAAGATGATCGCGGCCCCGACGTAGGGTGTGAAATTCGCAAGTAAGGATTTGAACACACCCGCCTGACGAAAGATTTCAACCGGGCCAATAAAGCTAAGCAATGACACGTCTTTTTGCAAAGCGATCAGCATGTTCATTTGGCTTGGCACGACGTTGCGCACCGCTTGGGGCAAGATCACGTCGCGCATCACTTGGCGTTCGGACAGGCCCAGCGACAGCGCGGCAGAGCGTTGACTGTGGTGGACACTGTCGATGCCCGCGCGAAAGATTTCGGCGACATAGGCCGAATACGTCAAAATCAGTGCCAGTGACCCCCAAATATAAGGCGAATTCCACGGACGCGGCAGGCCCAGACCCGGGATACCGAAACCGATCAGGTAGACGGTGAGGATAACAGGCACGCCACGAAAAACGTCCGTAAAGGCCGCGCCAAAAATGCGCAGAGGAAACAGAGCCGGCGATTTCGCATCGCGTGCCAAAGCGATCAGCAATCCAAGCACCGCGATGGCAGGTGCGGACCATGCAAAAATCATCAGGTTGATCTTGAACGCGTCTAGCAGTTTGGGAAACGATTTGGCCAAAACCGCACCGTTGAAAAAGCTCTTTTGAACTTTTTCCCACCCCGGTGCCATCGGCACAAGGACCACCAAAGCGACAAGAACGATAAGTGTACTTGCGGCGGCAATCAGCGACGAACGCCGCCGTTGTTGTTTCTCATAGCGTTCGCGGCGGCTCAGCCCCCCCGCTTCATCATTGGCCATATTACTTGATCAGTGGCACGCCAGTGGTGTCCTGTAGCCACTCTGCCTCAATCGCCGCGAGTGCGCCATTATCGGTCATCACAGCAAGTGCGTCATCAACGCAGGTTTTCAGCGGGTTACCCTCTTCAAACAACATGCCAAACTGGTCAAGGTCGTCGCCTGCATCTGCTGGAAATTGTCCAATGACCTTTGATCCTTCGATCATCACCGCGCTCAGGAACAAGGCGGTTGGCAAGTCAAATAGGGCCGCATCAATCTGATTGGCAGACATCGCAGCATTGACGTCAGCGTTGTCGCCGTACAGCAAAACATCGCCATCCGGCTGCACAATATCAGCCAATTTTGACACCGCAGTGGTTGATCCAACGCCCCCCCATTTCAACGCTTTCAACGCGGCAAGAGTTGCTGGCGTATCCGTTGCACCGGGGCTGACCAAAACGGCCATCGGCGCGCTGTAATATGGGGTGGAAAAGTCTACAACTTCGTCACGTTCAGGTGTTATGGAATATTGCTGCATATTGACGTCAAAGTTTTTGGCCCCCGGTTGGATCGCCTCATCAAAGGATGAACGCACCCAGATCACATCGTCAGCGGCAAATCCCATTTCGGCAGCGACGGCATAGGCAACAGCGGCCTCGAATCCTTTGCCACTTTCGGGTGCATCATCCATGACCCACGGATAATACGCCGGGTTGCCAGTCGCGATTGTGAACTTGCCTTCGGTCATCGTTTTACCGGCAGCACAATGGCCATCTGCCAGCGCCGTTGTTGCCATCAGCGCGCACGATACCGCGGCCAGTGCAAAAATTCTTGTCATGTCCTCACCCCTATTGTCGGAACTCTTAATACAAAGCGTAAGTTGCCTATGCGGGTGAGTCCAGTACGATAAGCGCCGTGAACGCCACGAAGCCCGGGTCGCGCATTTCTAATTCTTTTCACCATTTGCCGCAGCTTGCGCGGCACGATGTTTAAAAAGCTATGCTTGTAAACTCAGACGCATATCGTCTCACAATTACACTGAGGCAATAATTTTTATTCTTGACGCATAAAAAATCTCACGACATGCTGCGTCTTAGGACGTCAAAGAACGTCCACGGGGAACAAGTTGCCAACAAAAGCCACACAGTCGATCGCGCAAAAACCAACCGATGCACTCGGCGGGCGCATGCGTACGCAACGCCATCGTTTGTCCATGACATTACAGCAATTATCAGCCGCATCAGGCGTTTCCGTTGGCTATCTTAGCCAAGTGGAGCGCGGCAATGCGACGCCAACGCTGGGCACGCTCACGCAGATCGCCCAAGCGCTTGAGGTAGAGACGGATTACTTTGTTCGAACCCCACGCGCCGTCGATAGTCTGACACGTGGCGGCGCGCGGCCCAAGTTTGCAGTGGCAGGGTCGTCGATTGAATACGAACAGATCGGTGCGGAACGTTCAGGACACGAACTGACGTCCTATGTGATGAATGTGCCCCCCGGTTATGCATCCGAGGTCGTCACCCATGTCGGTGAGGAAATTATCTATATCCTTGAGGGCCAAATCTCACAAATGGTCGGTGAGCGGGAATACCTGATGGGTGTGGGCGATAGCCTGCATTATCTGGGCACGACACCGCATTGCTGGTCCAACAAATCAGACGTGCAAGCCCGAATACTTTGGGTGGGCCGGATGCAATACGATAAGTCCGACGAGATCGGACAGGTTGAGGCAGTCCAAACCGATAACGTACGCGAAATGCTACCACTCAGGCGCTGAAGCAGATCACCACCCGAGGCATAACAACGCCTCTGGTCCATACATCACCAACTAGGAGAGAAAACTGATGTCTTTAAACAAAATTATGGCCACAGGTCTGTTGCTGAGCACGCTGGGCGTGTCGGCGCAGGCGCAAACGCTGGTCTATTGTTCCGAAGGATCACCTGAAGGTTTTGATCCGGCGCTTTATACCGCTGGTACAACTTTCGATGCATCCAGCCATCCGCTCTATAACCGTCTTTCAGAATTCAAAGTCGGCACAACAGAAACCATTCCCGGTTTGGCAGAAAGCTGGGAAGTGTCTGACGACGGCAAGAAAGTGACCTTTAAACTGCGTCAGGGTGTTAAGTTCCATTCTAACGACCAGTTCACACCAACGCGTGACTTCAACGCGGACGACGTGATCTTTAGCTTTGATCGTCAAGGCAACCCAGACAACCCATACAATCAGGTTTCTGGTGGCACATGGGAATACTTTGGCGGCATGTCGATGCCAGACCTGATTGAGAGCATCGAAAAGACAGATGATCACACGGTTGTCTTTAACCTGACCCGTCCAGAAGCGCCAATTATTGCGAACATGGCGATGGATTTTGCGTCAATCGTATCTAAAGAATACGCAGATGCGATGCTGGCAGCAGGCACGCCAGAGATGGTGAACCAAGCGCCCATCGGCACCGGCCCCTTCACCTTTCAAGCCTACCAAAAAGATGCGGTCATTCGCTATCTGCGCAATGATGATTATTGGGGTGACAAGGCCAAGGTCGAAAGCCTGATCTTTGCGATCACACCAGATGCATCCGTGCGCTATCAAAAGGTGCAGGCAGGTGAATGTCACGTGACAGCCTATCCAAACCCAGCAGATGTGCAGGCAATGAAAGACGCCGAAGACATCGTGGTGATGGAGCAAGAAGGCCTGAACGTCGGCTATCTGGCCTACAACACACAGGTCGCGCCGTTTGATAATGCCAACGTGCGCAAAGCATTGAACATGGCCATCGACAAACAGGCGATCATTGATGTGGTATTCCAAGGGTCTGGCGAAATTGCCAAAAACCCGATCCCGCCAACAATGTGGTCCTACAACAATGCCATCGTTGACGACAATTATGATCCAGAAGCAGCCAAGGCCGCATTGGCAGCCGAAGGTGTCACAGATCTATCAATGAAGATCTGGGCAATGCCTGTGCAGCGCCCGTACAACCCGAACGCGCGTCGTATGGCCGAGCTGATGCAAGAGGATTTCTCAAAGGTCGGTGTCGACGTTGAGATCGTGTCCTACGAATGGGGGGAATACCTTGAGCGTTCCAAAGCCAAGGACCGTGATGGTGCGGTTCTACTTGGTTGGACCGGTGACAACGGTGATCCAGATAACTTCCTTGCCGTTCTTTTGGGCTGTGACGGTGTTGAGAAATCAAACCGCGCGCAGTGGTGCAACGAAGAGTTCGATGCGCTGATCCAGAAAGCCAAGGTTCTGCCAACACAAGCAGAACGTGCGGCATTGTACGAAGAGGCGCAGGTGATCTTTAAGGATCAGGCACCTTGGGCTACGATTGCACATTCGGTTGTGTACATGACCATGCGTCCAGAAGTTGAAGGCTATGTCGTACACCCGCTGGGTGGCCATATCTTTAATCAAGTTGGCCTGTCGCAGTAAGCGACGCTTAGAAAATGGGGGCGGCGTGTAGATGCGCCGCCCCTTCAAGATTTACGCAGCACCCGGGGGGCAGCCACATGTCAACATCATTATCGCAACGCCTTTCCGAGTATGCAGCCGTCGCCGCCGATATGGGCGTTGATGCAGTGGCACTGGTGCCGGGGCCAAATTTCACCCGTGCAATCGGCCACAGTTTCATGAGCCACGAGCGGCCCTTTGTGCTGGTCATTCCCGCAAACGGCCCCGCTGCGGCGCTGGTGCCGAACCTTGAGTTGGGCAGTTGGGAATTGGTCGGGTTTGGCGGCACAGTTTTTGATTGGCGCGATCAGACGGGTTACGATGATGCGTTTGCCGCCCTCACAGAACATTTGAATATTTCGTCGTTGGCGGTTGAGGGACAGGTGATGCGTGTCTTTGTGCATCATGCGTTGCTGGCCGCGCAACCATCGCTCAAGATCGTTGATGCAGAACGTGAGATTTCGGGTTTGCGGATGATAAAATCCCCGCAAGATATCGCAGCAATGCAAGCCGCTATTGATATTTCAGAGCGCGCACTGCACCGGACTTTGGACAGTGTAAAACTGGGTCAGACCGAAAAACAAATCGAACAAACGCTGATCAAGATGCTGTTTGAAGAAGGTGCCGATGATCTGGCCTTTACCCCGATTGTTGCTGCGGGTGATGGATCTGCCATGCCGCATGCCCATGCGCGGGATGATTACAAAGTCAAAGCTGGCGATGCGCTGCTGATCGACTTTGGCGCGCGCAAAGATGGCTTTGCCGCTGACATCACGCGCACGGTTTTTCTGGATCATGTCTCGGACGAGGGACGCGCGGTTTATGACACCGTCCTAAAGGCCAATCTGGCGGGGTTGGCCGTTACCCGTGCAGGCATCACCGCGCATGAGATTGATGATACCGTGATCAGTGTGTTGGAAGCCTCGCCCTATGCTGATCGCATCCGCACAAAAACGGGTCACGGGCTAGGCCGCGAAGTGCATGAAGCGCCTTACATTGTGCGGGGCAACGATATGGCTCTGCCAGCGGGCACCGTTTATACCAATGAACCGGGCCTGTATGAGATCGGTAATTTTGGGGTGCGGATCGAAGATGATGTTTTGATCACCGAAGACGGATACGAGACCCTCACGCACTTCCCTAAAGAACTGATGGTGATCTCATGCTGAACTACGTTCTGGGGCGGCTCCTCACGTTTATTCCCACCTTTATCGGTGTGACGTTGATCTCTTTCAGCTTTATACGCGCGTTGCCGGGTGACCCCATTCAGGTCATGGCAGGCGAGCGCGGCATTTCAGATGAACGCTATGCAGAACTGGCCGCACAATTTGGCTATGACCGCCCGATCTATGTGCAGTTTTGGGAGTACCTCACAGGCGTATTGCAGGGTGATCTGGGCAATTCATTTGTGACAAAACGCCCGGTCTGGGATGAGTTTTTTGCGCTGTTCCCTGCCACGCTGGAACTGTCGATCTGCGCGATGATCTTTGCCGTGGCGCTTGGTCTGCCAGCGGGGGTGATTGCCGCCGTGAACCGGGGTAAATTTTTTGACCGCGCACTGATGTCTACCGCCCTAGTTGGGTATTCGATGCCGATTTTCTGGTGGGCACTACTGCTGATCATCGTGTTCTCAGGCAACCTACAATGGACCCCTGTTTCGGGCCGCATTGACCTGCTCTATTACTTCCCTGACCCCACCGGATTTATGATCATCGACAGTTTGGCGTCTGGCCAAAAAGGCGCATTCACCTCAGCGATACGCCACTTGATTCTGCCCACAATTGTTCTGGGTACGATCCCCCTTGCGGTGATCGCGCGTCAAACCCGTTCCGCCATGCTTGAAGTCTTGGGCGAAGATTACATTCGAACAGCGCGCGCCAAAGGCATGTCACCGGGGCGGATCAACGGCATCCATGCGCTGCGCAACGCGCTGATCCCGGTGATCACGGTGATTGGCCTGTCCGTGGGCACTTTGCTCGCGGGCGCGATCCTGACCGAGACAATCTTTAGCTGGCCGGGCATTGGCAAATGGATGGTCGATAGCATCTTTCGCCGTGATTATCCGGTTGTTCAAGGTGGTCTGCTGCTGATTGCTGTGATGGTGATGATCGTGAACCTTACCGTTGATATGCTTTACGGCGTCATCAACCCCAAGATCAGGAAACGCTGACATGGAAAACGCCCTCTCAGCCGAAGCAGCAGCCGCTTCCGAACGCCCAGGACGCATAAGCGAGTTCTGGTTCTATTTCCGCGAAAACCGGGGGGCCGTGATCGGCCTTTGGATTTTCGCTGTGTTCGCCTTCCTCGCGTTTTTTGGCCCATGGGTAGCCCCACATGATGCAACAGAACAATTTCGCGACATAACCCTGCAACCACCCGTCTGGCAGGAAGGCGGCAGCTGGAGCCATATCCTTGGCACTGATCCATTGGGGCGTGATATGCTGTCACGACTCATTGTCGGCGCGCGCTATTCGTTTTTCGTTGGGGTGGTTGTGGTCAGTATTGCCGCCACCGGGGGCATCATTATTGGGCTGATTGCGGGCTTTGCGCCCAAGTGGCTGGACAGCATCATCATGCGTATCATGGATATTGTGCTGGCGTTCCCATCCTTGCTGTTAGCGCTGGTACTGGTCGCGATCCTAGGGCCATCTCTGACCAACGCGATGATCGCCATCGCAATTGTGTTGCAGCCCCATTACGTGCGTCTGACCCGCGCCAGTGTGTTGTCAGAACTCCAAAAAGACTACGTGACCTCGGCTCGTGTCGCGGGTGCGGGTATCGTGCGGCTGATGTTTGTTACGGTGCTGCCCAACTGTCTGGCACCAATTATCGTGCAAGCAGCACTGTCGTTTTCAACCGCCATTCTGGACGCAGCCGCCCTCGGCTTTTTAGGGATGGGCGCACAGCCACCGACACCCGAATGGGGCACAATGCTGGCCGAAGCACGCGAATTTATCTTGCGCGCGTGGTGGGTTGTCACCTTCCCCGGCATCGCGATCCTTGTGACCGTGCTGGCCATCAATCTGATGGGTGACGGGCTGCGTGACGCGCTTGATCCGAAACTAAAGCGGAGCTAGCCAAATGACCCTTTTGCGTATCAGAAACCTAAGCGTCGATTTCGCCACAGCCTCAGGACAGTTCCGCGCGGTGGACGGCGTGGATCAAGACGTGAACGACAGCGAGATTTTGGCCATTGTCGGTGAAAGTGGTTCAGGCAAATCAGTATCAATGCTGGCGGTCATGGGATTGTTGCCTTGGACGGCCACGGTCACGGCCGATGAGTTGACGTTTAACGGGCAAAACCTGCTGACGATGGACCCAAAGGCGCGGCGCAAGATTGTTGGCAATGATCTGGCGATGATCTTTCAGGAACCGATGTCGTCGCTGAACCCTTGCTTCACTGTCGGCTGGCAAATTCGCGAGGCACTACGCGTACACCTTGGCATGGGGCGGCGCGAACGGCAGGCCCGCGCGATTGAGTTGTTTGAACAGGTCGGCATCCCAGATCCGGAAAAACGTCTTGCCGCGTTTCCCCACCAAATGTCTGGCGGCATGAACCAACGTGTGATGATCGCCATGGCGATTGCCTGCAAGCCCAAGCTGTTGATCGCAGATGAACCGACGACTGCGCTGGATGTCACCATTCAAGCGCAGATTTTGGATTTACTGGCGTCACTGCGCGATGAGACAGGCATGGGGCTGGTCTTGATCACTCATGACATGGGCGTGGTCGCAGAAACAGCGGAACGTGTGAGCGTGCAATACGCGGGCCAAAAGATCGAGGAACAGCCGGTTATTCCGCTGTTTGACACGCCCCACCACCCCTACACATCTGCGTTGCTAGATGCCTTGCCGGAACGTGCGACCGAAAAACGATTGCCAACGATCCCCGGCGTTGTGCCGGGACAATTTGACCGCCCCGCAGGGTGCCTGTTTTCGCCGCGCTGCCAGTTTGCCAACGCCAAATGCAAGGCCGAAGCACCCGCGGCATTGGGGCCTGATCTGGGCCATGCGAGGTGTTTTTATCCATTGAATACAACGGAAAAGGTGGCGTCATGACAGAACCAGTGATGACGGCAACTGCGCTTGAGCGGCACTATGACATCAGCGGCGGGCTTTTGCGCCCTTCCAAAACGCTCAAGGCTGTGGCGGGGGTGGAATTTGCGCTGTATCCTGGTAAAACCCTTGCTGTGGTGGGCGAAAGTGGCTGTGGAAAATCCACGCTGGCGCGCATGGTCACGATGATCGAAGAACCCACCGCCGGATCATTGACGCTGAATGGGAAACCAGTGGTGCCTGAAGACTGGGCATCTTTGCGCAAGTTCGTGCAGATCGTATTCCAAGACCCTTATGGGTCACTGAACCCGCGCCAACGTATTGGGACCATTCTGGAAGAGCCGTTGAAAATCAACCGCCCAGATATGAGCAACAAAGAGCGAACAGAAAAAGCCCGCGAAATGCTGGGGCTGGTCGGCCTGCGCCCTGAACATTTCGACCGCTATCCGCATATGTTTTCAGGTGGGCAACGCCAGCGGATCGCAATTGCCCGTGCGTTAATGTTGGACCCCAAGGTATTGGTGCTAGATGAACCCGTATCGGCGCTGGACCTGTCGATCCAAAGTTCAGTCCTGAACCTGTTGGTCGATTTGCAGGAGCGTCTGCAACTGGCCTATCTGTTTATCTCTCATGATCTTAGCGTGGTACGCCATGTCGCAGACGAATTGATCGTCATGTATCTGGGCCGCGCCGTTGAAAAGGGCAGCCGTGATTCCGTGTTCGCTGGCCCCCGCCATCCCTACACAAAGGCGTTGCTGTCGGCGACACCACAAGCCGATCCGCGCGCCAAAAAGGAACGCATCAAGTTGGAGGGTGAACTGCCCTCACCGTTGTCTATACCTGATGGATGTCCGTTTGCGCCACGCTGTTGGAAAGTTCAGGACAAATGCCGCGCAGAACGTCCTACTTTGTCGGGCGAGGCCCATTCAGCAGCTTGCTTTTTCCCTGAAGCAAGTGACAGCACAGTGGCATAACAGAATAAGTACGCTTTGTTCAGTGGCCTTTGGCAAACACGCAAATACGATCCAACATTGTCGGGGCGTATAGGTTCAGAATATTTCAAGCCATGAACGCGTCTGAAAAACCTATAAGATCAAACAACAGGCCGCTCGCGGCAATCAGATCAAATTCATCAAAAAGGGGCAATGGCGGAAGCTCAGGGATTCGAACCCTGGGGACGCTCTCACGCCCGTCGGTTTTCAAGACCGGTGCATTCGACCACTCTGCCAAGCTTCCGCAACGCGCTCCTCCTACTGTGCCAAAAGCCGTTCGTCAAATGCACAAATGCATTTAGAGCTAAAAAAATTCACGAGGCCCGCAAAAAGGGGAAATTTGCCGATCATGTAAGGGCGGTCTTTTCAGGTGGCGCGTTGCAGGGTAGAGTGCGCCAAAGCCCTCTTTAAAGGGGGCGTTCATACGTGCCGGATCAACTGGCAAAACAAGCCCGATCAATACTTGGGCGCGCAGGCAAGGACGACACACATGAGCAGGCCATTTCCCCGTATGCGTACACCGCGCCGGACCGTTACGATGCTAACCGGGGCGGTCATATCGCTTAGCCTGTTGGCGGGATGTGACGAAAACGGCAAGTTCAACATGTCACTGCCAAAAGGCAACACCAAGGCCAGTACAGCTGGAACCACGAAATCTACTAAACTGGTTGAACGCGATGTTGAGGCACCCGATGTGTTCTCGGTTACTGATCAGGGTTTGTGGGATGGTCGCCCATCCCTCGGCGGTGTTTGGGTTGCGCACCCTGATGTGACTGAACCTGAACGGGTCATCATCCGTAATGAAGCCAACGGAAAATTTGTTATTGGTGCATTGTTTCGCCGCGAACGTGATTTACCGGGGCCAAAGCTACAGATGTCATCCGACACAGCTGCCGCATTGAATGTGCTTGCGGGTGCGCCTGCCCCGCTCAATGTTACGGCCCTACGCCGCCAAGAAGCCGAAGCGCCTGCACCTGCTGATACCGCCGTGCCGGGCACCGTCGCTGCACCTGCTAAAGTATCTGAAACAACGCTTGATCCTATTGCATCCGCTGGCGCGGCAATTGACAAAGCCAAGCCGACACCTGCCGCCGCCCCAAAACCTGCGGCCCCTGCCCCGCGTGCATCAACGTCCAGCCTGCCAAAGCCTTTTGTGCAACTGGGTATTTTCAGTATTGAGGCAAACGCCACCCGCACCGCAAAACAGATGCGCGGTGCGGGTATGGTGCCAACTGTCAAACGCAGCGAAATCAACGGCAAAGCGTTTTGGCGTGTCTTGGTTGGCCCTGCCGCGACCAAATCTGAACTCAACAACCTGATCAAAGCGATCAAGGCTGAGGGCTTCTCTGATGCCTACGCCGTTTCAAACTGACCTGATTTAGGAGCATACCCACATCATGATCCGCCTCATTGCTGCCTGCCTGGCGCTGATCCTACTTGGCCTTCCCGCGCACGCGTTCGATACCAAAGCGAGCGCTGCTTATGTTGTTGACCAGACAACTGGCACCGTATTGCTGGCCAAGAACGCCGATACTCCGTTGCCGCCGGCCTCGATGTCAAAGCTGATGACGCTGTATATGGCGTTTGAAGCAATCAAAGATGGCCGCCTGTCATTGAACGAAAAACTGCCCGTCAGCAGCCATTCCATGGCTTACGGTGGGTCTACGATGTTTTTGGACACCACCGATCGCGTCCGCGTTGAGGACCTGTTGCGCGGTATCATCGTGTTGTCAGGCAATGATGCCTGTTCGGTGATCGCTGAGGCGCTTAGCCCAGATGGCACTGAAAGTGGCTTTGCACGGCTGATGACCCAACGCGCACAAAAGCTGGGCATGACAAATTCGACGTTCGCCAATTCCAATGGGTGGCCGCAGGCGGGGCACCGCATGTCGATGCGTGATCTGGCGCTTTTGGCAACTCGTTTGATTGAGGATTACCCACAGTTTTATCCGTTGTTTTCCGAAAAAGAATTCGCCTTTGATGGACGCGCACCCCAGAATAAATCGAACCGCAATCCACTGTTGGGTCTGGGCATCGGTGCAGATGGTTTGAAAACGGGTCACACCTCTGAGGCGGGATATGGCCTTGTTGGCTCTGCAAAGCAGGGTGAGCGTCGGGTAATATTTGTGATTTCCGGCCTGAACAGTGCAAAGGCACGCGCCCAAGAATCTGAGGCCATAGTAAATTGGGCGTTTCGTCAGTTTTCACAGCGTTCACTCTCCACTAGCGGTACGCAGATCGCCGAGGCACCTGTCTGGATGGGTGAAGAACCTAATGTCGGGCTGAATGTCGCAGAAGACGTATCCATTCTGCTGCCCGTTCTAGGCGGAGATGATGTGGCCGCAGAGGTGGTCTATACAGGTCCGTTCAAGGCACCGATCACCAAGGGTGATGCATTGGGGGAATTGGTCCTCAAGCCTGAAGGTTTGCCAGAAACACGCGTCCAATTGGTTGCGGACCGCGACATCGCACGTGGTGGTTTTGTAGCCCGCCTTACGACAGCAGCGACCTATTTGCTAAAACGGTTGGACCAAGGACCAGAGGGCGCTTCGTGAGCGAGGCATTTGCCGCTAAAGGCCTGTTCATTAGTTTTGAAGGCATCGACGGATCGGGAAAATCCACCCAAGCACGATTGCTTGCAGATCATCTGCGCGCCCATGGCCGCGATGTCGTGTTAACCCGCGAACCCGGTGGTTCCCCCGGTGCCGAAGAAATTCGCGCGCTGGTATTGCAAGGCGAACCTGATCGGTGGTCCGCGGAAACCGAACTCTTACTCTTTACAGCGGCGCGGCGTGATCACCTTGAACGCACCATCCGCCCTGCCCTTGCGGCGGGCAAAGTTGTCATATGCGACCGTTTCGCGGATTCGACTCGCATGTATCAGGGCTTGTCGCGCGGTGATCTACGTCAGGCAGTAGATGATCTACATACGTTGATGATTGGCGTTGAGCCTGACCTGACAATCCTGATCGATATGGATCCGGCCAAGGGGTTGTCACGTGCTTTGGCGCGCAAAACTGTTGAGGAAAGGTTTGAGGATTTCGGTGAGGAACTACAGGCAAAAATGCGCGCAGGTTTTCTTGCCTTGGCAACAGAGTTCGCGGATAGGTTCACGGTCATTGATGGCGGACGCAGCATTGATGATGTAGCAAAAGACGTCATAAATACGGTTACATTTCGTACGTAAGCCAGCCTTAGGTGCATCACCATCTTAGTTTTCCCATTGAGGCCCAGTATATGAAGATTGATGATATTGTGGCCCAAATACTGGCTGTACCATTCCGTAATGGACGACGCATCATTGCGATTGCAGGTGCCCCTGCCAGTGGGAAATCAACCTTGTCAGATGTCCTGGCCGCCCGTGTTGAAAATGCATATGTGATTCCAATGGACGGGTTTCACCGCGACAATGATGAACTTGAACACCATGGGTTACTAACCCGGAAAGGCGCGCCCGAGACCTTTGATGTGAAGGGCTTTATTAAAATAATCCGCTCTATCCGGACTGAGAAAGACATGCCCTTTCCCACGTTTGATCGCAGCGGTGATTGCGTCGTCCCAAAAGGTGGCCACCTGCCCGCATCGGCCACGACTGTGATTGTTGAGGGTAACTATCTGCTTCTGGATGTGGCCCCATGGAACGCATTGGCAAAAGAGTGGGACTTAAGCGTGATGGTCGATGTTCCCTTGGCAGTGCTTCAAGAACGCTTGGTCGCACGCTGGTTAAACTATGGGCATGATGCGGCGGGTGCCTTGGCGCGTGCGAAGGGTAACGATATTCCCAATGCGCAGACCGTCATCGACAAAAGCGCGCCCGCCGACCTCATTGTTGATGGCACTTTGGCTTAGCGATCCACTTCCCTCTGCGCCCAAACATGCTAGACCCTGATCATGAGCGATGATGCCCCCCAACCTGACCGCGTAGACGGTGCCCTGCACCCGCGTGATACAACGCGACTGATTGGTCAGGACGTGGCACAGGCGGCGTTTCTGGATGCGTTTAATGCAGGCAAACTGCACCATGCATGGATGCTGACCGGGCCGCGTGGTGTCGGCAAGGCGACACTGGCCTGGCGTATTGCGCGGTTTTTGCTGGCCACGCCTGATCCAGATGATGGCGGCATGTTTGCGGCACCGGTGCCAGACACGTTAGATATTGCACAAGATCATCCAGTGGCACGGCGCATTGCGGCTGGCGGCGAAGGTGGCCTCAAGGCTGTCACCCGCTCCATCAACCCCGACACCAAACGGATGCGCAAACAGATCGTTGTCGATGACATTCGCGCACTCAATGGATTTTTCCAAATGTCATCCGCTGATGGCGGTCGCCGTGTGGTGATCATTGATGATGCGGACGAGATGAACGTCAACGCCGCCAACGCGCTGCTCAAAATGCTCGAAGAACCGCCTGCCCGCGCGACGCTGATCTTGCTCAGTCACCAACCCTCCAGCTTACTGCCAACAATCCGCTCACGCTGCCGCGTGCTACGGCTTGGCACTTTGGATGCAGATCAAATGGCCAATGCCCTCGCGGCATCCGAAGTTACGATCAACGGCGATCCGGCAGCTTTGGCAGAACTTTCTGGGGGTTCTGTCGGTGGCGCATTGCGCTTGTCATTAATGGGGGGGCTACAGATTTACAGTGAACTGGTGGGTTTGATGTCATCCCTACCCCGCATGGACCGCGCCCGCGCCATCAAATTGGCCGAAGCCGCGGCACAACGCGGGGCAGAGGAAAAATTAGCGCTGCTGTTCACCCTCATCAACCTCTTACTGTCCCGCTTGGCCCGCACCGGGGCCACTGGCGCCCCGCCAATGATTGAAGCTGCACCGGGTGAAGCCCAACTGTTGCAACGCTTATCACCTACGCCCCTGCAAGGCCGTGCATGGGCTGAAGTCGCACAAGAAATATCGGCGCGCGCGCAGCACGGCATGGCGGTCAACCTTGACCCTGCCGCACTGGTCCTAGATACCCTGTTTAAGATGGGTGACGTAGCACCACGTTAGTAAATATTGGGATAGGCATGACCAACCCACCACAGATCACAGATAGCCATTGCCACCTCGATTTCCCCGATTTCGAAGGGCAATTGGACGACATCATCGCGCGCGCCGTTGAGGCGGGTGTGACCCGCATGGTGACCATCTGCACCAAGTTGAAAAATGAACCCAGCGTACGCGCCATTGCGGAAAGCCACGCATCCGTTTTTTATGCCGCAGGCACCCATCCGATGTCGGCAGCGTCAGAGCCGCTCACCAGTACCGATGAACTTATCACGCTTAGCAAGCATCCAAAAATGGTTGGCATTGGCGAAACTGGCCTTGATTATCACTATACTGCTGAAAGTGCGGACATTCAGAAAACATCCCTGCGCATCCACATTGATGCGGCGCGTGACACTGGCTTGCCGTTAATCATCCACGCCCGTGCGGCAGACGATGACATGGCGCGTATTTTGGCCGAAGAGCATCGCAATGGTGCCTATTCCTGCGTCATGCATTGTTTTTCATCCTCGCCTGATTTGGCGAAGGCGGCCCTTGATCTGGGGTTTTACCTGTCGATGTCCGGTATCACAGCTTTCCCAAAATCAGCTGACCTGCGCGATATCTTTGCAAGCGCGCCGATTGATCGAATATTGGTCGAAACAGACGCGCCTTACCTTGCACCACCGCCCCACCGCGGCAAACGCAATGAGCCAGGGTACACCGCCCACACCGCCCGCAAAGCGGCTGAGAC
>CALKXT010000008.1 GCA_938003685.1 uncultured Sulfitobacter sp. | reverse complement strand
CCTCCAGTGTATCCAACCCCGCCACGTGCCCCACGCGCCCCTGCTCATACAACGCCGCCACAGGCTCGGCGCGCGCTACCTTGCCCTTGCTCGCATGCACAGATTTCAGCGCCACCAGCGGGTCTACCCCGCGAATGACCTCCCCAACCATCTGTCCGCCTTGATTGACTTCAGCCACCAACAGGTCCGCGCCAAACTGCTCCATCGCACTGATCGCCGCCCGTGCCCATTCCGTTGGCCTCGCTCCCTGCACCGTACAATCGCCCAACACCACAGCCCGCCAATCCTGCACAGGCCCCTTGGTCACCGCCCCGACAACGACAATCCCGCACTCGTCCGACGCGGACCCCGAAGTCGTCGCAGGGTCCAACCCCACTACAATCCGGTCAAACTCTGGCAGTGCACCGACGCGCCCCGTCTCCAACATCTCACTGGTCCACAACGCGCCTTCAGCATCCGCCAACAACACGCCATCCAATTCCTGCCGCCCCAACCGCGTCCCGCGATACCGCGCACGCACTTCCTCCAGAAAGCTGCCTGCAAGGTTCGCTGCGTTCGCCTCCGTCGGCGCATGCGTCACCACCGTTGACGGCGACTTCAACAACGCCTTCAACACCCCCACGTTGCGCGGCGTCGTCGTCACACAAACCTGCGGCTGATCTCCCAACCGCAACGCAAACTGCAACTGATCCCACGCCTCTTGCCCACGCTTCCACTTGGCCAGTTCATCCACCCAAGCCGCATCAAACTGCGGCCCACGCAACCCTTCGGGATCATGCGCCGTATGCACCGTCGCCACCGCCCCATTCGGCCAAACCAGCCGCTTGCGCGTCGCCTCCCAATCGGGCCGCCGATCGCTGGGTGAACAGGCCAATATCCCGCTGTCACCAAAAATCATCACCTCGCGCACCTGCTCAATGGTTTCCCCCACCAACGCCACGCGCCGACAGCGCCCCGCATCCAGCGGCTTCGCGCCCTCAACAACCGACCTGACCCATTCAGCACCCGCGCGCGTCTTACCCGCGCCACGACCGCCCATGATCACCCAAGATCGCCAATCGCCCGTCGGCGGCAGTTGGTGTTCCATCGCCCAAAACTCGAACAAAAAAGGGAGAGCTAAAAGCTCTCCCTCATCCAGTTCATTCAGAAACTGGTTTTGTATCTCCACATCGACGGAGCCTATCCAACTTGCTCCCGATCTGATCCCGTGCCTTGGCAAGATCAAGGGCATAGCCGCCTCGGGCAATACCCGCTTGTCTGTTTCGACAGTCATTTAGATAAGTCTCCACCTTGGCGCAGGTTCCAACCAATCCGGCAACTTTGCCGATTGCTTTCATCGCTGCGGTTTCATTGATTTCCCCCCCGGACATCGCCTGTTCTTTCAGACATT
Source organism: uncultured Sulfitobacter sp. (assembly GCA_938003685.1). GTDB lineage: Bacteria > Pseudomonadota > Alphaproteobacteria > Rhodobacterales > Rhodobacteraceae > Sulfitobacter. The sequence continues at coordinate 44,994 of CALKXT010000008.1, read as the reverse complement.
CTATTTCGCGACGTAAATCGCTGATTGCATTCTTGAGCGAAGAAAGCAGTTCTTCACTGTCGGCAATCTCTTGCTCCGGGGTAATCATGGTCATGCGTGCACATACCTCTCGTTTGGACATCCCCAACCGAGCAGACGTGAAAAAACGGCCGCCGGGAATAAACCCGAGGCCGCTCGCCCACGTCTTCTAGCATGTCAAAATGTATACGTCAGAGCGCGCGCAAAGTCAAGAAAAAGAGAGTTATCAAAACCTTCCAAGCCCCTACGATGCTAGAGTAATTCTTAATATATCGAGCGCCGTAGGATGGGTGCTCGCACCCATCCCCACATGAAATCAGTTACCACCCGTGGATGCATTGCCAGCAGCTTCTGCACCACGTTCCGCTTCGATCTTGCGCCACTTTGCAACATTCGCGTTATGCTCATCCAACGTAACTGCAAACGCATGTCCGCCGGTGCCATCAGCCACAAAGAATATGTAATCTGTCTCATCCGGTTGTGCTGCCGCCATCAGGCTTTCGCGTCCCGGGTTGGCAATCGGTGTGGGTGGTAACCCATTGATCACATAGGTGTTCCAAGGCGTTTCTTTGCGCAACTCAGAACGCCGCAAACCACGCCCCAAAATGCCCTCGCCCTTGGTGATTCCATAAATAACTGTCGGGTCGGTCTGCAACCGCATGCCTTGGTTTAAACGGTTTACAAATACCGCTGACACCTGCCTGCGCTCCTCAGCAACACCAGTTTCTTTTTCAACAATCGACGCAAGGATCAACAGATCTTCTGCGCTGCCAATCGGCAGATCAGGCGCGCGCGATTCCCACGCTGCGGCCAACAAAGTTTCCTGTGCCGCCTGCATCTGCGCCACAACGCCCGCGCGTTCGTCACCTGGGCGCACCTCATAGCTGTCAGGGGCCAATGACCCTTCTGCAGGCACTTCCGCCACAGAACCGTCCAGCACATCCATGCCTTTCAAGCCCTCAACGACCTGCCAGCTTGTCACACCTTCTGCCAAAGCAATCCGAAACCGCGTGTCGGACTTGGCCTTCATCTCAGTATACAACGCAGGCACATCATCCGCCCCCGGCGTAAACTCCGCCCGTTCCACAAACCGGTTTGTCGCAGGGTCCAACTCACGCACCTGCACCGAAATCCGATTAATCCCAATGCGATAGACAACTTCGGTCCCGCACGTGCTTGCACCACCTTTGGTCACAACATCAACAATCTCAGACATTGACGTTCCGGGTTGCACCAGAAAGCTACCCGCCTTCAGGTTAGCAGTCTTTTTCTCATAATCCGCTCCCATCCGAAAGATAGCACCAGAACTGACCGCGCCCTGCTCCGCCAAATTACGGCTGACCTTGCGCATGTTCGACCCGCGCTCAACCTGAACGCAAATCGCCTGTTTCAGCGGCCCTTCAGCTGTATACTCAGATTTCCCCCAAATGATTACGCCGCCCAACAAGAACAGCCCAACCATCAGAAACGTCACAGCATTTGACGCAATATGGCGCCACATTACGTTACTTTCCCAAACAAGACGCTGGCATTCGTACCGCCAAAGCCGAACGAATTCGACAACGCCACATTGATCTCGCGCTCAACCTTTTTGTTGGGTGCCAAATCAATTTTGGTCTCAACCGCTGGGTTGTCCAGATTGATCGTTGGCGGTGCCACTTGATCACGGATCGCAAGGATTGAGAATATAGCCTCAATAGCGCCCGCTGCGCCTAACAAGTGACCCGTTGCAGACTTGGTCGACGACATCGTCACTTTATCCGCCGCATCGCCCATCATCCGCTCAACCGCGCCCAGTTCAATGGTATCCGCCATCGTCGAGGTGCCATGTGCGTTAATGTAATCAACATCTTTTGGCTCAAGACCTGCACCGCGCAATGCAGACCGCATAGACCGCTCTGCCCCGTCACCGTCTTCGGCAGGTGCCGTGATGTGATAGGCATCACCAGACAGACCATAACCCAATACTTCAGCATAAATCTTAGCACCGCGCGCCTTGGCGTGTTCGTATTCTTCCAACACAACAATACCCGCGCCTTCACCCATGACAAACCCATCACGGTCCGCATCATATGGACGGCTTGCCTTGGTCGGATCATCACCGCGCTTGGTGCTGAGTGCTTTACAGGCGTTAAAACCCGCAATTCCAATCTCACAAATCGCCGCTTCCGCGCCGCCTGCAACCATCACATCCGCATCACCGTGCATGATCAAACGAGATGCATCACCAATCGCGTGCGCACCTGTGGAACAAGCCGTCACAACCGAATGGTTTGGTCCACGAAACCCATAGCGGATCGACACCTGACCAGAGATCAAGTTGATCAATGCACCCGGCACAAAGAACGGGCTCACCCGACGAGGGCCTTTTTCGGCCATCATCACAGCGGTATTGGCGATGGAATTCAGCCCACCGATACCCGACCCAATCAAAACACCAGTGCGTTCCAATTCTTCACGATCAGTAGGTTTCCACCCAGCATCCTCAACGGCTTGCTGTGCCGCGGCCAAACCAAACATGATGAAAGTATCAACTTTACGCTGCTCTTTCTTTTCCATGTAAGTGTCAGCGTTGAACGTGCCGTCATTGCCATCACCCAAAGGCACTTCGCAGGCGTATTGCGTCACCAATCGGCTTGGGTCAAAGCCAGTAATCGGCCCCGCACCAGATTGACCGTCCAAAATCCGGCTCCAGCTTGCCTCGACCCCATCTGCTAATGGCGTCACCAATCCCAAACCCGTCACAACTACTCTGCGCATATCCAAGCCCCTTGGTGTTCTTTTTGCGTTAATTGGCTATACCTTGCAGGGGGTGGTTTGTTCAAGTGCGCATGGCCCTTTGCCCCCATAGAGCTGCGGATCAAACAGGCGGACCTTTGCGCGTCATCAACTGTACGATATCGCCTTCAATCTCAACGTCGCGTAGCGGCAAATAACCCAACGCAGTCGCAATCTTGAGTGACCCATGATTATCAGGCGTAATCATACAGACCGTACGCCCCGCAATCACCCGATCAAACCAATCATGTGCAGCGCGTGCCGCATCCAGCCCGAGGCCTTGACCATGGTGTTGAGGGTCCAACACCCACCCCGCCTCTGGAAAGGGATCAAAATCCTCGCCCAAACCACGTGACCCATAGAAAAAGCCACTCTGCCCCGCCATCATCGCCTGCCCATGCACCTGAACAGCCCATTGACCAAATCCGGTAATCTGCCAATGGCCGGCATTACGCAAAAACGCATCCCATGAGCGTGACTTGGGCCAAGGTTTGCCGCTGATATGGGTCACGACCTCTGGCGTTGCCCAAATTTCAGCAAAGCGGTTAAAATCTTCGGCACGCATACCACGCAGGGTCACGCGGGCAGTATTGATGGTTGGTATGGTACGGGACATAGGTTTCAAACTTTGGGGGGGTGAATTGTCTTCACACGTGATGGTTTGCTCTTGGCAATCTTTGCGCTGTCACGCTTTTCGCCACAACCCCTTGTGACACCCCCTCAAACAAAAACGGCGTCATTCCGCATAAGGAACAACGCCGTTTAAGAATTTACTTGCCGATGAAGATCAGCACACGCGACTTACGCGGCGCTGATGAACTTTACTGCATCGCCGAATGTCTGGATGTTTTCGGCTGCGTCATCAGGGATTTCAATGCCGAACTCTTCTTCGAACGCCATCACCAACTCAACGGTGTCAAGGCTATCAGCGCCGAGATCGTCAATGAATGACGCATTCTCAACTACTTTTTCCTCTTCAACACTCAAGTGCTCTACAACGATCTTTTTCACGCGGTCTGCGACGTCGCTCATAAGTAAGTCCTCATCTTTTCGGGCCTAAGCCCATATTGCTATCCGCGCGCCGATATTTTGGCGGTTGGAGGATGCCCCACGTTTGGGGCGGCTCTATTCCCTGTTTGCACAAGGTTTAGGGATCAATCAAGCACCCTAGTTATCGAATCTGCGCCCCCTTTAGCACAAGAGTCACATCTGGCAAACGCTATTGCGCTGCCCGTCACAACATGGCCATACCACCATTCACATGCAAGGTGGTGCCAGTCACATATCCAGCCTCGGCGCTGGCAAGGTATAAAACCGCCGATGCGATTTCATTTGGCTCTCCCATACGACCGGCAGGGATTTGTCCCATGATTCCAGCTTTTTGGTCATCGTTCAACTTATCCGTCATCGCCGTGGTGATGAACCCCGGGGCAACCGCATTTACGGTAATGCCACGGCTTGCGACCTCATAGGCCAATGACTTGGACATGCCGATCATCCCCGCTTTGGACGCCGCATAATTGGCCTGACCGGGATTACCCGTCGCGCCCACAATACTGGAAATATTCACAATCCGGCCCCAACGCGCCTTCATCATGCCGCGCATTACGCCCTTACACAGCTTGAATGTCGCCGTGAGGTTAACATTCAAAACCGAATTCCACTCATCGTCAGACATTCGCATAAACAGATTATCGCGTGTGATCCCAGCATTGTTGACCAGAATATCGACAGATCCCATCGCCTCTGCGGCTTGTTTGGGCAGTGCATCAACCGCTTCCATATCGCTTAGATTGCAAGGCAACACATGCGCGCGCTCACCAAGCTCAGTTTTCAACGCCTCTAGCGGCTCAACCCGCGTGCCAGACAGGCCCACAGTTGCGCCTTGGGCATGCAACATGCGCGCAATATCCGCGCCAATCCCACCCGAAGCCCCAGTAACTAAGGCATTTTTTCCTGTTAGATCAAACATAACTCTTCCTCTTATCTCTCAATTTTGCACTGCCTGCGTCAGCAACCCAAAGCGCGCAATTTCAGCGCCCGTCATCTCATGTATCCCTCTCGAGGGCGCGGCCTGCAAGGTAAACCAGTAAAACGCCTCGCTGCCCAACATGTCCGCCGTATAGTCCGCATTGGTGCGATGTTCTGGCGCACCACGGGGATATTGCGCCCCTTCACCAAAGCCATCGGCCCACGAATGAACCCCAATCACCGCCCCCCGCTGCATGGTTCTGGTCCGTCCGGCCAAAAACAAATCAACTGCACCTGAATAAATTTCGCTATCCGCCGTCAGATGCGTGTTCAGCCCCAATTCTCGCACCCGATATCCCATCTGCACGACCGCTTCATCGTCCAGCGATCCGGGCATATAGCCTTGCACAATCGTCGTGATCTGTGGATTTTCAGCGATCAATCGCTCAAAATTGCCGGGTGTGCGGCTGGTTATTTCACCGCTCATCAACAACCGTGTGCCTTGCACCTCAAATTCAGCTCGATCGACTGCATTGTCCGCAATAGCACAGCCAAAAAGCGCCAGCACCACCGCGAAACACGCAACAAGCCGCATCAAACGTCTTTGGCAGCAACGACTTCGGCGGGCGTACCGACCGTGCGGCTTGCACTTTCCTTGCTGATCCGGCGGATCATGCCGGACAATGCTTTACCCGCACCAATTTCCCAAAACTCGGTCACACCTTGGGCTGCCATATATTCAACCGAACTGCGCCAGCGCACACGGCCTGTGACCTGTTCAACCAGTAAACCACGAATATGGCCTGCATCGGTCACGCTCTCAGCCAATACATTCGCCACCAATGGTACGCTTGGGTCATTAAACGTGACCTCGCCCAAAGCACGTGCCATCTCATCCGCTGCGGGCTGCATCAAAGCACAATGGAAAGGGGCGGACACAGGCAAGGGCAGCGCCCGTTTTGCGCCAGCTTCTTTTGCCAATACCACAGCACGTTCAATCGCTGCTGTGCTGCCCGAAATAACATTTTGTGTAGGATCATTTTCATTGGCAAGCTGACAGACATCTTCGCCCGCTGCCGCACGTGCCACCTCTTCTACCGCTGCCGCGTCCAAACCCAAAATCGCGGCCATCGCGCCCGGCCCCACAGGCACCGCGGCCTGCATCGCCTTGCCACGTATCCGCAACAGGCGCGCGGTATCAGTAAGTGACAGTGATCCAGCGGCACAAAGCGCCGAATATTCACCCAATGAATGCCCCGCGACAAATGCGGCACGATCCAAGGTAACGCCTTCAGCCTCAAGCGCGCGCATCGCCGCCATTGAGGTCGCCATCAAAGCTGGCTGAGCATTCTCAGTCAAAGTCAGCGTTTCGATATCACCGTTCCAAATTACTTCAGACAGCTTTTGACCCAGCGCCTCGTCAACCTCGTCAAAAACAGCCCTAGCCGCCGGATAGGCCTCAGCCAACTCGCGGCCCATGCCGATGGTCTGGGCACCCTGCCCTGGAAATACGAATGCGATGCTCATGTTGAACCCCTGTTTAGTGTTTGCACCAGATGTATCGCGCAGGCGGCGCTCAAACAAGGCTGCACGCACCCTGTGCGCCAATTGTCATTGTGAGTGCAGCACCTTACCTCTAAATTGAGGGCTCACAGTAAAGGAATACCTCCCATGGCCCTCACAAACACCGCACTTCGCTATGGTGGCATTACCAAGACATTTCACTGGGCCACGGCGCTGTTGATCATTACGCTGCTGCCGCTTGGCCTTTATGCAAATGACTTGCCTTACGAGACATCCGAAGAACTTGCGCGCAAAGCGTGGTTCTTTTCTTTGCATAAAACACTGGGCGTCACAGCCTTCTTCGTGGCATTGGGCCGGATCATCTGGGCGATCAGTCAACCCAAACCCGGTTTGTTAAATGCAGATCACAAAGTCGAAAGCTTTGCTGCTGAATTGGTGCATTGGCTCCTGTATGGTGCCCTAATCATCGTCCCCCTCTCAGGCTGGATCGGTCACGCCGCCGCAGCCGGATTCGCGCCCATCTGGTGGCCCTTTGGCCAAGACCTGCCGCTGATCCCAAAATCTACAGGCGTTGAGCATTTCTTTGCGGCACTGCATTGGGTCGCCACAAAGGTACTTGCTGTCTCCTTGCTGCTCCACATTGCAGGTGCCTTGAAACACCACGTCATCGACCGCGACGCCATCTTGCGCCGCATGTTGCCGGGTGAACCTGCCATTGGCCCCATGCCAGATCAGCATCACACCAATACACCTTTGATTGGCGCACTGGTTGTCTGGGGTCTCGCAATTGCCCTTGGCGGTGTTCTGGCCGCACAGGATGATACCGGCAACGGTGCAGAAACCGCGGCCCTTAGTGAAGTCACCTCGGATTGGCAGGTCCAAGAAGGTGTGGTCGAAATTACCGTTGTGCAGTTTGGCTCTGAGGTCACAGGCTCGTTTGCCGATTGGACCGCCGCGATCAGCTTTGATGAAACCATTCCAAGTGGTAAAGTCGGCACCGTCACCGCGACAATCAACGTGGCGTCCCTTACGTTAGGTTCTGTCACCCAGCAGGCATTGGGCGCTGATTTCTTTGACGCCACCACGCACCCCACAGCCGTTTACAGCGGCGACATTCAACACGCGCCAGACGGATACGAGGCCGTGGGCACGCTGACCATCAAAGACAACTCGGTCCCCCTCACTCTGCCCTTCGGCCTTGCGGTCATAGGGGATGGCGCAGAAATGCGCGGCGACCTCACACTTGATCGTCGTGACTTTGGTATTGGGGATAATATGAAAGACGCTGACAGCCTTGCCTTTGAGGTCAAGGTGCGCATCACCCTCAAGGCACAGCGCGGCGGCTAAAAAACCGCAGGCCACAAAAAAACGCCGGGGTTATATGCCCCGGCGTTTCCACTTTCAAACAATCGTAGCTGAGTTATTCAGCTTTCATTGCCTCGATAGAAATGGTCACGGCAACTTCGTCGCTGACATACGGCGCGAATTTACCCAGATCAAAGTCAGAGCGCAGCACATTGGCCGTCGCATCAAAACCAACCCAAGGCTTACCCGCCTGCGGGTGATCACCCTTTTTATTCAGCTTAGCATCCAGAACCACAGACTTGGTCACATCGTTCATGGTCAAATCACCAGTGATCATTGCCGTGCCTTCGCCTGTCACTTCGATGCCCGTGGACGTGAACGTCACCATGTCACCCTCTGCCGCACCAAAAAAGTCGTCAGACATGAAATGCCCTTCGCGCTTTTCCCATCCGGTGAACATCGACATCACTGGCATGGACACATTGACCGATGACGCGGCTGGATCAGCCTCATCAAACATGATCTCGCCGTCAAATCCGGAAAACATGCCAAAAGTCGTGGAAAAACCAAGATGCTGATAGCTAAAAACCACTTGGCTGTGGCTGGCATCCAGCACGTACTTGTCAGCAGCAACTGCACTGGTTGCACCAAGGGCCAAGGCGGCAGCGAATAGAATGGATTTCATTGAGGATACTCCGAGTTGAAAAAAGATAAATCCAATGTGACCGCTATAGCGCGATCTGCAACCCTTGAGCGTTCAACACTATGTGCGCGTATTTGAACATGAGTGTAACATTGCCTGAAATTCGATCTTCATAAACGCAAAAACGCCCCAGCAATGCTGAGGCGTTTTTACGTTTCGAGGGAAAAAAGTAATTAGTCGAGCTTACCTGCGTCGCGCAGTCCAGAAACAAGGCTGGTCATGGCATTGCGATCCGTCAATGAAACTTCAGCCAGAAACGTATTGTTGCTGTCCCACAGACGCACATGTGCGCCTTCACGTTCAACACGACCCAATTCAGCAAAACCACAGCGCTGCAATACATCGCTGCGGCCGTCTTTTGCACGACGTACCAAACGGACTTCGCGGCGGATGGTATCAATTTCAACTTCTGGGGCTTGCGGCGTGGCACTTGACTGCATCAAGCCCAAACCAGCCAAACCAGCCGTGATCGACAGGATCAGTTTAAACAACATCACATCGCTTTCCCAGCTTGCACCGGGCGCAACCCACAACCCAAGGGCCGCTATGATCAAGGCAACACCCATGAAGCGCTGTGCGGCGCGCACGACCATGCGACCTCCACCGACGATGCGCACAGGCTCAAGTGCGGGTGCGGCGGCCTCGGTATTCATGAAATCTGCTGTTGCTGTCATTGTCTTGGTCCCTCGGTCAGTCTTTGATTTTTATTTTGTTGGTTAATGTTTGATTTAACAAAAAGACCAAAAAGGGGCAGACCCGGGGCAACCTCGCGGCCATGTCGTGAAAGATTGCGGCACGGGGCCTCATTCACCATTGCGCGCTCAAACAGGCACCGTTACTAGAACGGTAGGTACAGCCACCTGCCGCTCGCTGACATATGTCATGGTAAAGTGCTGACAGTGATCCCAAATCTCTGATGCGTTCTGCGCGGTCGGTAAAGCGAGCCCCCTCCTCACATGCAGAACCGAGCGATGAGGTGATCCAATTGTCTATTTCTACTGAAAATCCATTTACCCACGGCCCGCTTGGCCCAATTTTTGTGAAAACCGCCCTCCCGATTGTCTTTGTGATGGGCATGAATGGTCTGCTCACAGTCGTGGATGCCATCTTCCTTGGCCGTTATGTCGGGGCTGACGCCTTGGGGGCCGTGACGCTAATGTTTCCGATCTATATGTTGATCGTGGCCTTGGCGACGCTGGTCTCTAACGGCATGTCGAGCATCCTTGCACGGTCCTTGGGGGCTTCTGATCTGAATTCTGCACGCGCTGTCTTTGCGGGCGCGCATGGGTTGGCTCTGACGGTCGCGGGGTTGCTGATCCTTTGCTACGTCCTATTCGGACGCGCCATCACGCTGTTTCTGGCGGATGGATCCGCACCAATGGCACAGATGGGCCAGACCTATCTCGCCATCACCTGCATGGCGGCCCCTTTGGCCTTTGTGCTGTCGGTCAATTCCGATGCCTTGCGCAACGAAGGCCGCGTCGGGTTCATGGCCGCGATGAGCCTTTTGGTGTCACTCAGCAACATCGGCTTTAACTATCTGCTGATTGCGGTGCTTGATATGGGAGTGGCGGGGTCTGCCTATGGCACCCTGTGCGCGCAACTTTTGGCCTTTGTCATCATCATCACGTTCAGGTTCAGCAGACGCACTGTATTGCATCCAAGCGCACTATGGTGCCACCCCCTGTGGGCACGCTGGGGTCGCATCCTTGCCCTTGGGGCCCCGCAAAGCCTGAATTTCATTGGTATCGCGCTTGGATCAACAGCTATCCTGCTGGCGCTGCAATGGGTGGGAGCGGCAAACTATGAAACCACCATTTCGGCATATGGCATAGTCACCCGCGTTCTCACTTTTGTGTTCCTTCCATTGCTTGGGCTGACCCATGCGCTGCAATCCATCATCGGCAACAATTACGGCGCGCAAGCATGGGCACGTTCAGATGCAAGCCTGCGTATGGGGTTGTTGGTCGCAACGCTCTATTGTGCTGCTTCGCAGATTGCTCTCACCTTTTACGCCCCGTCCATTGGGCGAATGTTTGTCGATCAGCCGCAGGTCATTGCAGAACTTGCTCGTATCCTGCCGATAACGTCGTCGATGTTATGGCTCGCTGGCCCGCTTATCGTAATTACGACATATTTTCAGGCAATTGGTGATGCATCAAAAGCCGCTCTTCTTGGGCTCAGCAAACCCTATCTGTTTGCACTGCCGCTGACGTTCCTGATGCCCAAACTCATCGGCGAGATCGGCATTTGGCTGGCAGGACCGCTGGCAGAAATACTCACACTCGGGCTAACGCTTGCGGTTCTCATCCACATCTCACGTCGACAAAACCTGCGCATGGGTCTGTTCAAATCAACCGCGCGCTCAACAGCCTAACACAAATAGCGCCTGCGCGGTCTTGCGCGGGCGCACATACCGTGTATATGAGCCATTCCTTTGCAAAGTGATTGAACCGCGCAGACTCTCGTGGTGGGGCCGCAAAGGATTAAGCCCTGCCTATGAAATGCGCCTTGATATAAATAGGAGAGCACATGCCACTATATGAGCATGTCATGATTGCGCGTCAGGATTTGTCCAACACGCAAGCTGAAGGCCTTATCGAACATTTTGGTACCGTCCTTGCCGACAACGAAGGCAAACTCGTTGATAGCGAGTACTGGGGCATCAAAACGATGGCTTACAAAATCAACAAAAACCGCAAGGGCCACTATGCCTTCCTGCGTTCGGATGCACCTGCTGCTGCCGTTCAGGAAATGGAACGCTTGATGCGCCTGCATGACGATGTGATGCGTGTTCTGACCATCAAAGTTGATGCGCACAAAGAACTGCCATCCGTTCAAATGCAAAAGCGTGACGAGCGTCCAGACCGCGGTGAACGCCGCGAGCGCCGTTGATCATCAGCTTGATAAAAAGGACATAAACCATGGCTGCAAAACCATTTTTCCGCCGTCGCAAAGTCTGCCCCTTCTCAGGCGACAACGCACCGGCCATCGACTACAAAGACACACGTCTTCTGCAACGCTACATCTCTGAGCGTGGCAAAATCGTGCCTTCCCGTATCACCGCAGTGTCTGCGAAAAAGCAGCGTGAATTGGCCCGTGCCATCAAACGCGCCCGCTTCCTCGCCTTGCTGCCCTACGCCGTGAAATAAGGAGCAAAGCACATGCACGTAATCCTTCTGGAACGAGTGGCCAAATTGGGCCAAATGGGCGACGTCGTTGACGTAAAGCCGGGCTATGCACGCAACTATCTCTTGCCACAGGGCAAGGCATTGTCAGCATCCAAAGCCAACATCGAAGCATTTGAGGGCCGCAAGTCACAGCTTGAAGCACAAAACCTCGAAAGCAAAAAAGAAGCCGAAGCCATGGCGGACAAGCTGAACGGTCAGCAGTTCATCGTGATTCGCTCTGCTTCTGATGCAGGCGCGCTTTACGGCTCTGTCACCACACGTGACGCAGCTGATGCGGCAACCGCAGACGGTTTCACAGTAGACCGCAAACAGGTTGTTCTGACGGCACCAATCAAAGAGTTGGGCCTGCACGACGTACAGGTTGTTCTGCACCCCGAAGTAGACGCCACCATTCAGTTGAACGTTGCACGTTCCCCTGAAGAGGCCGAACTTCAGGCATCCGGTAAATCCATTCAGGAACTGGCCGCAGAAGAAGAAGCCGAAGCAGAATTCGAGATCGCTGAATTGTTTGATGATCTTGGCTCTGCCGCATCTGATGATGATGATCTGGATGGCGCGCCAGCGGCACCTGCCGACGACGCAGAGGATGATGCGGCGAAAGCCTGATCGTCTGAGTACATTCTGATAAGATCAAAACGCCGCGCAGGGTTTGCGCGGCGTTTTCTATTGGAAGCGTCGGGAATGATCATGCCTGCTGTTCGGGCAGAAGGACAGTTCGTTATATCTGCAGCAATGTCCGCTTTTGACTCTGCGCGTGGCGACATCAGACGCGTACCTAAGGAGCAGTTCATGCAAAGCTCATTCCACACCGCACTCCGAAATCAAAAAATAAAATCGGTAGTGTCGAGGTCGCTCTGATTGACATCAAGTAGCGTGATTGTATTGCCACCGCCCGCATCGATGCGCACATCAGCCCCAACTTGTCTCAAATGGTTATTCGACAAATCAGTGAAGTTAACGATTGAATTGACACCGCTTAAATCAATTTTTTCGTAAACATTCGTTGCAGCAAAGTCAGAGATTGTATCGTGCCCAAAGCCTCCGGCGATATCAACAAAAACGAAAGTGTCCGCGTTGAAGTTGCCAAAATGCAGGTCGTTGCCGCCGCCGCCCTCAAGCGTGTCAAAACCCGCGCCGCCATACAGACGATCATTGCCACTCTGACCATCAAGCCTATCATTGCCACTCTCACCAAACAGCGCGTCGTTCTGCGCACCGCCGAACCCAATATCATTCCCCTCCCCGCCAAAGAGACGGTCAAAGCCTGCTCCGCCCGTCATCGTATCATCACCTTTGCCACCAAATAGATTATCGGCATATGACCCACCATTCAGACTGTCATTGCCATCACTTCCTATAAGCCTGTCAAAACCTGCATTCCCAGAAATCGTGTCGTTTCCGTTACCCCCAGTCAAAGTGTCGTTACCATTCGTTCCAACCAACACAACGTGATCAGGCGTGGGGGTCGGTGAGGTGTCGGTTTCAACTGTGGTGGAGGTATCACCGTCTGTCCACGCGAAATTTTGCGTGACAACAACAGCGTCATACCCTCTCATATCACCCTGTTCGATACCGATACCGATCTGAGTGAAGTTGGCGTTTAGGATATTGGCCCTGTGCCCGGGGCTGTCCATCAAACTCTGGTGCAGCTGCGCGACATCATCTGATATCCCTACGGGCCCACGCTCTGATTGCCAGGCAATGTTCTCACCCCAAGACCAATTGCCCTCAAAAGGATAGTCTGCACCTTGCATCCGGTCACCGGCTGAAGAACCGTTGACCCCTGTATGAGAGAAGCGATCCGTATCCAACATCCACTGGCTGTGGTCTTCGCTGGAATCGTTCAGCAGGATGTTCAAACGCAGTGCGTTTAGCCCCACGTTTTCCCTTTCCTGATTGATCAGATCAAGCATCTGGCGTTCAAATGTGTTTGCGAGTGACATTGGCCGTCCTTTCATTTCAAACTGGTTGAAACCGGACTAAGCGCGCCGACGAACAAGCGCGCAACCACAAGCAAAATTGCGCTGCGAAAGCAGCTAGAAAATGCCTGTAATCGCTTGAGAAGTCAGCGTTTGTTCGCTGAGAATATTCGCGCTTAGATTATGTGACATACCTGCTGATCTCAGGTGCAACTGGTTGAAACCTTAATTCCGGTTTTCCCTTCCCCCCATTAGCGCCTCCCCACCACAAAATTGGCAACTCCTCGCTTAACTTCACGCGACTATTCGCGCATTGGGCCAGTCTCCACTTGCCGGAATCGCTTCATTCAGCAATGAAACAGCAGTTAAATAGGTTATAGATTAATCATGCCCCATCACACCCGCCGCGCGTTTCTGACGTTTCTCTGCGCCACTGCCCTTAGCGCGTGTAGCAGCAGCCCCAAAGTGGCCCCTGCTCCCGCCGGGCCACCACTTTATCCAAATGAAACCCCGGAACTACGCCAGCAGATCAACAAATGGGCAGACTTTTACGACGTCCCGCGCCCGCTGGTGCATCGCCTTGCGATCCGCGAAAGTACACACCGCCCTTGGGCAAGGAGCGGCCCCTATTACGGCCTACTGCAAATCCTGCCCGCCACCGCGCGCGGCATGGGGTTTCAAGGAAAACCATCTGATCTTCTCGATGCCGACACCAACCTGAAATACGCTGTAAAATACCTGCGCGGTGCTTGGCTCTTGTCAGATGGCAGCCACGACACCGCCGTGAAATGGTATTCACGCGGCTATTATTACGAGGCCAAACGCCGTGGCATGCTGGTGGAAACTGGCCTGCGCCCGGGTTAAAAAACTTTAACCTTGTCATAAAGCCATCACAGGCACACCATATCGATGAACCATCATAGATAAGGATTGCTGCCATGACCCTTCGCCTGAACCGTCGCCATTTCCTTGCAGGCTCTGCCGGGCTGTTGGCCCTGCATCCGTTTTCCTTGCACGCTGCCGCCAATCAGGCGCACCTGCGGATCATGGAAACAACCGACCTACATGTGCATGTGTTTCCTTACGACTATTACGCCGACAAACCGCGTGACACGATAGGATTGGCGCGCACCGCCGCCATCATCCAAAACATCCGCGCCGAGGCCACTAATGCGCTGCTGCTCGACAATGGTGACTTCCTGCAAGGCAACCCGATGGGCGACTACATCGCCTATGAGCGCGGGATGAAGGAAGGCGACATGCACCCGGTCATCGCCGCAATGAACACGCTGGGCTTTAATGCATCAACCTTGGGCAATCACGAATTCAACTATGGCCTTGATTTCTTGATGAAATCACTCGCCGGGGCAGCGTTCCCAGTGGTCAGTGCCAATGTGGTCAAAGAGATGGGCAGCGATCCGACCAAGGACACAACGCTGCTGAAACCTTACGTTATGCTTGACCATACGGTGACGGATGGTGCTGGCGAAAGCCACCCCATCAAAATCGGCTTGATCGGTTTTGTTCCGCCACAGATCATGAACTGGGACCGCCGCCATCTGGAAGGCAAGGTACAAACCCGTGACATCCTACAAGCCGCCCGCGCCTATGTGCCCCAGATGAAAGAAGCCGGGGCTGACATCATCATCGCCCTGTCCCACTCTGGTATCGGGGCCGCCGACGAAACCGACATGATGGAAAACGCCTCTGTTCCCTTGGCCGCCGTCGACGGGATCGACGCGATCCTGACGGGGCACAGCCACCTTGTGTTCCCCTCTGGCACCTATGCCGATTACGCGGGCGTTGACGCAGAAGCGGGTACAATCCACGGCAAACCTGCCACCATGGGCGGGTTCTGGGGCAGCCACATGGGCCTGATTGACCTGATGCTCGAACGCGACGGCGGCACATGGCGTATCGCGTCACACGCTGCTGAGGCACGCCCCATTTCGAAACGCAACGAGGACCGCAGCGTCACTGCATTGGTCGATAGCGTCCCTGCGGTTTTGGCCTCTGTTCAGCAAGAACACGACGAAACCCTTGCCTATGTCCGCCGCGCTGTGGGCAAAACCGACGCCAACCTGCACAGCTATTTCGCATTGGTCGCTGATGACCCCTCTGTCCAAGTCGTCTCAAACGCGCAGATTTGGTACATCACCCAGATGATGAAAGGCACGGAACACGAGGGCCTACCGATCCTATCCGCCGCCGCCCCGTTCAAGGCAGGCGGTCGTGGCGGGCCGGAATATTATACGGACGTGCCAAAGGGTGACGTAGCAATCAAAAATGTCAGCGACCTCTACCTCTATCCCAACACAGTGCGCGCGGTCCGTGTTACAGGGGCGCAGGTCAAGGACTGGCTGGAACGCTCTGCGGGCATGTTCAATCAGGTGCAACCGGATGTCGCGGATCAACCGCTGCTGAACGACAGTTTCCCCAGCTATAATTTTGATGTGATGGACGGGGTAACCTATCAGATTGACCTCAGCCAACCATCAAAGTTCGATCCCAAGGGTGTTTTGTTGAACGAGGGCGCAAACCGAATTGTGAACCTAAACTTTAACGGTGAACCGATCGATCCAAATGCCGAATTCATCATTGCCACCAACAACTATCGCGCCTCTGGCGGCGGTGATTTCCCCGGTGCCAAGGGCGATACCATCGTGTTTGAAGGCCCCGACACCAACCGCGATGTGATCGTGCGCTATATCGTGGACAAAGGCACTATCAGCCCGCGTGCTGACGCAAATTGGCGCTTTGCACCACTTGGTGGTGCGTCCGTATTGTTCAGCACCGGACCAAAGGCTGCGGACTATGTGGATGATGTCAAAGGTGTGGTGATGGAAGCAGCAGGTGATGGCGCAGACGGGTTCGCACAGTTCCGCATCACGCTGTGATCACACACTAAAAAAGGCCGCGCTGATCAGCGCGGCCTTCTTAAAATCTAACTCCTAAGATAGCTTACGCTTCTTCAAGCGCCTCAACGGCCTTTTGCAGGTCGTCTTTGCTGATCTCTTTTTCGGTTACTTCCGCACCTTCAGCAATGTGATCGATCACTTTGTCTTCAAAGATCGGCGCACGCATCTGCTGCTGCATCTGCTGGTTTTGCTGTACGAATTCAAAGAACTGGCGTTCCTGACCGGGATACTGGCGCGCTTGGTTCATGATCGCTTGCGTCATCTCAGCGTCAGACACTTCGATTTCGGCTTTCTGACCCAGTTCAGCCAACAACAAGCCCAAACGCACGCGGCGCTCTGCCAGTGTTTTATGCTCATCTGTGGTTTCGATTTCAGGGTGATCGTGGCCCTGAACTTCTGGGTTTTCTTCATGCCACAGCTGATGCGCAATCTGACCCGCTTCGGCATCTACCAAAGACGGCGGCAATTCAAAGCTGACCAGTTTGTCCAATTCATCCAACAAACCGCGCTTCATCACCGCGCGTGATGCACCGGCGTATTCTGCTTCAAGGCGCTCAGCGATCTGTGTTTTGAGACCAGCAAGGTCTTCTGCACCAAACTTGGTTGCCAACTCATCGTTGATCTCTGCGGCAACAGGTTCTTTCACTTCTGTGACTGTGCAATCAAAGATCGCCTCTTTGCCCGCAAGATGCTCGGCCTGATAAGCGTCTGGGAAATTGACCGTGACGGCCTTTTCCTCATCGGCTTTTACGCCAACAAGCTGCTCTTCGAAGCCGGGAATGAATGAGTTTGAACCCAGAACCAGTGGATAATCTTCGGCAGACCCACCTTCAAACGCTTCGCCGTCAACTTTACCAACAAAGTTCATAACGATCTGGTCGCCATCTTTGGCTTTCGAACCCTTCTTGCGGGCTTTAAAATCCTGTGCGGTTTCGGCCAAGTTTGCCAATGCTTCTTCAACAGCAGAATCGTCGGCTTTCACAACCAATTTTTCCAGCTTGATCTTACTCATGTCGACTTCAGGAATTTCTGGCAGCGCTTCATAGGTCATATCAACCTGAACGTCGTCGCCTTCTTTCCAGTCTTCGTTGGTCATTTTGACCTCTGGCTGCATCGCAGGACGATCACCAGATTTTTCAAAATGCTCGGACATGGCACCATCAATGCTTTCTTGCATCGCTTCGCCCATAACCTTTTGGCCAAACTGCTTTTTCAGCAATGCCATGGGGACTTTGCCTTTGCGAAAGCCTTTCATTTCAACGTCTGGCTGTGCCTCGACCAGCTTTTCATTAACTTTGGCTTCCAATTCTGCCGCTGTTACCGTGATGGCGTAACCGCGTTTCAGACCTTCGTTAAGTGTCTCGTTGACCAGCATGTGTGCTCCATAGGATAAGGCCGCACGAACAGGCGCGCGGGCGAAAATTTCCGCCCTTCTATGTGCCTTGACGCCTACGTGCAAGGGGCAAGCAACTGCACCTGACGTCGATATTGGATAGCATGGTGTTCAAAGGCATTTGCGCAGCCACAACCGCCTCAACGAACAGAGGCGAGATAAAGCTATTAGTTACAACAGTCCCATTTCAGAGCGTTGCATAAGCACGCGCCGCTTGTTTGCATTTGAACAGCAATTGATTGCTAAGATGAACTAAATTTTCCAATTCGGCCGTGTTAAGCTGACGTCCAGCCGCAACATTGCGCGCAGTCACCGCAAATTCATCCCACAAGCCGCGCACAACCGCGAGTTTTTGGGCCCGTTTTGGCGTTGGTGGCAGCACCCCTTCGACCATACTGCCGTGTTCTAACAAAATCTGAGCACGTTCAAATTCAACAATACTGGTGGACAGGTTTGCAATCATGTGTGTGTGTTCAATATTTAGACTGACAAAACAAATTTCTTTCATCAGTTTCTGGGACAACATTGTTTGCCGTCGTGCCAGCTCAACAGTTTTTACGCGGCTGGTGCTTTTGGCATCACCATAGGTACTTACAATAATATCAAGCGCATCATTTGATCTGCTTAACAAAGGATCGCTCAATAACATGATCTGGCCCACTGGCACCGCATGCAAATCCCCTGCCCCGACCTGCAAGGCCGCCGCACGATAGGTTACTGAAATTTCTTCTACCCGATCCAATGCGGCCAATACATCAGCGCTTGTTTCGGCCATGAGCCCCATGTTTTCGTCGCCATCGCGCAAGGCGCGCATCGTTGTGTCAAACAAATCGGCCGAACCGCGCGCCTTGTCAGATTCGGAGGCCGCATCAATATGCCCCATCACCAAACAAATCGACCGCCCCAATTGTTCACTCAACAACCGCTGACGATCCGCTAATTTAATCTTATTCGTGGCGTTTTTGCTGGCTGTAATCGTTTGCGCAGCACCCGCCCCAACGGCCAGCAGCCAAAAAACGACAACTCCCACGAAGAGACGCTGTATGTGAACCACGAAACTAAACCCCTGCAATGCAGGAGGAAACATCGCAGGTTTACATTAAAAAAACGTAATCACGTTCTATGGTCGTACATCATGTAGCCAAGTCACTCTACACCCACTGAGGGCGCATATTAAAATCACATGCCAAGCGCTTCTTTGTACATTTCCAACACCGCCTCTTCTTCGGCAATGTCGTCTTTGTCACGCTTACGCAGCGCAATCACCTTGCGCAGAACTTTGGTATCATACCCACGCGCTTTGGCCTCGGCCATCACTTCTTTTTGCTGCTCAGCAAGGTCTTTTTTCTCAGCATCGAGCCGCTCAACACGCTCAACAAACTGGCGCAATTCATTTGCGGTCACGCGATATGTCGCATCACCAACGGTGTCGATAACGTCGGGATTGGTGGCTGTGTCGCTCATGGCGCGCTCCTCGGGAAATTGTTGTTTTGCCTGACTAACCCCCCGGCTCGAATCCCGCAAGCGGGACTTGCCCCATCCGGCAGATTGTCGTAGCCACGGCTGCATGGAAAATGTAACTTCGTCACCCCTTGAATGGATCATCTGGACAGGTGCCGCCCTGTCGCTCATTGGGCTGTTGGGTCTGATTTGGTGCATCATACGTGTGACGCGCGCCAAACGCGCCAATCTGGACGATGATGCAATGCGCACTGTGCTGAAATCAGCGATCCCCGTTAATATGGGCGCATTGTTCTTGTCTGCAATTGGTTTGATGATGGTCATTGTCGGTATTTTCCTGACATAACCTAACTCTACAGCAAAAACTCAGCGCGCATGCCTCTTCATCAATGGTGAGGCAAAACGCCTGCTTGAAACACATGCAAAAAACTATATGTTTTAAGAAATCATCAAGGAGACTGCAGATGAATGTCGACCTGCCCACCGTTTCCCCCAAAATTACAGCGTTTTTTGACGACGCCACCAACACCGTAAGCTACGTGGTTCAAGACCCTGATGGGTCAGCCTGTGCTATTGTCGATTCCGTACTCGATTTTGATCACGCAGCAGGCCGCACTGACACCAGTTCCGCCGACAAGATCATTGCTCATATCACGCAAAATAACCTCCAAACCCAATGGATACTGGAAAGCCATGTTCACGCTGACCACCTATCAGCCGCGCCATACTTACAAGAAAAACTAGGCGGTAAAATCGGCATTGGTGCGCAAATCACCACCGTGCAGGACACCTTTGGCAAAGTTTTCAACGAAGGCACAGAATTTCAACGTGACGGCAGCCAGTTTGACGCGTTGTTCAAAGACGGCGATAGCTTTCATATTGGCCAAATGCGCGCTGATGTGATGCACACACCCGGCCATACGCCTGCATGCCTGACCTATGTGATCGGTGATGCAGCTTTTGTTGGGGATACGTTGTTTATGCCCGATTTCGGCACCGCGCGTTGTGACTTTCCCGGCGGCTCGGCGCATGATTTGTATAACTCAATTCAGCGGATTCTGTCCTTACCCGACAGCACCCGGGTTTTTGTGGGCCATGATTACAAAGCACCGGGGCGCAGCGCATTTGCGTGGGAAACCACAGTTGGTGCGCAAAAGGCCGCAAATGTTCATATCGGCGGCGGCGCGGGTGAGGACGAATTTGTAGCCTTGCGCGAAACCCGTGATGCATCATTGGCGATGCCAAAACTCATTGTACCCTCACTGCAAATCAACATGCGTGCGGGCAATATGCCTGAGGCTGATGACAGCGGCACCGTTATGCTGAAACTTCCCATCAACAAACTTTGAAAGAACCAACATGTACATAGATTGGATATGGGGCCTCATCGGTGGTCTCTGTATTGGCTGCGCGGGCGCGATTTACCTGCTGGGCAATGGTCGCATCATGGGGGCCAGCGGCATTTTGGGCGGGCTGGTTGATGGCTCAGCGCGCTCTTCTTGGGTGGAACGCGGCGCATTTTTGGCCGGTTTGATTTTGATCCCAGCGCTGGTTCAAAGCATGGGGGTGCCTGCGGTTGATACGAACCTAACCTCAAATATTGCGTTGGTCATTGCGGCTGGTCTGCTTGTTGGGCTGGGTACACGGATTGGCAATGGGTGTACTTCTGGCCATGGCGTGTGTGGCATTTCACGGCTTAGCCCTCGTGGGATAGTATCCACATTCGTTTATATCGGTGCAGGCGCTGTAATGGTTGTTGTATTACGCACTCTTATTGAGGGACTTTGACATGCGCGCAGTTATCGCATTTCTTTCTGGGTCTTTGTTTGGTCTGGGCCTGCACCTGTCGGGCATGACCAACACGGATAAAGTTCAAGGCTTCCTTGACTTTTTTGGCACTTGGGATCCGACGCTGGCTTTTGTCATGGGGGGCGCAATCATCCCGATGTTTATCGCATGGCGTCTAACCCGCAGCCGTACGCCAATTGTCGGTGGTGATTTCCCCAAGCCTGCCGATCCAAAGCTGGACCGTTCCTTGATCCTTGGTGCCATACTCTTTGGTATGGGCTGGGGGCTTGTCGGGCTATGCCCGGGCCCGGCTCTTGCATCTATTAGCTATGGTGGCTTTGGCGGCGTGATATTTCTGATTGCGATGATTGCCGGGATGGCGCTGGCCCCACGTGCAAAGCAGATACTGGACACAAGCACCGCAGGCGCTTAAATCACCCTATGGATATTCGTCAACTTACCCCCCGCTATTTCGTCAGCCCGCAAATTGATCCGGCTGACATGCCCGCCTTGCAAGAGGCTGGTATCACCCGCATCTTGTGCAATCGCCCCGACGCTGAAGTGCCGCCAAGCCATTGTGCTGCCGCCATCGCAGCGGCGGCACAGGCGGCTGGCATCCACTTTGCAGAGCAACCTTTGACCCATCAAAGCATGATCCCCAATATCATTGCAGAAAACTGCGCAAAGGGATGCGAGACTGAGGATATTGTATTGGCCTACTGCGCATCAGGTACACGATCCACCATCGCATGGGCATTGGGGCAAGCCGGACAAATGTCCCCTGATGAGATCATCAGCGCAGCGCGCAGCGGCGGCTATGACATAGAAAACATGCGTCAGATTTTGGCTCAATCCTTTACATAAATCGGGTGACCTATCACGCTTCAAGGCGTGGCAATTCAGGTAGATCATCAGCGTCCGAAAACCCCGGTAGGTCAGACATGTCGGGCAGATCTGACATGTCAGGAAGGTCTGGTAGATCAGGAAGGTCTGACAATACGTCGAAATCCGATGCCCCATCAACGTCAATGCCTTCCTCTATCTCTGCCTCTCTTGACTGTGTCCCGGTGCCATCGCCCTTCACGTCTGGTAAATTCAATTCAGCTCTGTCACTAGCGCGACGTTTTGGTGTTGCGGATACAATTTTCTGATACTCGACGCGCAAGGCGCGCACGCCGTCAATCTGACCAAGCGTACCGCGCCCAACACCACGCCCACCCGTGGTCAATATCCGTGACTGATCAAAGGCTGACACACCAAGTTTGAGCACGTCACCCGGTTTCATAGCACTTATCGCACTCAGTGGCATCGACAAGCGCGACAAAGAGATATTGAGATCAATATTCAAACCCAAAACCGTTTCATTCAGTGATCGCTTACTGCGCCCCGACGCCTCCCCTTCGCGCCCCGGTCTTTCGATTTCAGGCGCATCCGTGGCCTTGACCGCCAATGGCAAACACAAAGTGATTTGCCCCTGACGCTTTCCACCCGCCATATCCACCGTCAAATGGACAATCTGATATTCAGGTTCTTCCAATGCCATCAACAACAGGCGTGAATTTTCTGCGCGCGACCCAAATCGAAAACCCGTGAGTAAAGCGCGCTCTTCTTCGGTCTCTGGCAACGCGGCTGCACGTCCCAAAAGTGCGTCCAAAAACGGCGCACATATTGCGGCATCCGTTGATGTTTGTGGGCGTGGTTCACCTCCTGTATCGGGCATCACCAGACCCATTGTCTGTTGCTGGATCAGACCACCGACAAATATAGGATCAAAAGCCACTGCAGCCCTTTTCCGGGAAGGTCCATCTAACAACATCAACAAGGCTGGTGCCTCAAACACGGCCTCAAGTGCCTCAGCCTCGCATTTCTCCATGCGCGCACCGATCACAGCCATGGCCATATCAAGCAGATCGTCCGCGACCTTGGCCAGGGTCAAACGAAGCGCCTTTGGCACTGACATTGCACGCGCCTGATGGGTGACGCGACCCGCTTGGGTCTTGCGCGCCAACACAGAGACTTCAACATCTTGGCTTTTTTGCTCAGTATCCGCAGTCATATTTTGCTGGTCTTGTCCCATCTTTTCCACCCGCGTTAGGCGGTCCTTGGGGACAGGAATAGCGGATGATTGGTTACTATTGCCTTTATTTCACAGGGTGATGACGTGGTTCAGTTCCAATTTTTACCGTTCAGGGGCAGTCGTACCCGAAACGTGGTGCCCATCCCTTGCGCCACATACGCAATCTCACCACCCAGCCGGGTCAGGATTTCAGAACAAATCGCCAGCCCAAGCCCGGCACCTTCGCCTTCTTCACCACTGATGCGAAAGAACTTTTCAAAAATCACTGCCTGCACATCGGGCGCAATGCCATGGCCATTGTCTGCAAAATCAACAGTCAGATGATCCGCCGAGACAGACACATGTATCGCAAGCTCTGGCTCCTCAGCGCGACAGTATTTTTGGGCATTTGCGATTAGGTTTATAAACACCTGCGCCAGCCGATCCAGATCACTGGTCAGTGTCACCGCCTCTGCATCGGTATCCCTGATTACCTTTAACGGGCTGGCCGCACCTGCCAGCGCGGTGATCACCGCTTGATCCAACACATCGCGCAACATCCCAGTGCGCATGTTCAACGTCACCTGCCCGTTCTCAAGCACCGACAGGTCCAGCAGATCATCCAAGAGCCGCGTCAATCGGATGGTTTCAGTGTGAATGATCGAAGCATAGCGCGTCTTGTCCGCCGCCTTCATGCCCTTTGCGTCGCGCAGAATTTCTGAAAACGACCGGATTGAAGTCATCGGCGTGCGCAATTCATGGCTGATCTGGCTCAGGAAACCATCCTTTTGCAGCGACAATTGTGTCAGCTTTTCATTGGCTTCACGCAACTGCGCGGCAGTTTCAGACAGCTCACGCGACTTTGCTTCAAGCTGGCTGGAATATTCTAACATCTGCGCAGATTCGTCCGCCACGGCCAACAGATCTTGCACGGACACCGACGTGCCACCCACGATTTGAGAGACCATCGCATGTGCCGTCGCAGCCCCCACTGCTGCCGCCAATTCACGTTCCAGCGCCTGCACCAACTGCGGGGTTGGCTCTGGCAACCCATCCGAGAACCCTTGGGCTTTAGATTGCGCGGCAAAAAACGATTGTGCCTCAGAAGCCCCTAAAATCCGCTGTGCCATGATCATCAAATCTTCACTGCCCGCCGCTGATGCCGTCCAGCCGCGCGTGGGGCTGGAATGATCAAAGACATTTACAAATTGCGCGCCTTGCAAACGCTCGACCGGGTCAGGAAAGCTAAACAGTGACACGCCAATAAAGGCCAAGGTGTTTAACGACAGGCTCCAGACCACAGCGTGTACCGTAGGGTCCAGCCCTTCGATGCCAAACAATGCCTGTGGGCGCAGCCATGCCATGCCCGCCAAACCCTGCTCAAACACCTCCGCAGACAGGGCAACGCCAGAACCAAAGCTCGGCAGCAACATGGTGAAGACCCACAGGACAAAGCCGGTGCCAAGGCCGTATAGCGCGCCTGTACGTGTCGCCCCGCGCCAGAAAATTCCACCCAGCATGGCAGGTAAAAACTGCGCCACACCACCAAAGGAAATTGTCCCGATCGCCGCCAACGCCGCACTGCCACTTGAGGCGCGATAATAAAGATACCCAAGCGCAATGATCAGCAAGATCGACAGCCGCCGTGCAAGGATCACGACATTGCGCACATCACCAGATTGGGTGGCACCATCTTGGCGCAATGTCAGCCAAATCGGCATCACGATGTGGTTGCTCACCATCGTACTCAACGCCAACGTGGCAACAATAACCATAGACGTGGCCGATGAAAACCCACCCAGAAACGACAACATTGCCAAGCCATTTTGCCCTTGGCTTAACGGCAGACTCAGCACGAACAGGTCCGGATTGGACCCCGTGGGCATCAGATCAAGGCCAACAACGGCAATTGGCACAACAAACAAGCTCATCAACAGCAGGTAGAGTGGAAAGGCCCATGATGCGATTTGCAGGTATCGTTCATCGTCATTTTCCACGACCATAACCTGAAACATCCGTGGCAAGCACAGGAACGCGGCGGCAGACAACATGGTTAACGCGACCCATCGACTGCTTTGTACCTGCCATTCACCAATGGCAGAGGCATCAATTCGGGTCAGCGTTTCACTGACACCACCCGCCAATCCCCAGACCACAAAAATACCAACGGCCATCAGCGCGACCAGCTTGACCACCGCCTCAACCGCGACGGCAATGACCACGCCGTGATGGCGTTCATTCACGTTCAGGTTTCGGGTGCCAAACAACACAGTAAACAGCGCCAACCCGGTCGCCACCCAGAACGCCGCTTGTCCACGGTTAATGACCTCGTGTTCTGTGCCGACCAATGCCGTGTCCGGTGCAGCAAAGATTGAGAAAGACAAGATAACGGATTGCAATTGCAAAGCGATATACGGCGTCACACCAATGACAGCCATAACCGTTACAACAATCGCTAAGGTGTTGGATTTGCCATAGCGCGACGAGATCAAGTCAGCGATTGAGGTCACGCGCTGGCTGCGTCCGATCCGCACCAAACGGCGCAATATCCACCACCACCCGATCATCACCAATGACGGGCCTAGATAGATCGTCAGATACTCCAACCCCGACCGCGCCGCATATCCCACCGCACCGTAAAACGTCCAAGCGGTGCAATAGATTGAAAGTGACAATGTATAGACCAACGGGGATCGTAACAGCCAACCGCCCTGCCCGCGCAAGGCCGCACGTTCTGCCAGAAAGGCGACCAAAAACAGGCCAACAACATAGGTCAGACACACAATGACAAGTTGATTGAGGGAGACCATTAATCAGCCTCAACTTGACGCGCCGCATCGTCCAACGCATCAACCGGCAGATCGCGCGTACGCCGCCACAGCGTCCAAACGCTGGCCACCAAAAATGTCCAAATGCCAAAAATATATTGTAAGGCCGTGCTGAGTGGCATCGGATCGCTTTCGCCTTGCGCGGGCCACATTAGCGGGACCATCCACAGGGCCAAACCCAGCAGCGGCAAGAACCGCACGGCGTCTTTCATACGGCGCAAGCGATAGCCGCGCCTTTCCAGAAAAATTGGGCTGCGCGCCATCCGTTATGCCCGCTTCATGTGTTGGTCAGTTCACGCACAGCATCCAACATCTCGGAATTAGAGAACGGCTTGGTCATAAAACGGCTGACACCTGCCTTTTCTGCCATCTCGCGGTCACGGCTTTGCCCACGTGCCGTCAGCATCAAAATTGGCATGTCGTCAAATGACGTATCCGCACGCAGTTCATCCAAAATTTCAAAGCCACTTTTGCCCGGCAACATCACATCAAGCATCACCAAATCCGGCAGGACATTGCGAATGACGTCAACAGCCGTTGATCCATTTGCCAAAGTTTCCACGCGCCACCCTTCTTGGGATAACAGAAAACGGATTGCCTCAGCGATATTAACTTCGTCTTCGACCAGCACCACATGTTTGCTCATCGCGTGTCGTCCTCCCCCTCGTGACCCTGCGCCCTCATCTTATGTGAGGGTCGGCGTGGTCATGATTAAGATGCACTGTAAACCCTAAGGTGTCAAAGCAGACAAGATGCTTAAACACCTTGGCTCAAGATCGATGGTTCACGCCGTGCCGCGCAATCCTCGTGCGGGCATATCCGGCAGGTTGATCCCATCTGCTCTGCGCTTTCAGCACCCGAGGTCGTGGGGATCAGAAGCATAACAGCCTGCACCAAGGGTGCGGCGTTGTAAGACGGCACGCCAACCGTGTCACAGGCGGCAAAACAATCAAATTCAGCGCGCGCATGGCCCAGTTGTGACACGCGTGTTGCCATCACACTGCCTGGATGGTTAAGCGCCGAAAACAAAGGCCAAAGGGGGCAACATGCGCCGTGGCGTGGCACGGTAAAACCTTCTACGGATTTGCGAAAAATGACAGTGCCGGATCGGTCGCACACCACCAACCCCGCCCCCAGTTCGGGTAGCGCTGCCAATCGGCGCAAGATACGCACAACAGGTTGACGCAAATCGCGCGCCAGTGTGACCGGATCCGACCCAAGGCGGGCAACGGCCTCACGCAGCAATACAATAGGCAAGCGTGCTGCATCACGTGCAACCTGCTGCAATACCCCTTTTGCAATATGGCGCGCAGCCAAGGATTGCAGCATCTGTGCGCCATCAATCAGCACCTCAATCTGGTTCTGCGTATCCTCGGTTGTCTCAAGCGTCTCAAATTCAAAGGAATGATTAGCGAGGAAGACTTCGACCTCTTCTTGAGGTGAACTGGCCGTTTCGGACGCATCTGGGTGTGTCTCTAGATAGGTAACCAACGCCTGCGCACTGTCAGACAACCTGCGGCTATCTTCGTTAATATTGGCATGAAAACGATCACGCCACTCAGGTTGCAAAGTTTTAGTTTCGGCCAAGATCGAAGCCGTTGACCGGATCGCTGCGGCTGTTGTTAACAATTCATGCATAGAAGCGGCTAAATGTGGATCATGCGCTAAACGGTCGGTCAACGCCTCAACCGTTTGCTCAAGTGCTGCGATGCGGCGACGTGTGCCAACCAGAACGTCCGCCCATCCCGGAAAGCGGCCTGCAAATTCATCTGCGCGCGCAGCGTCAGGCCCGGTGAGCCCCGCATCAATCGCAGCTTCACGCAATGTTGCGATCAAGGCGGCTTCTGCCCCCTCAGTCAACGCTTGCGGTTCAACGCCCAAGGCTGCGGCGATATTGAGCAGTACTTTCCCACCGATTCTGCGGCGATTATGCTCAATCAAATTCAGATAGCTGGCAGAAATACCAATCTGGCGCGCCAGATCTGCTTGCTTTTGCCCCGCCATCACCCGCCGTTCGCGGATGCGGCTACCTGTCAACGCTTCACGTGTCATCCCGTCGCCTCACATTATCGCGCAAAATCAATGGGTTTCTGCACTGCAACATCACTTTATTTACAATTTTTTCATACTCACTGCGAAGATATTTACAGAATTCTTGTGTTTATCAAGGGGCTTATTGATCCGTTTTCACTTGTCGGGCGATAAGATATTTGCACCTTTGTGCCACGTGCGTCCATTCAACGAGATGGATGCATAGTTTTAACAATCGGGAGGAATTCATGTCATTTTCTAATTTGACACGTCGTGGTCTGATCAAAACAAGTGCCGTTGCTGGTGCTGGTCTTGCTTTGCCGACGTATCTGCGGGCCGACGGCCACTCAGGTTTTACAAACGCACCAACGGGCGACACAGTCACCTTGGGCTTTAACGTGCCACAAACTGGTCCCTACGCCGAAGAAGGCTTGGACGAATTGCGCGCACAAGAACTTGCTGTCCAGCACCTGAACGGTGAAGGCGACGGCGGCATGATGAACACCTTTAGCTCAAAAGCGCTTAAGGGTAACGGCATCTTGGGTAAGAAGGTTGCATTCGTAACTGGCGACACTCAGACAAAGTCAGACGCAGCACGTGCATCAGCCAAGTCCATGATCGAAAAAGATGGCGCCGTGATGATCAACGGTGGATCTTCCTCTGGTGTGGCTGTCGCTGTTCAGGGTCTGTGCCAAGAAGCTGGCGTGATCTTCATGGCGGGCTTGACCCACTCAAACGACACAACCGGTAAAGACCGCAAAGCCAACGGCTTCCGCCACTTCTTTAACGGTTACATGTCAGCGGCTGCTTTGGCACCCGTTTTGAAAAATGCTTACGGTTCTGATCGTAAAGCCTACCACCTGACAGCTGACTACACATGGGGCTGGACACAGCAGGAATCAATCGCAGCCGCGACTGAGGCCATGGGCTGGGAAACTGTGAACAACGTGCTGACGCCTCTCGCGTCCACTGACTTCTCTTCCTATATCGCGCCTGTACTGAACTCTGGTGCCGACGTTCTGGTTCTGAACCACTACGGCGGGAACATGGTTAACTCTTTGACCAACGCGGTCCAGTTTGACCTGTTGAACAAAGAAGTGAACGGCAAGAAGTTCGAAATCGTTGTGCCGTTGTACTCCGAGTTGATGGCCGCTGGTGCGGGCAAAAACGTTGAAGGTGTTATCGGTTCGATGAACTGGAACTGGCAGCTTCAGGATGAAGGTTCTAAAGCCTTCGTTAAGTCCTTTGGCGAAAAGTACGGCCGCCCACCATCCAACTCAGCACACACATGCTATGTTCAGACATTGCTTTATGCAGATGCTGTTGAGCGTGAGGGCACATTCAACCCATGTGGTGTTGTAGAAGCTCTGGAAGACTTTGAGTTCGATGGCTTGGGCAACGGTCCGGTTCTGTACCGCGGCGATGACCACCAGTGCTTCAAAGACGTGTTGGTTATGAAGGGTAAAGAGAACCCGACGAACGAATACGACACACTGGAAATCGTTGAAGTGACACCACGTGCTCAGGTTGAGTACCCACATGATCACCCAATGTTCGCCGGTGGCGACTTGGGCAAGTGTAACCCAGGCGCGTAATTTACGCACTTTGAGAACATCGTAGGGCGCGTTATGACGCGCCCTACCCCCTCATTCTGCCTGAGGCTAAGCCCGGCAGAAAGCATCATCCAATAGGTGGGGACCATGGACGCAATTCTTCTTCAAATTTTAAACGGCCTCGACAAGGGCTCCGCATATGCGTTGATCGCCCTTGGTCTGACGCTGATTTTCGGCACTTTGGGCGTGGTCAACTTCGCCCACGGTGCCTTGTTCATGATCGGGGCGTTCTGCTCTGTGACCTTACAGAAAATCCTGACACTCAGCTCTGAAACACTCAGCGCGACGGAAAAAGATTTTCTTGGTAACCCCCTGAAAATTAAGACACCTTATGTTGAAAGCTGGTTTGGGCCCGAAGTTGGTGCCAGTATTATTGACTGGGCTGTCCCCTTGGCGATCCTGTTCGCCATTCCGGTGATGTTGTTCATCGGCTTCGCGATGGAACGCGGGTTGATCAAACATTTCTACAAGCGCCCCCACGCGGATCAGATTCTTGTGACCTTTGGATTGGCAATCGTGCTTCAGGAAGTGATCAAATACTTCTACGGCGCAAACCCAATTCCAACCCCAGCACCTTCGGCCTTTGTTGGCAGCTTTGATTTTGGACCGCTCCTCGGTCTTGATACATCACTTGCCTACCCCTACTGGCGCTTGGTCTACTTTGGCTTCTCTGCCATGATCATCGGCGCTGTCTTTGCCTTCTTGCAGTTCACCACCTTTGGGATGGTTGTCCGTGCTGGTATGGCGGATCGCGAAACAGTTGGGCTTTTGGGCATCGATATCGACAAACGCTTTACCTTTATGTTTGGTATCGCTGCGGCGGTCGCCGGATTGGCGGGGGTGATGTACGCCCCGATCAACTCGCCCAACTACCACATGGGCATGGATTTCCTTGTGCTTAGTTTTGTTGTGGTTGTTGTCGGTGGCATGGGCTCATTGCCCGGTGCGGTACTGGCCGGTTTTATGCTGGGTATCTTAGAATCCCTTGCGTCAATGAACGAAGTAAAAGCGATCATCCCCGGTATTGACCAGATCATCATCTATGTGGTTGCCATTATCATCTTGCTGACACGTCCCCGTGGCCTGATGGGCCGCAAAGGTGTGATGGAGGAATAAGAACATGTTTGGACTAGAAAAACGCGACACTCGCCTGCTGATCATCGTCGCCATTATGGCGCTGGCAGCCCCCTTCATCCTCAACCCGTTCCCGACGGACTCTGCCATGGCACAGTTCAACGCGGGCTACCCTGACCTGATGCAACGCTTTGTTATCTTTGGTATCTTGGCGATTGGATTTAACCTGCTGTTCGGCCTCACAGGCTACCTCAGCTTTGGACACGCTGCTTTCCTAGGTGTGGGGTCCTACTCTGCCGTTTGGATGTTCAAGCTTTTGGGCTACAACATCATTCCCGGCATGGTGCTTTCAATAATCGTTTCAGCCGTATTCGCGCTGGCGATCGGATATATCTCGCTGCGCCGCTCAGGTATCTACTTCTCAATCCTGACATTGGCCTTTGCACAGATGTTGTTCGCCATCGCCTATTCCGATCTGATTGGTCGCTTCTTTGGCACGCCCATCACCAATGGTGAAACGGGATTACAGGTTTATACCTCTGACCCGCAGTACTTTCACAATGAAAACCTCCCAAACATTCCACACCTGTTTGGTCAGGAAATGCAGTCGACCTACACATTAGACGTCGCCGGTTGGAGCTTTGATTTCTCCTTCGGCTATTACCTCTGTGCGATCATCATGCTGCTAACCTTCTACCTTGCGATCCGCATCTTCCGCTCCCCTTTTGGAATGATGTTGCGCGCGGTAAAATCAAACCAGCAACGCATGAATTATACAGGCCTGAACACACGCCCCTATACGCTTGCGGCCTTTGTGATCTCTGGCATGTATGCAGGTCTTGCAGGTGGCCTACTGGCCTCAATGGACCCACTTGCCGGTGCCGAACGCATGCAATGGACTGCCTCTGGTGAGGTTGTTCTGATGACCATCCTTGGCGGTGCAGGTACATTGATCGGTCCAATCCTGGGCGCTGGTTTCATCAAATACTTTGAAAACATCTTTGCCAAGATCAACGACAACGTCTTGCACAGCTGGTTCTCGTTCATGCCTGACGGCATCGAAGACTTCATGGTCACCATCATTCACCCCTTTGTGGGCAAAGGCTGGCACCTGACGCTGGGTCTGTTGTTCATGTTGGTTGTGATTTTCCTACCCGGTGGCCTTGTTGAAGGTGGCCAACGTATTGGCCGGATGTTCAGCCGCAAAAAACCATCGGACGACGCAGCCGATGGCACAACAACACCCGCAGAATAAGGAGCGCATGCAGATGGCTATTCTAGAAGTAAAGAACGTCGGCAAACGCTTTGGGGGGCTACAGGCCCTCGGGGATGTGAACCTGAACGTCGAAGAGAACACCGTACACGCGATCATCGGCCCAAACGGGGCCGGTAAATCCACCCTGCTAAATTGTCTGGTTGGCAAACTGATCCCTGATACTGGGTCAGTGATGTTTGACGGGCAATCGGTGTTGGGGCGCAAGCCTTACGAGATCAACCAAATGGGTATTTCCCGCGTGTTCCAGACGCCAGAGATTTTTGGCGACCTGACGGTTATGGAAAACATGTTGATCCCTTGTTTTGCCAAACGCGATGGTGCCTTTGAGATGAACGCAATCTCCAGTGTTATGAACCAAAAGGAAGTTGTCGAAAAAGCCGAACACATGCTGGAAGACATGAATCTGATGGACAAGCGCCAGATGCATGCGGCCTCTATGTCGCGTGGGGACAAGCGCCGTCTTGAAATCGCCATGTGCCTCAGCCAAGAACCCCGCCTTTTGCTGTTGGATGAACCAACCGCTGGCATGGCGCGTGCTGATACCAACAACACCATTGATCTGCTCAAGCGGATCAAGGAAGAGCGCGACATTACCATCGCGATCATCGAGCATGACATGCACGTTGTGTTTTCCTTGGCCGAACGCATCACCGTGTTGGCGCAAGGCACACCATTGGTCGAAGACACGCCAGACAAAATCAAAGGCCACCCCAAGGTGCGCGAAGCATATTTGGGCGAAAGCCAAGACGCCGCTTAAGATACGGGGTGGGCCACGCGCTCACCTTACGCCACCCCCGTAAGGTGGTGCTCTGCGCCGCCCACGCCGAAGGATTTAAGACGATGAATACAAACACAATTCCCAAAAATGCAAATCACGCCGCGACTGCGCCTGCTTTCCTCTCCGTTTGGGATCTGCACGCTTACTACGGCGAAAGTTACATCGTGCAAGGTGTCAGCTTTAACGTCCATGAAGGTGAAATCCTCGCCCTACTGGGCCGTAACGGCGCGGGCAAAACGTCAACACTGCGCGCGATTGCACGCCTCGATGAACCCGAAGCCCGCAAGGGTGAAATCTGGTTGGATCACCAGCCGTTGCACAAAATGAAAAGCCATCAGGCCTCTGCAGCAGGTATAGCGCTGGTCCCCGAAGACCGCCGCATTATCGCTGGCCTCACGGTTGAAGAAAACCTGAAGCTAGCCCAGATCGCGCCCCCTATCGGCTGGTCACTTGAGCGTATCTACGACCTTTTCCCGCGCCTCGGAGAACGCAAAACCCAAGAAGGCATCACATTGTCTGGCGGCGAACAGCAAATGCTCGCAATCGCCCGCGCGCTCGCCCGGGACATCAAAGTGCTGCTGCTGGATGAACCCTATGAAGGTTTGGCACCAGTGATCGTGGACGAGATCGAAAAAACTCTATCGCTGATCAAGGAACAAGGCATCACCACTATCTTGGTTGAACAAAACGCGGTACGTGCCCTGAAACTGGCAGACCGCGCTGTGATCCTAGATACGGGCGGGATCGTGTTTGACGGCACCGCTGCTGAGGTGTTGGACAACGCAGAACTCCGCGCGGAATATCTGGCGATCTAAACGCTTTTCAATTCACCCTTTCTTAAATACCAAAACCGGTAGGTCAGTCATGACTCACCGGTTTTTTCGTCACTCGACCTCGCGCCTTACACTGGAAAATCCCTATTTTCTGCGCGCATCTCGGATTAATCCCCGAGCATCTTCCTCAGCTCTGTCTTTAAAACTTTTCCATAGTTATTCTTGGGCAATTCCGCGATCCCAACATACCGTTTGGGTCGCTTGAACCGCGCGATATGCTCCAGACAAAGCGCGTCCAACTCAGCTTCTGCAGCCTCACCCACCACAAACGCCACAACCTCCTCGCCCCATTCCGCGTGCGGATGGCCGACCACCGACACATCACGCACCAAGGTGTGCGTGAGTAACACCTCCTCAACTTCACGCGGATAGACGTTTGATCCGCCGGTGATGATCATATCTTTGCTGCGGTCTTGCAGAGTCAAATACCCGTCACTGTCCAGAAACCCCATATCGCCAGTCAGTAACCAGCCGCTTTTTACGGTCTTCGCCGTCGCCTCTGGATTGTTCCAATAGCCCGGCATTACCGTCTGGCCCCGTACCATGATCTCACCCTGTGCGCCTGTTGGTGCAGGATTGCCATTCTCATCTGCTATCTGCACCTCTACAGCGGACTGTGCCCGCCCCACTGACGCCAGTCTTTCGCGCCATCGCATATCGTCACGGTCTGCAATATCCCCCCGCGACAGGGCCGATATCCCCATCGGACATTCCCCCTGCCCGTATATCTGCACAAAGATTGGCCCAAACCAATCCACCGCCTCAATGATGTCAGCGTTGTACATCGGCCCGCCCGCATAAACGATTGTGCGCAGCCCGTCCCCACGCTGACCCGATGCCATGGCTGTTTGTGTCATGCGTTTGACCATCGTCGGCGCGGCGAACATGTGAACCGATCCAAAATGCGCGGCGAGATCAAATATCTCTTCCGCATCAAATCCCCCCGAGGCAGGGAACACATGTCGTGACCCAACTCGCACGTGCATCAAATTATAGATACCCGCCCCATGGCTTAAAGGGGCTGCATACAGCGCACTATCTTCTACGCGCACTATATCGGCATCGACCTCGTAACACAGTGCCATCGACATCAGCATACCATGGGTGATCATCACCCCCTTGGGTTTGCCCGTCGTCCCTGAGGTATAGAACAACCACGCCAAATCATCACCCTCGCGGTGCATGATTTCAGCAAGTGGGGCTGTAGTTAGTACCTCGCCAAAGTCGGTACTGGGCGTCACAATGCAACGTGCCTGCACATCGGCGTCATTCAACGTAACGGCTAATGCATCCGTGGCAAACACCAATTCAATGCCCGCATCCTCAATGATAAATGCCGCTTCACGCCCATGCAGTTTGGCGTTGATCGGCACCACAGCAGCCCCTGCCATCCAAATACCGTAGAAAACAACCAAATACTCAGGCACATTCTTCATGAAGATGCCGATACGATCACCGGGTTGAACGCCCTGTCCTTGCATCCAAGCAGCAACAGCACGCGCACGCGCATCAAATGCGCCATAATCCGCAATCATATCGCATCCGTGATACAGCGCAGGCCGCTCTGGTGTCATGATTGCACGGCGCGCCAACCAATGTGCAAGATTCATTTGGCTATTCCCCTTTATCTGACTTCCATTGACCCCCAAATACTACTCTAGAACTGGTGGCTTTCCATGGCACGGCCCATGTCCTATAAGCGTGACAAACAGCAGGGCGGGTTACAACAGCTCCTGTACACAAAGGTTGAGGAAAACATGACAAAAAATACCCATGACGCAGATGTCGCCTTTATCCGAGCATTGGCTGAATTGCTCAATGAAAATGATCTGACCGAATTGCAGGTCAAACGTGATTATTCAGAAGACGATAGTCTGAATGTACGTGTTAGCCGCAAACCACCTCAGCAAATTGTCGCGCCTCAACAGATGCAGGCGACAGCAGCCGCACCTATGGTCGCTGCTGCTGCACCCGCCGCGATGGCAACACCTGCAACAGACGCCGCTGCAGACCCCGCAGATCATCCCGGTGCTGTGACTTCGCCGATGGTCGGTACGGTATATATGCAGGGTGAACCAAGCGCACCTGCGTTCATTTCCGTTGGGGCCAAAGTGGCCGAAGGCGACACATTGCTGATCGTTGAAGCGATGAAAACCATGAACCACATCCCTGCCCCACGCGCAGGCACGATCAAGCGGATCATGGTGGGTGACGGTGATGCCGTAGAATTTGGTGCCCCCCTTGTGATCATTGAATAAGGCGGCTCAGATGTTCAAAAAAATCCTTGTCGCCAATCGGGGTGAAATCGCGTTGCGCGTCATTCGCGCCGCCCGTGAAATGGGCATCCAGTCGGTCGCAGTACATTCAACTGCTGACAGCGACGCGATGCATGTGCGCATGGCCGATGAATCTGTGTGTATCGGGCCACCGTCCAGCCAGCAGTCCTATCTGTCGATCCCTGCGATCATTGCTGCCTGTGAAATCACAGGTGCCGAAGCGATCCACCCCGGCTATGGTTTTCTATCTGAAAACGCGGACTTTGTGCAGGTCATCGAAGACCACGGACTGACCTTCATTGGCCCCACTGCTGAACACATCCGCATCATGGGTGATAAAATCTCGGCCAAGGACACGATGAAAGAGCTTGGCGTGCCCTGCGTGCCCGGATCAGCGGGTGGTGTTGCCACCCTTGAGGAAGCCAAGGCCATTGGTGAAGACATGGGATATCCCGTCATCATCAAAGCCACGGCTGGCGGCGGTGGTAAGGGCATGAAAGTGGCCGAAACCGCCAAGGATATGGAAAAAGCGTTCCAGACCGCACGCGCGGAAGGCAAATCAAACTTTGGCAATGACGAAGTTTACATCGAGAAATATCTCACCACACCGCGCCATATCGAAATTCAGGTCTTTGGTGATGGCAAAGGACGCGCCGTGCATTTGGGTGAACGTGATTGTTCGCTACAGCGCCGCCACCAAAAAGTGTTCGAAGAAGCCCCCGGCCCTGCGATTTCCAAAGAAGAACGTGCGCGTATCGGTAAGGTGTGCGCAGATGCCATGGCCGATATCAAATACATCGGCGCTGGGACCATCGAATTTCTGTATGAAAAGGGCGAGTTCTATTTCATCGAAATGAACACCCGTTTGCAGGTCGAACACCCTGTCACCGAAGCCATCTTTGGCGTCGATCTGGTGCGTGAACAAATCCGCGTGGCCGCTGGATTACCGATGGAATTCACTGAGGAAAACCTGAAGATCAACGGCCATTCCATCGAAGTGCGCCTGAACGCTGAAAAGCTGCCAAACTTCCGCCCCTCACCCGGTCGGATCAGCCAGTATCATGCGCCCGGTGGTTTGGGTGTGCGAATGGATTCTGCACTTTATGATGGCTATTCAATCCCGCCCTACTACGACAGCTTGATAGGCAAACTGATCGTGCATGGCCGGGACCGGCCCGAGGCGCTCGCGCGTCTTGGCCGTGCCTTAAGTGAATTGATCATCGACGGCATCGACACCACAATTCCGTTGTTTCATGCCTTGCTGGCAGAAGAAGCCGTGCAAACGGGTGATTATAATATTCACTGGTTGGAACATTGGCTGGAAACCAATCTGGGCGATGCCTGAGGAACCATGTCCGAGCTGACGCCGGAACTTTTGCTACACGGCTATTCCATTGGCATTTTTCCAATGGCTGAACACCGCGACGACCCAGAGATATTCTGGGTCGATCCGCGCCGCCGCGGTGTGATGCCTTTGAATGGTTTTCATCTGTCACGCTCTTTGGCAAAAGCAATGCGGAAAACACCTTTCACGCTGACCATCAATCGCGATTTTGCAGGTGTGGTCTCAGGCTGCGCTGATCGCGTGGACACATGGATAAACGCGGAAATCACCCAACTTTACAGTGCATTACATGTTTCAGGTCACGCTCATTCGGTCGAGGTTTGGGACGGTGAAGTACTGGTTGGCGGTGTCTACGGGGTTTCCTTGGGCACAGCCTTCTTTGGCGAAAGCATGTTTTCACGACGTACGAATGCATCTAAAATGGCGCTTGCTGCATTGGTTGATCGCCTCGGAACTGCCGGATTCACCTTGTTTGACACGCAGTTTCTAACCGATCATCTGGCATCCCTTGGGGCCATCGAAATCAGCCGCGCAGCTTATCATGCACAGTTAAGCACCGCGAAAACCGGATTTGCGCATTTCACCGCACCGCCCACGACTAATTTTCAGGACGTAATGCAGCGCATGACCCAAACGTCATAGCGTGAATGCTCCATCGCTGACAGCGCAGGTGCAGAGGCGATCATCCAGCCGGAAAATACCGTGCCTTCCTTGCCGCGTTCAGAAATTTCCAGCGCCGCATAAGCATTACCCGACGGGTTGCCTGCCGGGTAGCGGCAATCAGACATCACAATCTGCAAGTTGCCCAGCGACTTTGATTGCCCAGAGGTCATTTCAATATCAATGGTCTGACCAGACGTCTTATCCAATGCGCGCAACACCCCCCCGGCGGCGGATGTAACCTGTTGAGCAGCAACAGGAGCAGCCAAGAATGGTAATATTATCAAATACTTCCACATCGCGTATCTCCAAGAGCTTGGATAAATTTTATAGAATGTCAGCTTAAACGGGTTATTCCGGGGACCAAGCCTCGTAATCGGACCGATCTGCTGGTTTTGCCTGACGGATCGATCCCGCAGGCGCATAGGCCAATGCCGTACCTGTCAGGTTTTCAAGGTGTGGCTTTTCCCAGGCTTTATGCACCAAAGGTTTGTCCGTCGGTGGCTCGTTCCAGGTGTGGTGCATCCAGCCATGCCAATCTGGGCTGATCCGCGTGGCTTCCATTTCGCCATTAAAAATCACCCAACGCTTGCTGTCATCCGCATTGCGGTAATAGATGTTGCCCTGATCGTCCTCACCCACTTTGGTGCCTTTACGCCATGTGAAAAGCTGCGTGTTCAACGTCTGGCCGTCCCACCATGTGAACGCCCGGGTGATTGTCTTGAGAATGCCCATCAAAGGTCTCCGCATTTGTTGATTTCTTATGCATCATCGGCGGCACAACGTCCAGACCAGCCGCGATGTGTTGCAGCAAAGACTCCCATGATTAAAAGACAGTACATTTCCCCTGCGAATGCTCTTGGCCTGTTAACACAGCGCCCTTAATGTTTCCAAAACGGAGACAATCACCATGGCAACCACATTAAAGAAACCAACCCACGTGGCCGAATGCCATGGCGTAAAAGTACCTGACAGCCCCATGATGACGCCTGAACGCGCTGAACGTATCAACGCCGCGCGCTATGAGGGTCAGGAAATCGCTGGTGCCTTGGAAGTGATCCAGCCCGGTGATCATGTATTGGAAATGGGCGCTGGTTTGGGCCTTGTTGGTGCGATCACAGCCAAGAATGGCAATCCGGCCAAGGTTCTGTCCTTTGA
Source organism: uncultured Sulfitobacter sp. (assembly GCA_938003685.1). GTDB lineage: Bacteria > Pseudomonadota > Alphaproteobacteria > Rhodobacterales > Rhodobacteraceae > Sulfitobacter. The sequence continues at coordinate 6,097 of CALKXT010000008.1, read as the reverse complement.
GGCAAATCCAAACCTCATTGAACATATCAACGCGCTTTATACGCTGAACAAACTGGGCAGCAAAATCGAGGTGCGCAACGAGGTGCTGATCAGCGCGCCGGACGCCCCTAAAACCATGCCGTTTCACATCCGTAATTCATACCTTGGCTCATCCCTGATTGACACAGATCGGCGTGCCACAACACGCGTGGACGTGCCCACAGCGGATTACACCAAGGTTCACGCAGATTTTGCGCCCAATGTCCTATTGATGGACATTGAGGGCGGCGAACTGGAATTTCTGCGCCATGCCTCTTTGGAGGGTGTGCGCGCCATCGTGATTGAATTTCACCCAGAGGCCTATGGCAAGGAAGGGATGCGTGAATGTAAGTCCATTCTTGAGCGCGCAGGCTTTGCCAAAGTTGTTGGCCATTGTACCCGCCACGTCTGGACCTGCACATTTGATGCCGGTTTGCGCCCGCCGGTGTCAGGCAGCGGTTGGGCCACTGAAAAGCAAACCTTGGAAAACGCGGTGATCGTTCCACCAACTGAGCAGAACTTTGTCCAAGAAGCAGGCGTGTTGCACGCTGACGGCAACTATTGCAGTGCCGGTGCGTTATGGCGCAATGGTCGCGCCTTGACCGTGCAACCAAAGATGCCTGAGGGTGATTTGGCTGAACGCAAGGGCACATGGATCTGGGGCGGTTTACTGTGGATGCACTTTGGACATTTTCTGGTGGAAAGCACCGCACGCCTGTGGGCTTTGGACAATTTGGATGAACCAATTGAGGGTGTCTTATTTGCCCCCAAACGCCCCCGTAACGGCAGCGAAGTTATTGAATTTCAAAACGAATTCATGAGTTTGATGGGCGATGGCAAGACACCCTTGGTTTGTCTTGATGCCCCGACCCGTGTGGAACGGTTGATTGTGCCGGGTCAGGGCTTTGGCCTTGGTTCAATGATTGAAGGGACGCAAAACTACCGCGATGCCATCGCACGCAATTTTGCCAAAGATATCAAGGCCGACGGCCCGGACAAAATATACATCAGCCGCAGCCAATTGCCTGCTGGGCGTGGTAACCTGATTGGGGAAGCCGAACTAGAAGCACATCTTGAAGCGGATGGATACACTATTTTCCATCCTGAAAAGCATGACCTGACCAGCCAAATCGCAACCTATAAAGCCGCGCGACATATCATCGCCGCGGAAGGGTCAGCACTGCACCTTTTGGCAATGGTTGCACAAGCCGACCAACAGGTTGCCATCGTGGTGCGCCGCCCTTCCAGCGCGACAGAACAACTGGAAAAGCACCTCATGGCCTTTGCCGGGATCAAGGCAGTCACTCTTAGCCAACTGACAAGGTCTTGGAAACCAACTGGCCCTGCTAAATCCCGTCTGTGGATGGGCGAATTGGACATGCCTGCCCTGCAAAAGGAGCTGACCGAGACAGGTTTCATCACAGCCAGTAAATCCAAATGGAAATCACTGGACCGCGACGACGTCAGCACACGTTTGGGTGATGGCTTTGAAGAGGTCAGTTAAGCAGGGGCTGGTTTATACGCCGTCACCTCGATCTCGATGCGAAACCGCGCGTCGATCAAGCCACATTCGATCATTGTAGCGGCAGGTGGATTGTCACCAAACGCTGCTTTCAAGATAGGCCAGCAGGCGGGGAATTCGTCACGGTCTTCTAACATGTATGTAACGCGCACGAGATCTGAAAACCCGCACCCCGCCTCAGACAGCGCATTTTCGATGATGGTCAGGATACCTTGGCATTGGGCGGCGGGATCTTGTGTTTCCTCACCTGTGTCCGGGTGCAGCCCACAAACCGTGCCTGAAACATGTACCCAATCACCTGCCACGACAGCCCGGCAATAGCCGATCTTTTCTTCAAATGGGCCGCCGGAATGAATACGTTTGATAGTCATGGCATTGTCCTTTGTCGGATTTATTGGGTCGATAGGGTTTTTATTGAGCGCTTCAAAAAGAAAAAGGCGGACCAACTGGCCCGCCCCTTTTTGTTATTAGCTGTCACAGGGTCGAGACATCAGCTTGCGGTCGCTGATTCTTTCTCGGCCTCTGCGTGGATCATCAAAGGTTGTGCGTCTGAATTCACGGCCTCTTCGTTCACAACAACCTCGTTGACTGTATCCAAACCCGGCAGATCAAACATTGTATCCAACAATATGTCTTCCAGGATCGAACGCAATCCACGCGCACCTGTTTTACGCTCAATTGCGCGCTTCGCAATCGCAGCAAGCGCATCATCGGTAAACGTCAACTGGGTGTCTTCCAACTCAAACAGCCGCTGATATTGCTTAACCAAAGCATTCTTTGGCTGTGTCAGGATGGTGACAAGTGCGTCTTCATCCAAATCTTCCAGCGTTGCAAGAACCGGTAAACGACCTACAAATTCCGGGATCAACCCGAACTTCAACAGATCTTCGGGCTCAAGCTCAGTGAATATCTCACCGATGCCGCGCGCATCTTTGTCACGCACATCTGCACCAAAGCCCATTGAAGACCCCTTGCCACGTGCAGCAATGATCTTGTCGAGGCCCGCAAAAGCACCACCGCAGATGAACAAGATGTTAGTTGTGTCCACTTGCAGGAATTCCTGCTGTGGATGCTTGCGACCACCCTGTGGCGGCACGGATGCAACCGTACCCTCCATCAACTTCAGCAACGCTTGCTGTACGCCTTCACCCGATACGTCGCGGGTGATGGATGGGTTTTCAGACTTACGTGTGATTTTATCTACTTCATCGATATAGACGATGCCACGCTGCGCACGTTCGACGTTATATTCGGACGCCTGCAACAGTTTGAGGATAATGTTTTCAACATCTTCCCCCACATAACCAGCTTCAGTCAGCGTGGTTGCGTCAGCCATAGTGAACGGTACATCCAAGATGCGCGCCAAAGTTTGAGCCAGAAGTGTTTTACCACAACCGGTTGGTCCCATCAGCAGAATGTTGGATTTTGCCAGTTCGATATCACCACCCTTTTGGGCGTGGTTCAGGCGTTTGTAATGGTTATGCACCGCAACCGATAGCACCTTTTTGGCGTTGGCCTGCCCGATGACATAATCATCCAGCACATCACAGATGTCTTTGGGAGTTGGCACACCGTCTGTCGCCTTGAGGCCCGATGCCTTGGTTTCCTCACGGATAATATCCATGCACAGCTCAACGCATTCATCACAGATGAAGACGGTTGGGCCCGCAATTAATTTACGGACCTCATGCTGGCTCTTGCCGCAAAAGCTGCAATAGAGGGTATTCTTGCTGTCACTGCCGGAAGTATTCGCCATTTTAACCCTTTCAGGTCATCGTTTAGAGTGCCATCCCATTCGGGACATCGCTATTTGGCCACAACCCTAGGCCACTGCCCCCGGCGCTACAATCGCAAAATCATCAGATTAGGATCACAGCGCCGGGATCAAAATTTACTTACCCTTTTCGCCCTTATTGGGTGCGTCAGGATCATCTGCTTTGCCGCGGCTCTCGACGATCTCATCGATATGCCCCCAGTCTTTTGCCTCATCCGGGGTCATCCACAGATCGCGATCCAGTGCTTTTTGAACTGTCTTTAGCGTTTGTCCAGAATGTTTGACATACAACTGATACATCCGTTCGCGGGTCCGTTCGATGTGGCGCGCAGAAATCAGAATATCTTCTGCCTTGCCTTGCGACCCGCCTGACGGCTGGTGGATCATCACTTCGGCATTCGGCAGCGCAAAACGCATACCTTTTTCGCCACCAATCGCAATCACCGACCCCATAGATGCGGCCATACCGCAAATCAGCGTGGAAACCTTGGGTTTGATGTACTGCATCGTGTCATAAATCGACAAGCCAGCCGTCACTTCGCCACCGGGCGAATTGATATACATAGAGATTTCTTTGGACGGATTTTCGGCCTCAAGATGCAGCAATTGCGCAACCACCAGATGGCTCATCCCGCTGTGGATGGGGCCATTCAAGAAAATAATCCGCTCTTTCAGCAGTCGGGAAAAAATATCGTAAGCACGTTCGCCTCGGCTGGTTTGTTCAACCACCATGGGGACCATCGTGTTCATGTAGGTATCAATCGGATCGTTCATGTAAGCCTGCCTGATTTGCCGTTCGCGAGACCATACCCGCAAAACCCTTACCCAGAGATTAGTCGCGCGCGATTAGGGGTTCAAGGGGGGCCGTTGGATCAAGTTCGCCTTTGGGTGGTATTCTTTGATCTGCACCCAATAAAATAAATCTAGAGTGATCTTAGTCTGGTTGGATTATTTCGACGCTGCTGCGTTCACCAACATCAACACTGCCCATCTTACTGATGTGGTTTTCCAATACATCCCAGATCGGCGGCCCTTGGGTGTCTTCATTTACACTCGCCCAGCCTGCCACAACATAGCTGCGCGCGGGATCGATCGCCTCACCCGAGGACAGCAGCGTCATATCGCTGATCCGCGCGCCCTGTGGCTTTGAAATATCCATTTTGAATCCCATGCCACCAACCCGCACCATATCGCCGCCCTGCTGATAATAAGGATCAGGGTTGAACAGGTTATCACCCACGTCTTCCAACACGACTTTCAGGAACTCACCCGTCATTTCAGTGCGATAGGCGTTGGGATAGGTCATGGAGGTGACATTAAAGATGTCCTCGCGGGTGATGTCCTGCCCCGGCAAGATCGATGGCCCCCAACGCACGCCGGGGGACAGGGCGATCTCTGCATCACGTTCCGATAACAGCGCATCACAGATCAGATCATCCCATGTGCCGTTGAAATTACCCCGGCGGTACAGCAACGCATCAGATTTACCCACAACATGGGTCAGATCATCAAGGAACGGCGCGCGCTGTGCGTCAATCAATGCCGTGATGGCCGGATCAGGCGCAATCAGGTCGCTGAAAATTGGGATCAGCTTGTGTTTGATCCCCATCATTTTGCCATCACGCACATCCAGATCGACGCGGGACACAAATTTTCCATTGGACCCAGAGGCGATGATATGGGTCTGCCCGACCAAGACAGGTTCTGGCAATGCATCATGTGTGTGGCCGGATAAGATCACGTCAATACCCGTGACAATCCCCGCCATTTTCTTGTCTACATCAAAGCCATTGTGGCTCAGGCACACCACCAATTCAGCCCCCGCAGCGCGGACCTCATCCACCATCTCTTGCATGTGTTCATCGCGGATACCAAAGGCGTATTCGGGAAACATCCAGCCCGGATTGGCAATGGGCATATACGGGAACGCTTGTCCAATCACAGCAATTTTTACGCCACCACGCTCAAAAAACTGGTAAGGTTTAAACAATTGCGATGGTTCGTCCCATTCTGCGTCAAATACATTTTGACCCAAGGCGGCGAATGGCAGACCTTCGACAATCTCTTGCACACGCTCCGATCCAAGGGTGAATTCCCAGTGAAATGTCATTGCGTCCGGCTTTAGGGCGTTCATCACATTGACCATGTCCTGCCCTTGTGTCTTGAGGCAGGTCATCGACCCATGCCACGTGTCCCCGCCATCCAATAATAGCGCCTCAGGGCGGTCGCTACGTATCGCATTCAGCACAGTCGACACCCGATCAAGGCCACCGACCTTACCGTAGGCTTGCGCGTGGCTAACAAAGTCCTCGTAGGTCAGCGCGTAATCCATCGGCGTGCCCCCGCCAACGCCGTAGCGGATGCGAAAATCCTCGCCCGTGATATGCGGAACCATGCCGCGATTATCGCCTACCCCGATGTTCATAGATGGTTCACGAAAGTAGATCGGCTTTAGCTGCGCGTGGATATCGGTGATGTGCATCAAGGTGACGTTGCCAAAGGTTTCAAACTCTAGCAGCGCATCCTGATCAAAGCGATCTTGCGCGGCGAGCTTTGCCCAATTCCCAAACCCCGAGCCACCATAGATCGAGGCCGCAGCCATCGACATTTGCAGAAAATCACGACGTGACAGCATGGGGTGGCTCCGTTGCTAAGGAATGGGACCAGTTTACCGCAGCACAGACAAAGCGCAATTGGGCAACAAACTCAGCACTTGGCCGGCAGTCACCTTAATCTGTGCTGCCGTTGTCACGTTCCTGAATACGCCGCGCATGGTAGCGTTG
>CALKXT010000007.1 GCA_938003685.1 uncultured Sulfitobacter sp. | reverse complement strand
GGGTTCGATGTCGGCGCGTGTCAGTGGTTTTAAAACAGCACCCGTCGCATCGATCCGTCCCGGCACGACATAGCGCATCTGGCGCGGTAATAACGGTTCGGGCAAGGTAAGGTTCAGGTCATATTGTTCGAACCGCGATTCAGTGCGCATTTCGATGACGTCCCGGAAACCTTCGGTTGTGATCAGAGCCGTCTTGGCACCGCGCCGTTCGATCAAGGCGTTGGTTGCTAAGGTTGTGCCGTGGATGATTTGGTCAATATCGGGTGGCGCAACTCCGGCCTTGGTACAGACCTGCCCCATGCCATCAATGATCGCATTTTCAGGGGCAATATAGGTGGTTAGAACTTTGGTGGAATGGGAAACCCCGTCGACTTCAAGAACCACATCCGTAAAGGTGCCGCCGATATCTACGCCAAGACGAACAGATTTGGATTTCATTGTGGGGTGCCTTTTTGGATGGAATTACACGTATACAATGGGGCTGATTGTTGAAATGTTCAAACCCAATCCGATGGGATCCATAAACCTAAATCACAAGGCAAGATATCCGACCCCACAAAAGGCAACGATACAGCCGCCCCATTGTGACAGTGACATCCTTTCCTTTAGCAATGCCCAGGCCAACAGGATCGTCAGCAGCCCAAACATAGAAGACGAAACCGCAGCATATTGCGCATCTGGCAATGGGCCCGCGGATAGAACGCAATAAAGGGCAATACCGTCCGCAACACCCATTGCCATCAGCAAAGGTATTGCGCGCTTGCCCGGCCAGAATGGCTGTTTGAAAGCCACCAAAAGCACCACAGTTAACACGACCGCCAATACCCGCGTGACGAGGGTGGATGGCATTTCATTGCTGATGACTGCCGCCTCATGGCCAAGGGCAAAGGTGCCCGCGAACCCAACGGCAGCGATGAGTGCGAACAAGATTGTCGGCCCTTTGCGGGGTGATGAGTCTGTGCTGGTGTCGGACAATGCGGCAACAACGGCGACACCGACAACGATGGCAAAGACAGCCAGCCATTGCAGTGGTGAAACTGTAACGCCCTGTATCGCCGCCACAGCCACAGACAAGATCGGGTAGGCCGCAATGAGCGGCGCAACCAATCGAACAGGGCCGCGTTGAAAGGCGCTATACAGGCCAAAGGTCGCGATGACGAAAAAGACGCCTGCACCTAATGATAGCCAAACTGCTTGTGCGGGCAGTGGCGTGAACCCACCCGTGGCCCCCATCAACCCCAGATGAAACACCAACCCTGTTACAAGTACAACAAAGATGCAGGCCGTCATTGGGGTGCGTTGGCTAAGAAAGCGTACACAAATATCATGAAAGCCCCAGCAGATGGCGGCGATCATGCCAAGGAAAAGTGCGCTCATTCATCTCTCCGAAAGAAGGGAATCATAAAGACGAGGCATGCCACCAAAAAGAACAGGGAACCGAACATCGCCCAAAAATGCCCGATTGAAGCGATGCAAAACCCGACTGCTGAGATCACAAACAGGATCCAGCCGATAAAATTGATCTGATGATTGCTCATGGTGTCCGATTTTGTTTGCCGTATGCGCGCGCGTATGTATGTATTCTTAACAATAAATATTTATTCCGCTCATGCAACTACTGCGAGTTTAGGTGAACACGATGTTAGACGACTACCCTATGGTGCAACCGGGTCCACCGAAACCCAGCAAAATCATCCAGCCGCAGGTATTCTCGATGCCGCCCGGGACAGAGCGTTATGTCATCGAAGGGCAGGGGGCTGTTTTGATACCGATCGAGACGGGCGATCGCCTGACCATCATCAATGATGAAGGCGGACAGCACTGCGAAATTGTTGTGAGTGATCCCAAAGGCAAGATTGATGCGGGCATCATTGGTGCATCGGTGAATGGTGATGCCACTGGCCTGAAGGCGTTGTTGAACAGTGACAACCAATCCTTGCGTGGATTGCGCATGGGATTGGATGCACGTGGTATTGATATGGGCGCGGTCCAGGCGGTGCATCTGTTTGAGGCGACGACACCAGCCAAGACCGAAGCGAGCTTTAGCGCGACACGTGATGGGGCGGTTATTATTGCAGCACCCGGTGGTGCAATGGACATTGAGGCGCAGAACACCGCAACACCGCTAATCGTGATGGTCAAACGGGCTGTCATTAAAAGCCATGTTAAGTTTGAACTGCCCGATCCGCTTGCTGATCCGATGCAGGATATTCGGGTACACACCCAAACGGCGGAATCCTATTTTGTCAAAGCGGGTGACTATATTCAGATCATTGATGTGGATGGGCGCCAGTGTTCAGACTTTGAATGTTTCTCGGCGCGCAAGTTGGACAAGGGCATCGAGCACGCGTTGGACGTGACGACGACGCGTACTTTGATGGGGCATGCCTATCCGATGCCGGGTCTGCACGCGAAATACTATGATCAGGAAATGTTGCCACTGGTTGAGGTGGTCCAAGACACGTGTGGGCGTCACGATGCCTTTGCGATGGCCTGTACCGAAAAATATTACAACGACATTGGCTATCCCGGCCATGTAAATTGTTCGACCAATTTTAACGGGGCGCTGGCCGATCATGGCGTGGCACCGCGCCGAGGTTGGATGGCGATTAACTTTTTCTTCAACACATCACTGGATGAACATGGAGTCATGTATGCGGATGAGCCATGGTCGCGCCCCGGTGATTATGTGTTGCTGCGTGCACTGACGGACATTGTCTGCGTCAGTTCGGCTTGCCCAGATGATACCACTGCCGCAAACGGCTGGAACCCCACCGACATTCACATCCGCACCTACAGCGGCAAAGAAACATTTCAGCGCGCCGTCGCAATGCGCACGACTCCAGATTCAGAGGCCAAGATGACCAAGCAAACAGGTTTCCACGATAGCTTTGCAAAGCACACGCGCAATTTCATCGAATACAACGGGTATTGGTTGGCAAGCGATTTTTCCGGGAATGGCGCGATTGGTGAATATCATGCCTGTCGCGAAAAATGCATCATCACTGACCTTTCACCGCTGCGCAAGTTTGAGATTACTGGGCCGGATGCAGAGGCGCTGTGCCAATACGCGTTCACCCGCAACATGAAAACGCTGCCCGTCTGCGGCGTCGTTTATACGGCCATGTGTTACGAACACGGCGGCATGATTGATGATGGTACGGTGTTCCGCCTTGCCAAAGATAACTTCCGTTGGATCGGTGGATCGGACTACGGTGGCGAGTGGCTGCGCGAGTTGGCTGATAAACATGGGTTAAAGGTGCTGATCCGATCTTCGACGGATCAGTTGCACAACGTCGCTGTCCAAGGACCAGAAAGCCGCGATTTGCTCCGCAAATTGGTTTGGACCGCGCCGCACTATCCTGAGTTTGACCAGCTTGATTGGTTCCGTTTCACGCCTGCACGTTTGCACGATGAATTGGGCACGCCGTTTGTTCTAAGCCGTACCGGATACACCGGTGAACTGGGGTATGAAGTCATGTGCCATCCAAAGGATTGCGCTGTAATCTTTGATGCGATCTGGGAAGCGGGGCAGGAACATGGGATCAAACCAATGGGCCTTGAAGCGTTGGATATGGTTCGGATTGAGGCCGGATTGATCTTTGCTGGTTATGATTTCAACGACCAGACCGATCCGTTTGAAGCGGGTATTGGGTTTACCGTGCCATTGAAGTCAAAACCGGATGATTTTGTCGGTCGTGATGCATTGCTGCGCCGCAAAGAACACCCAATGAAGAAATTGGTGGGTCTGGAGATCGATAGCAATGTCGATGTGGTACACGGTGATTGCATCCATTTGGATGGCGGCGGGCGCGCACAGATTGGTGAAGTGACGTCGTCTATGCGTTCGCCGCTATTGGGTAAAAACATCGCTCTGGCGCGTATTGATGTTGCACATGCTGAACCGGGCACGGCAGTTGAGATTGGTAAATTGGACGGCCATCAAAAACGTATTCCGGCACAGATTGCCGAAAACTTGGCCGCATTTGATCCTAAAAAAGAGCGCCCTCGTTCATGATGATGCGCATCGCTTGCGCGCTTGCCATCCTTGCGGGCAGCGCGCAGGCGCAATCAGTTAAATTGACGGCGGCAGAAATCGAGATTCTGTTGTCGGGCAACACGGCGGTGGGTATTTGGGAAGGGGCGAAATACAGACAGTATTTTGACCCTGACGGCACGACCATCTATGCCCAAGAAGACAGCCGCTCTGCCCGAGGAAAGTGGCGTGTGGATTCAGACGCCGATCATTTCCAAAGTATCTGGCCTAGCGATTCTGAGTGGAAAGGCTGGTTGATCATGGAATATTCCGGGCAGTGGTTTTGGGTTAGTAAAACCACCCCACCGACCCCGTTTGATGTGCTGGATGGCAAACAATTGATCGCGAATTGACATCGATCAAATCCCACCTGAATCTTTTGTTTAACCTGACCCAAAGGAGATCAGGATGAGCATGCTAGATGAATTTGGTGGCGAAGACCGCCTCGCTGAATTGGTCAATACTTTTTACGATCTGGTCGAACAATTGCCCGAAGGGTCCAACCTGCGTCGTCTTCACGCGCGCGGCCAAGGGATAGCGCAGGCACGTGTTGAGCAGGTAAATTTTATGTCTGGCTTCATGGGCGGTCGTCAGTATTACCGCGAAAAGCATGGGCATATGGATGTGAAGCTAATTCACGAACATGTGCCAATCCGCAGGATTGATGCAGAAAACTGGCTGACCTGTATGGACATCGCACTAGAGAACGAAGGTCATAGCGGCCCGCATATCGACAAACTGCGCTTGGTGTTGCGACGCGTCGCCCTCATTTTGGTGAATGATGTTCCGAGTTGGGAGGACGACATGGGAAAACCCACGCCGTCCTAATCACCTGTTGCGCAGATTTTAGTTCTGCAAATAGACCTCTAGGCTATCATCAAGTGCGTCTTTCCACGGTGTGTGATGTTTGGGTGCCATCGTCCCAGTAATCACGGACTTATAACCGTTGTCACGGAAGGTCATGATGCCTGCCTTCTTGTGGCCTTTCCAAGCTTTGAACGCCTGACACGCACCTTCAACGTCGAAGGTTGGATAATCAGTCTCATCCACCAATTCCTTGATGTAATCGCCCTGATACCAAATCGCATCATAGTCATCTTCGCCCGCATCTTCACGTGCAATCCGGTCCGCCACGTCAGCAGCCATTTCTGTGGCAGAGGGCAGGGCGATCCGGTCCATAATCACATCACGTACCCACCACGCTTGGGCGTCGAACATGTTAAAGGTAAACCACTGATCCTGCATGCCGAGATAAAACAGATCAGGTTCGTGAATATATGTCGTCCCTTTGTATAGGTCTGAACTTGCCAAGCGGTTGGCTGTTTTCAAGCGCAGGCTATCAGGCAGAAACGAGAAATGGTGTCGATACCCGGTGCAAAGGATGATCGCGTCAATCTGGCGGCTGGTGCCATCCTTAAAGTGCGCGGTGTTACCATCCACATGGGTAAGTAATGGCACTTCGGCCCAGTTGTCAGGCCAATCGAACCCCATGGCTGCGGTGCGGTGGCTTACAGTGATCGACTTGGCACCGTATTTCCAACACTGGCTACCGATGTCTTCTGCTGAATAGCTTGTGCCGACGATCAAGATATCCTTGTCTTTGAATTCCATCGCGTCGCGGAAATCATGGGCATGCAACACGCGGCCTTTGAAGGTTTCAAAGCCGTCAAACTGTGGCACGTTCGGCGTGCTAAAGTGACCAGAGCAAACGATCACATGGTGAAATTCTTCGGTATAGGTGTGATCGTTGGGCAGATCACAAACGGTGACGTTAAATTTGTCGCCTTCCTTTTCGACCCAACGCACGGCAGTTTCAAATTTGATCCAATCGCGCACACCGGCTTTTTTCACGCGGCCTTCGATGTAATCAAACAGAACAGCACGGGGCGGATACGATGCGATCTGTTTCCCAAAATGTTCCTCGAAAGAGTAATCAGCAAATTCCAAACCCTCTTTGGGACCGTTTGACCAAAGATAACGATACATCGATCCGTGAACTGGCTCGCCGTATTGATCAAGACCGGTGCGCCACGTGTAGTTCCATAAACCACCCCAGTTTGATTGCTTTTCAAAGCAGACGATTTCAGGAATTTCCGCGCCTTGAACAGCAGCAGATTGAAAGGCACGCAGTTGCGCAAGACCAGAGGGGCCAGCCCCGATTACAGCGATACGTTTGGTCATGTTCTTCCTCGGTCCTTTAGAT
>CALKXT010000006.1 GCA_938003685.1 uncultured Sulfitobacter sp. | reverse complement strand
CTCGCGGCGGGCGCGACAGCGGTGTCGTTCCTTATTGCGGCCCTTTTCTTACTAAAGGCGGTTTGAGTATGCGCATACATGACATTGAACGCTGCGACACCGATATCCTGATCCTTGGCACCGGTGGCGCGGGTTTATTCGCGGCACTACACGCCCAGCAAAGCGCACCAGAAGGCACAAAGATCACGATTGCTGTCAAAGGATTGATCGGCAAATGCGGTTGCACGCGGATGGTTCAGGGTGGCTATAACGTCGCGATGGGTGGTGGCGACACGGTCGAGCGGCATTTCATGGACACGATCAATGGCGGCAAGTGGTTGCCCAATCAGGACATGGCGTGGCGATTGTGCGAACAAGCCGTGGTGCGGGTGCGCGAATTGGAAAACGAGGTTGGCTGCTTCTTTGATCGCAACTCAGATGGGTCGCTGCATCAAAAGGCATTTGCGGGCCAAACCGCGGATCGTACCGTTCACAAAGGTGATCTAACGGGGATCGAGATCATCAATCGCCTGATGGAAAAGGTGCTGGCCAGCGGTGTTGAAAAGCTGCAAGAACACCGCGCTGTGGGACTAATCCCGACCAAAGATGGCAGCGCCTTGGCAGGTGTGTTGATGATAGACATGCGCACCGGGAAATTCCGTTTGGTACGCGCCAAAACCGTGCTGATGAGTACGGGTGGCGGTCCGACCATGTACAAATATCACACACCCAGCGGTGACAAAACCATGGACGGTCTAGCAATGGCGCTGCGTGCCGGGTTGAGCTTGCGTGACATGGAAATGGTACAGTTTCATCCTACGGGATTACTAGCAGGTGATCACACCCGCATGACTGGCACCGTTCTTGAGGAAGGGTTGCGCGGCGCAGGTGGACAGTTGATCAGCCATTCGGGCCAACGGTTCATGTTCGATTATGACGATAACGGCGAACGCGCCACGCGCGATGTGGTCAGTCGCGGCATCTATGCCGAGATGCGCAAGAACAACAATCCCGAGCAGGAAGGCGTGTTCATCTCGATGGCGCACCTTGGGCCTGACAATGTGCGCAAGAAATTCAAAGGCATGGTGAACCGCTGTGCAGATTCTGGCTTTGATCTGGCTGCGGGCAAAGTCGAAGTCGTGCCAACCGCGCATTACTTTATGGGCGGCGTGGTTGTCGATGTAGACACCCGCACCGCGATGGAAGGGCTGTACGTTGCGGGCGAGGATGCAGGCGGCGCGCATGGCTCCAACCGCTTGGGCGGCAACGGTGTTGCGAATTCGACCGTTTATGGCGGCATCGCGGGTGACACAATGGGCGCGGATATTCGGATGATGCCCAGCTTGCGTGAACCCGATGAAACGGTATTGGCTGCCGAATTGGAGCGCGCAATCTATCCCCTAACACGCAAACCCGATCTGGTCTTGCCCCTGCGCAAACAATTGCAGGATTTGATGTGGGAAGAGGTTGGCGTGATGCGCACCGAGGCTGGCATGAAACGCGGGCTGACGGGGATCGCAGAGGTATCAGATGCGCTGATGGATGTTGGCATCGACGACAGCAATCTGGCGTTTAACCTGACGTGGCACGACTGGCTGAACTTGCGTTCGCTGTGTGACGTATCCGAGGTGATCACCAAGGCTGGTATCGCGCGCGAAAATTCACGTGGAGCGCATTTTCGGGAGGACTTCCCCGATCCCGGTGCGATGGAGGATAGTGATTTTACAATGGCACAACTTGAAGGGGACAATGTGGCCGTCACACGTGAGCCTGTTCAGTTTACCATTGTACGTCCGGGTGAGACTGTCTTGCCTGATGGCGCGCCAGAGACTTTGGTAGCGCCGCAATGAAGTATGAGATCGATAAAAAGGCTTTTGAAGCGTTGAACGTAGAAGACAAAATAACGTTCGCAAAGGACTGGTTTTGCTATTTCCACTCTGACCCTGTGCAGGAGATGCCTAGGTTGGGCGGCGAGTTTCATTATCCCTATGGCGGACCATACGACACCAGTGATGAAATTTACGGGCATTTCGATGGTCTTTTGAACGAAGATCAGATTGTCGAAATTGTTGATGATCTTGAGGCTGATGGCACCTTCGTGTGGGCACCTTCGGGTAGCCATCCGGATCAAGAGCGGGCTCGTGACAATTACCTGCTAGAAGAACATGAATGGTTGCTCAAAACGTCAATCCACTACGAAACTCGAGACGCCTTAGTCGAACTGGAACAGTTTCTTCAGGCTGATAAGAATGTGCCAGTTGGATCCCTTAAACTGAGGATGGCGTTTATTCAATGTTGGTCAGTGTTAGAGGCTTACTTGGGTAATACCCTAACCAAACATGCCCAAGAAAACCCAAAAATTTTTGTCAGATTAAGCGATGGCTTAGAGGCGATAAGAGACAATACCTTTAGCATTCGAGATTTAGCTAAGGACCCGAATGCGCCATTGAAGATGCTAATCACACATTTGCAGCGAGTATTGTTCTATGATCCTAAGCGCATTCGAGGTTACGTTCAAATCGCTTTCGGAAAATTTGAAACTGCGGAAATTGATATTAAACAAGAAATGGCAACTTTTGCTAATATGCGCAGCGCGCGTCACGACTGCGTCCACAGAAACGGAAAGAGTGTTGACGGTAGTCTGTCTACACTCTCCCAAGAAGACGTCGTCTTGATGTTGGGGACCGTGCGATCATATGTCGATAAGGTGGAGCAATTGATCGACGGTTCCTCACCCGAAGAGGATATTTTTTAACATGATCCCAATCTCCCTTATCCAAT
>CALKXT010000005.1 GCA_938003685.1 uncultured Sulfitobacter sp. | reverse complement strand
TGTTTCATCATTGAACAGCGCCTCAAGGAAGAAATGGACATCCCGGTCTTTCACGATGACCAGCACGGCACGGCGGTTATCTGTGCGGCGGGGCTGCTGAACGCGCTGCATATCTCTGGTAAGAAAATAGAAGACGTCCGTATTGTTCTGAATGGCGCAGGTGCTGCGGGTATTGCTTGCCTTGAGCTGCTAAAAGCGATGGGCGCGCGGCATGATAATTGCATCATGTGTGACACCAAAGGCGTGATCTATCAGGGTCGTACCGAAGGCATGAACCAGTGGAAATCTGCGCATGCAGCCAGCACCGATTTGCGTACATTAGATGAAGCAATGGATGGGGCCGATGTGTTCCTTGGCGTTAGTGTTAAGGGCGCGGTGACTCCCGCTATGGTCGCTAGTATGGCGGACAACCCGGTGATTTTTGCGATGGCAAATCCTGACCCAGAGATTACCCCGGAAGAAGCGCATGAGGTGCGCATGGATGCGATTGTTGCGACTGGGCGCAGCGATTATCCAAACCAAGTAAATAACGTGCTGGGTTTTCCGTACCTGTTTCGCGGTGCGCTCGACATTCATGCCCGCGCAATTAACGACGAGATGAAGATCGCCTGCGCCCATGCGCTTGCCAATTTGGCCCGCGAAGATGTGCCGGATGAGGTTGCTTTGGCTTATGGTAAGACGCTTAGTTTTGGGCGTGATTACATTATTCCTACTCCGTTTGACCCCCGTTTGATCCACCGTATTCCACCTGCTGTGGCCCGTGCTGGAATGGATACTGGTGCGGCGCGACGTCCGATTATTGACATGGAGGCTTATGAGTTAAGCCTTAAGTCTCGCATGGACCCGACGGCGAACATCTTGCGGGGTATCAATGCGCGGGCGCGTAACAATCAGTCGCGGATGATCTTTGCTGAAGGCGATGATCCACGTGTGTTGCGTGCAGCGGTTTTGTATCAACGCTCCGGCCTTGGAAAAGCACTGGTCGTTGGTCGTCAAGATGACGTGCGCACCAAACTGGTTGCTAGCGGTATGGAAGATGCGGTGCGTGAGTTGGAAGTTGTAAATGCTGCGAATTCTATGCACCTGGATAGCTACAAAGAGTTCCTTTACGGACGCCTGCAGCGTCGTGGCTTTGACAGAAAAGACATCCATCGTTTGGCTGCAACAGACCGACATGTTTTTGGTGCGCTGATGTTGGCGCATGGCCACGGGGATGGGTTAGTCACAGGTGTGACCCGCAAATCTGCGCATGTGCTTGAACGCTTGAATCATGTGTTTGAAGCAAATGCTGAACACGGTGCAGCCGGGTTTACGGCGTTGCTGCACAAAGGCCGCATCGTGATTATTGCCGATACGCTGGTACATGAATGGCCTGATGAAAATGATCTGGCAAATATCGCTGAAAGTGGCGCGCGCGTTGCGCGGCATTTGGGGCTTGAGCCGCGTGTTGCTTTTGTCAGCTTTTCGACATTCGGATACCCAATTTCTGAGCGTGCAGAAAAAATGAATCATGCGCCTAAAATACTTGATCAGCGCGGTGTGGATTTTGAGTATGAAGGCGAGATGACTGTCGATGTTGCGTTAAACCTTGAAACGCAAAAGAACTATCCATTCTCGCGCCTCACTGGACCCGCTAACATTTTAGTGGTTCCCGCCCGCCATTCGGCAAGCATCTCTGTTAAATTGATGCAGGAGATGGCTGGAGCAACCGTTATTGGGCCGATCTTGACGGGTCTTGATAAGTCTATCCAGATTTGCTCATCGACATCGACCGCCAATGATATTTTGAACATGGCTATTCTGGCGGCTTGCAAGGTTGGCGAATGATCTGGAATCTCGGTTCGATCAACGCGGATAACTTTTATCACGTACCGCATTTGCCCGGGCCGGGGGAAACCCTTGCTGCGACAGAGTTCTATCAAGGATTAGGCGGTAAGGGTGCGAATATGTCGGTTGCCGCTGCGCGCGCTGCTGCACATGTAGGTCATATTGGTGCTGTCGGATCAGACGGAAAATGGGCTGTCGATCGGTTGTTGGAGTATGGTGTGGATACACAGCATATTTCGACTATTGAAACCGCAACAGGCCATGCGAATATCAGCGTCGACCCGATGGGCGAAAACAACATAGTTCTGTTTTCTGGCGCAAATTATCTAGTGTCAGATCAAATGATCGGTGCTGCCTTAACTGAGGCGTCTCCGGGCGATATTTTGTTGATGCAAAATGAAACCCTTGGTCAGGGATTTGCTGCGCGAACTGCAAAAACGCTGGGGTTAAAGGTGGCGTATGCAGCAGCACCATTTCGAGCAGATGCGATTGTTGAAATCATGGACCAGATTGATCTGCTGGTATTGAATGAAGTTGAAGCAGCGCAATTTTTTGAGGCCACTAAAATAGAGCTTTGCGATTTACCGATTGCAGACATTGTTGTGACGTTGGGCCGTGATGGTTGCAAATGGGTCTCTAACAAGGCGAAATCATCACAAAGCTATCTTGCTTACAAGGTGGACCCTGTGGATACTACAGGTGCAGGTGATACATTTACTGGCTATTTGATTGCTGGTTTGGACAGGGGCATGGATATGCCGGCAGCAATTGATCTGGCATCTCAAGCCGGGGCGTTGATGGTGACACGCCGTGGAACAGCAGATGTGATCCCGGACCTAAAAGATATCCAAGATCACAATTTTAACTAGTTAACAAAGGGTGCATCCGAGCCCCAAAGCTGTTTTACGCGCTGGTCTCGGCCACATCCATTCCGATAGCGTTTGTATGCGACTGATTTTTTAACACCTAGGCCAACGCTACTGATCGCAAGCCGTTCGCTGCTTTTGTAGTAATCTTGGTGGTATGTCTCTGCAGGATAGAATTTTGCCGCGTCTAAAATTGGAGTAACAACTTTTGCACCCAATGCTGCTTGGGCCTCTGCCTTAGCTTTTTCTGCGGCTGATTTTTGCGCGGACCCATTCGCAAATATTGCTGAACGATAGCTGGGCCCACGGTCACAAAATTGCCCACCTGCGTCTGTTGGGTCAATTGATCGGAAAAACAAGTTGAGTAATGTATCGGGGCTGATCACGCTAGAATCATAAGTTATTTGGACAGCTTCATAATGACCCGTGCCACCAGCAGTGACCTGTTTGTAAGTCGGGTTCGCCGTTGTACCACCTGTAAAGCCTGACACAGCTTCTGTTACGCCTCTGACTGATTCGAAATCTGATTCGACACACCAGAAGCACCCACCTGCAACTGTTAGCGTTTCGTTTCCAGCGGCTTTTGCTGTCGATGTCTGTGCAAACAAACCTACAGCGATCATCACAGCTAGTGTGATAGTCTTCATATTAGATAAATTGCTCATCTCATGCTCCTGTTTTTTACAAAACTGCACCTTGATTGATACCTAGAGCAACAGGTGGAGGTTCCAAGTCACGCGGTGGTGAATGCAATTTACCGCTTGGCAGCGTTTGGTAACATTTCTAACGTCACGCAGAATGTTATTTCTCAAATACAAAAGGTTCGATAAATGCGTATTGCCATGTGGTCAGGCCCCCGGAACCTTAGCACTGCGATGATGTATAGCTTTGGCGCACGGCAAGATTTTGCTGTGATGGATGAACCATTTTATGCTGCATATTTAAGGGCAAGCGGTGCCGATCACCCGATGCGATATGAGATACTTGAAGCGCATGAAGCTGACCCAGAACAAGTAGGAAAGAATTGCGGTTTTGGTGGCGCGCCGCATTTATACATGAAGCATATGCCACATCACATGTTGGCTGGTTTCCCAATGGGTTGGGCGGCAGATTGCGTGAATATACATTTGATCCGTCATCCTGCACGGGTCATCGCCAGTTATGCAGCCAAACGTGAAGAGCCCAGCCTAGAAGATATCGGATTTCGCCAACAGCTAGAGGTCTATAAGAAAATCGGTGGGCTGATTATTGACAGCACAGATATCAGAGCAGATCCAGAAGGTATGTTGCGCAAGCTTTGTCATGTGATCAAATTACCCTTTGATTCCAACATGTTGAAGTGGCCTGCTGGTCCTCGAAAGGATGATGGCGTTTGGGCTGCACATTGGTATGGCGCTGTTCACAAAAGCACAGGTTTTGCAGGTGCAGAAGGTGAATTACCCGATGTTTCAGGGGCAAGTGCAGAAGTGTTGCAACAGGCCTTGCCGTTCTATGAGCAGCTCTTGGATAACAAAATGTGACTGACGCAATGCCGCATCAATTCAGTCATACTAAAAGGCCCAAGCATGTTGACTTGGACCTTTTAGTGATTGCTTTAAGACTTAAAGCGCTTGTCGCGTGCGGCAAGTAATTTGAGACGCAAGGCATTCAATTGGATAAATCCCTGCGCGTCTTTTTGATCATAGGCACCCGCGTCATCCTCGAATGTTACATGTGCTTCTGAATAAAGCGAATGATCAGACCAGCGGCCAACGGTACGCACGTGGCCTTTGTACAACTTCAAACGAACAGTTCCAGTGACGTGCGTTTGGCTAGCATCAATAGCAGCCTGCAACATTGTGCGTTCGGGGCTGTACCAGAAACCGTTGTAAATCAGTTCGGCATATTTCGGCATCAGTTCGTCTTTGAGGTGCATGGCACCGCGATCAAGCGTGATGGATTCGATTCCGCGATGTGCCTCAAGGAGCAATGTACCGCCGGGAGTCTCGTAAATTCCACGTGACTTCATCCCAACAAAGCGGCCCTCAACCAGATCAAGACGGCCACATCCGTGTTTACCACCAAGCTCATTCAACTTTGTCAAAATCGTTGCGGGTGACATCGCTTCGCCGTTGATTGAAACAGCATCACCGCGTTCAAAGCCAATTTCAACATATTCGGGTGTATCTGGCGCGTCTTCGGGGCTGACAGTGCGTTGATATACATAATCAGGTGCATCCACTGCGGGGTCTTCTAGCACTTTACCTTCGGATGAGGTGTGCAGAAGGTTTGCATCGACGCTGAACGGCGCTTCGCCACGTTTGTCTTTTGCCACCGGAATTTGGTTCTTCTCCGCGAACTCAAGCAATTTGGTTCTACTGGTCAGGTCCCATTCGCGCCACGGTGCGATCACTTTGATGTCTGGGTTCAAAGCATAAGCTGCCAGTTCGAAGCGAACTTGGTCGTTGCCTTTGCCGGTCGCACCATGCGCAACAGCATCTGCACCTGTTTCAGCAGCGATCTCAACCAGACGCTTGGAAATCAGGGGGCGGGCGATTGATGTACCAAGTAAATAAAGTCCTTCATATACAGCATTGGCCCGAAACATTGGGAACACAAAGTCGCGTACAAATTCTTCGCGGACATCTTCTACGTAAATCTCAGACGCACCCATCATTTCTGCTTTGGCGCGCGCTGGTTCCAACTCTTCGCCCTGACCCAGATCGGCGGTGAACGTCACAACCTCGCAACCGTATTCGGTTTGCAGCCATTTCAGTATGATTGATGTATCAAGACCACCAGAATAGGCGAGGACAACTTTTTTAGGCGCGGACATGATCGGTTCCTTTTCAGTTCGCTTCGCGAGGTATCGGGTTTTTGACGGACGGGCAAGATTGAAGCGGTGCGTTGACGTGTATCGTGCCCGGGCCTATCGATACCTAGTCTAGGTAAGGTGCGTAAGATGACCGAACAATTCCAAGAAATGGCCCGTATTGCCGAGCAAGCGATGCGTGCTGTGTTTCCAGCAACGCCATTGCTGCGCAACGATCATCTTTCGGAACGCTTTGGTGCTGATATTTGGCTCAAGCGAGAAGACCTAAGCCCGGTTCGATCCTACAAAGTGCGGGGTGCCTTTAATGCGATGCGCAAAGTGATCCCGGAACAATCTGTATTTGTGTGCGCTTCTGCTGGTAACCATGCACAGGGCGTTGCGTTTATGTGCAGTCATTTTGGTGTTCGTGGTGTCATCTTTATGCCGGTCACAACACCACAACAGAAAGTTCAAAAGACGCGAATGTTTGGTGGACCGCAAATTAAGGTGCAATTGGTTGGTGACTATTTTGACCAAACCCTGAGTGCTGCCCAAAAGTTCTGCGAAGATGAAGGCGCGCATTTCCTTTCTCCATTTGACGATGACGATGTGATTGAAGGTCAGGCATCGGTTGCCGTTGAGATCGAGAAACAGTTAGGCCAGCTTCCTGATCGTATTATTTTGCCTGTAGGCGGGGGTGGGCTATCGTCAGGCGTACGAAGCTATTTTGGAAACATGTGTGATTATACCTTTGTAGAGCCTACTGGCGCGCCTAGCTTGGCCCAAGCTGTGGCCGCTGGTGCAGTGGTTGATGTCTCCCCGATCAACACCTTTGTGGATGGCGCTGCCGTCGCTAAAATTGGGGCACGTAACTTTGAGCGCCTGAAAGATGTTGACCCAAATGATGTGATCGATCTGTCAGAGGATCGTATTTGCGTCAGCATCATTGAGATGCTGAATGTCGAAGGTATTGTGCTGGAGCCTGCGGGTGCTTTGTCGATTGAAGCGCTTGGTGATGTTGCAGACCAGATCAAAGGCAAGACTGTGGTCTGTGTTGTATCTGGTGGTAACTTTGATTTTGAACGCTTGCCAGAAGTGAAAGAACGCGCGCAGCGATATTCAGGTGTTAAGAAGTACTTTATTTTACGAATGCCCCAACGACCCGGCGCATTGAAAGAATTTCTAGGCATTCTTGGCCCTGACGATGATATTTGTCGCTTTGAATATCTCAAGAAATCGGCCCGCAATTTTGGCTCTGTCCTGATTGGGATTGAAACCCGTAGTCCTGATAATTTTGCACCATTTTTGGCGCAGTTGGATGAGGCCGGCTTCAGTTATACCGACATCACCAATGATGAAACGCTAGCGCAATTTGTACTGTAGGTTTGATTGATGATGCTCGCAGGTAAATCGGTTGTTATTACAGGTGCAGGTAGTGGCATTGGTGCAGCACTTGCCCGACGCGCTGCGCTAGTTGGTTCAAGGGTTTGCGTATCTGATTTGGACGGCGAAAAGGCGCGCTCAGTTGCATCTGAGGTTGGTGGGATCGCGGTGCAATGTGATGTGCGTGATGAAAATGCGGTTCAGGAGTTGGTGAAAGAGGCAACAAGAGCCCATGGTCAAGTTGATATCTTCGTTTCTAACGCAGGGCTAGGCGGCGGTGAACCTGATCATGCGGCATCTGCGTCCGATGATGTTTGGATGCTAAACTGGGAGGTTCATGTGATGGCGCATGTCTATGCATCACGTGCGCTATTGCCGGGTATGATTGCACGTGGTTCGGGACATCTCATCAATGTTGCCTCTGCTGCGGGATTGTTGAACCAGATTGGTGATGCGGCATACTCTGCCACGAAACACGCTGCGGTCAGTTTCGCAGAATCCTTGGCGATATCTCACGGATCTGAGGGTATAGAGGTATCGGTTGTTTGTCCTCAATATGTGGCCACGCCGCTGTTAAGGCTTTCTGATGCCGACGCGCAGTTTCGTTCTTCACTGTTAACAGCAGATGATGTTGCCCTGTCGATTATTGCTGGGGTTGAGGCGGGGCAGTTTTTGATCTTGCCGCACCCTGTGGTTCAAGAATACGCAATCCAGCGCGCTAAAGACCATGAACGCTGGATCAAAGGCATGCAGTCATTACGTGGCAAGGCAGTGGAAATCCTGGGGCGCGCAAGTCCAGAAACACTGTATAAATTGGTCTAAGACGATAAAACTCTTGGCAGCTCGACAAGAAACACTTGCTTGGAGATGTCATAGGAATTCAGGATTGATTGTAAATTCACGGCATCAGATTGCCCCTGTGCAGATTGTGTTTCCCCTGTTTGGCATAGCTCTGAAAATACGCTGAAGCCAAGGCTCAAAGCGCTGCCTTTTAGAAAGTGAAGATCAGCTTCAAGAGCAGATTTATCATCTGTCGCTTTTAGACGGGACGTAACCTCATCAACCTCTTCAAGAAACAGTTCTACGACCTCATCAAAGTCCTCTGCCCCCACTTCATCACGCAGGACTCTCACACGTGCCCAATCAATCATCTATTGGCTCCTTTTTGACGATAGACTGGCATGGCACCTTTAATAAATTCTCACGATTCTAAGGTAGCTTGTACAAATTTTAACATTCACCTCGCTTTAAACATCACGAGGTATATGAGGAAAATTATTACGAAGATTGTTGAATTGATATGTCCCAGATCAGCCCGGAACCGCCATCAAATGACATAGCCTTACTGGTTCAGAATATGAAACTGGTGCTGGTTGTGGATGATAGCCGTTTGCAGAGGCGTATTTTATCCAAATCCCTCGATAAATGGGGTTTTGAAGTTGTCGAAGCTGAATCTGGCGAAGATGCAATCGTGTTTTGTCAGCAACGACAGCCTGACTTGATCCTGAGTGATTGGATGATGCCTGGCATGTCTGGCTTGGAGTTTTGTCAAAAGTTTCGCGCATTATCAGGCGATCATTATGCATATTTTATTTTGCTGACATCCAAGAGTGAAAAGGAAGAAGTCGCACGGGGGTTGGATTCGGGTGCCGATGATTTTCTGACCAAACCGGTAGATAAAAATGAACTGCGTGCGCGTATAAAGGCGGGTGAGCGGATACTTCACATGCAGCGTGAGTTGACGGAAACGAACCGCTTGATCACGGACACTTTGGATGAATTGCAGCGTGTATATGATTCGCTGGATAAGGATTTGCTAGAGGCGAAAAAGCTACAACAATCGTTGTTGCGAGAACGGCATAAAATATTTGATCAAGGCGCTTTATCGTTAATGTTGCGATCCAGCGGGCACGTCGGCGGTGACCTTGTCGGGTTTTTCCCAATTGGCTCGGATCAACTCGGATTGTTTGCGATTGATGTGTCAGGTCATGGCATCAGTTCGGCTTTGATGACCGCGCGGTTGGCAGGGTATCTTTCTGCAACTGCACCTGATCAGAATGTTGCGTTGAAACGCAAAGATGATGGTGGGTATGTAGCACGTCCCCCTAGCGAGGTGATTGAGGCCTTAAATGATTTGGTTCTGGATGAGATGGAAACAGAGCATTATTTTACTCTTATGTTGGCCATTGTTGATTTGGCGACAGGAAAGGTAACGATTTCACAAGCGGGTCATCCACATCCCGCCATTCAGAGATGCGATGGTAGCATTGTTCAATCTGGTACCGGTGGTTTCCCTGTTGGCTTAATGTCGGGCATTTCGTTTGAACAGTTTGAAGTACAGCTTTTTCCTGGTGACCGCCTTTTGATCCTTTCAGACGGCATTACCGAATGTCCTGATCCAACGGATCAAATGTTGGGTGAAGATGGATTGGAACAGATCATGACTCGGCTTAAAGATATCAAAGGCACAGCATTTCTAGAAGCGTTGGTCTGGGAGGTTTCAGATTTCGCCAGTACTAGCGATTTTCCTGATGATGTATCTGGAATTCTTTTTGAATATCATGGCGTCAATCATCCGACGTAGTTCGACAGAAACATCCTGTCGCCATCGTTGCCAAGCACCGCAATCGCTTCTAATCCAGATAATACCATGGTCGTGTGGTCCGGTTCAATCGGTTCAGCAATCTGGCGAACAGGATGCGCTGTATAAACGTGGCAAATTTTTTCCGCCCACATGTCATAGTCCGGCATATAGACAAACCGCCGAAAAGCGCCCAGTCGCCTGGGTTGTGAAATACGCCACCCGATTTCTTCTAACACTTCACGATGCAAAGCCTGCTGTGGCGATTCGCCGGGATCAATCCCACCTCCAGGCAGTTGCACATCAAAGATTGGGGCAACTTGCGCAGTGACTAAAAACCGTCCCTTTAGCGGCAAGATAGCATAGGCACCGGGACGTATCTTGTAGGTCTTGTTCGCCAAGGGTGGTTGGCCCACACGTCTGATCATCTGATTGCCCCTTTATACATGGCTTGTTGCCCCTATATAGACGCGGTATGCCAAGCGGCCCTCGATAAGGAAACCCCAATGACCACCGACATCCAGCCCAGCCAAAAGATCGCATGGGACGACAGCGTTCTGCCCTTTCAGCTTGATGGCGCTGATATTCGTGGCCGAGTGGCGCGTTTAGATGGCGTGCTTGAAGGGATTTTGCGTCAACACAATTACCCACCTCTCGTTGAGGCATTAGTCGCTGAAATGGCGCTGCTTACTGCTTTGATTGGTCAAACAGTCAAAGTGCGATGGAAGTTATCGTTGCAGGTGCAATCCAAAGGTGCTGTGCGGATGATTGCAACGGATTATTATGGGCCAGAAGCTGAAGGCGAGCCTGCCCGAATTCGCGCCTATGCCAGCTATGATGCAGATCGTTTGACTGAGGAAACACCCTTTGATCAAGTGGGTGAAGGGTACTTTGCCATCATGATTGATCAAGGTGAGGGCATGACACCGTATCAAGGGATCACTCCGCTGGAGGGCAAGTCGATCGCGGCTTGTGCGGAAGCATACTTTGCGCAGTCAGAACAGCTGCCAACACGTTTCTCATTGAGTTTTGGCAAGTCATCAGGCCCTGATGAACCAGAACATTGGCGCGCGGGTGGCGTGATGTTGCAGCATATGCCCAAAGCATCACCTTTCGCCGCCAAAGGTGAAGGTTCCGGTGATGTTTTGACCGCTACCGATCTGGTGCATGGTGAGGAAGAAGAAAACTGGAACCGAGTCAACATATTGCTCGATACGGTTGATGATCTTGAGTTGATTGGGCCCAGCATCGCTCCAACTGATCTGCTATTGCGGCTGTTTAGTCAGGAAACGCCACGGGTTTTCGATGCGCAGGCGGTACGCTTTGGTTGTAGCTGTTCGGAAGACAAAGTGCGGCAAAGTCTGTCCATTTATTCGGCCAAGGACATTGAAAAAATGACTACCGATGAGGGGCGTGTGACCGCTGATTGTCAGTTCTGTAGCGCGCATTATGATTTGGATCCCGCCAGTGTAGGGTTTGAATCAGAAGCGACCAGCAGTGAGTGATCAAATTAAAGCGTTCAGAGTTGCGTTAGCGAAAACTGGCGTGACTTCGTCCGATTTTGATTTGAATACTGATGCCACACTACCTGAAGGGCGTGTTTTGCGCCCTGCTGGGGTGCTTGCCCCGATCATCGAAAACGATGGAGGGTTGGAACTGATTTTAACCAAACGGTCATCGGCTCTTAAGCATCACCCTGGGCAGATCGCCTTTCCTGGCGGAAAACAGGATGAAGGTGATAAAGACGTTATTGCGGCGGCCCTGCGGGAAGCCAAAGAAGAAATTGGTCTACCACCCAGCGTCGTCGATGTTCTGGGAACCTTACCAGCTCATGAAACTGTCACCGGGTTTTTGGTGACGCCTGTGATTGCCTTAGTAAAGGATTCCTTTAAAATAAAGCCGGAACCCGGTGAAGTCGAAGAGGTTTTCACCGTTCCGTTAGATCACGTCTTGGACCCGGATAATTATCTGATTCAATATCGGCGTTGGCGCGGACAGCGGCGATATTATTACGTTGTTCCTTACGGACCCTATTACATCTGGGGTGCAACCGCGCGTATGTTGCGCGCATGGACCGAACGCATGAACCCCTGATCCCCGACGACACCAGTTGGTTAAACGACCCTGATGCACAGGCTGTGTGTCGTATGATTACGGATGCCGGATATGATGTGTTTTTTGTTGGCGGGTGTGTGCGTAATGCGCTGTTGGGCGAGCCAGATAGTGACGTAGATATCTCCACAAACGCTTTGCCCGAACAAGTGATGGCGCTGGCCAAAGCGGCTGGTTTCAAGGCTGTACCAACGGGTATTGAACATGGGACAGTCACTGTGATTTCGGGCATGGGTACGTTTGAGATTACGACCTTTCGCCGGGATGTTGCGACGGACGGACGACGTGCCGTTGTCGCGTTTTCCAATGACATCACTGATGATGCACGGCGGCGTGACTTTACGATGAACGCGCTTTACACCACGCCCGATGGTCAAATTGTTGATCCGCTCAACGGGTTACCTGATCTATTGGCGCGCAAAGTTCGGTTTATCGAAGATGCTAATGCGCGCATAAAAGAGGATTACTTGCGCATCCTCAGGTTTTTCCGCTTTTCCGCATGGTACAGTGTTGATGATACCGGGTATGACCCCGATGCTTTGTCCGCGATTGCTGCCAACACTGACGGGCTGGCAACCCTATCAGCAGAGCGCGTTCATCAAGAACTGGCTAAACTCCTATCTGCCCCAAACCCTGCACCTGCGGTTGGTGTGATGCGTCAAACAGGTGTGCTATCTGAAATCTTGCCGGGGTCCGATGATCGATGGCTATCAATGATGATCCACTTCGAGCAGCATTTAAGTATTGCGCCAGATTGGATTGGGCGATTGGCAATTTTAGGCGGTCAAAATGTTGTAAATCGTCTTAGGCTTAGCAAAGCCGAAGCCCGCAAGCTTGATCTGTTACGTGAAGTGGGCTTTGTGGGTCCAGCATTGCCTGAGGTCGCGTATCGTCATGGTCAGACCATCGCTGAGCAAGTGCTAATGATCCGTTCTGCGCTTGCTGAAACTCTACCTGACGTAGGCCAATTGAAGGTAATCAACACCAGCAGTACGAAGGTCTTTCCAGTAAAAGCGGCAGACTTGATGCCTGCATTTATGGGCCCCGCGCTGGGCGCTCGTTTGACGTTTCTCGAGGATGAATGGATATCTTCCGGCTTCACCTTGGATAAAGGGCAACTGCTTAAGTTGCCCTGAAGGGTCGACAGAGGCTGCAAATTTCATTAGTTAAATCGGAATGGAGATGGAGGAATGCAAAATGTATCGCGGGATCTGGTTCAGCTAAGCTGACATAAACCACACCCCTTTGTCGGACCTGCAAACGCAGCGTCGGATCATTTTGCGCTATCTATCTTTAAGGTTTCCCCCATGTTTCGTTTCTTTGAAAACCTCGTGAATCCGTACGTGGATTATGTTGAGCTAGACCAACCACCTCAAACGCTTTGGCTGTTCTTAAGTGATTATTCCAAACCGTTCATGCGTGTGTTTGCCTTCACTGCGTTCATGTCGATTGTAGTCGCCGCGATTGAGATTGGCTTGATCTATTATATGGGCCGCATCGTCGATGTATTGGGGACAGATCCCACGCAGATGTGGGCGGATTACGGAACAGAGATGATCCTCGTTGCGCTGTTTGTGATCTTTGTTCGACCCATTTTGCAGGGCTTGGATGTTGCATTGCTTAATAACACCATTTTGCCAAATTTTGGCACATTGATACGCTGGCGCGCGCATCGGCAGGTGTTGCGCCAATCCGTTGGGTGGTTTGAAAATGATTTTGCCGGGCGGATCGCGAACCGTATCATGCAAACCCCACCAGCGGCTGGCGAAGTCGTGTTTCAGGTGTTTGATGCTTTGTCGTTTTCGCTGGCCTATTTGATCGGTGCGGCAATCTTGCTGTCGACTTCAGATCTGCGGTTGCTGATGCCACTGATCGGTTGGTTTGCGCTGTATTCTTGTTTGGTGATTTGGACGGTGAAACGTGTTGGCCCAGCGTCCAAAGCGGCATCTGATGCGCGGTCTTTGGTCACGGGACGTGTGGTCGATGCTTACACCAACATCCATTCGGTCAAGATGTTCGCGCACCACGACCTTGAGGTTGATTTTGCCAAACACGCCATCGAAGAGGCGCGGCGCACCTTTCAAACGGAAATGCGGATTTTCACGGTTATGGACGTCACGCTGGTTGCCTTAAACGGCTTGCTGATTGTCGGCATCGTTGGTTGGGCACTCATGCTGTGGATGGCGGGAGAGGCAAGCGTAGGCGTTGTCGCTGCTGCGGCTGCTTTGACGCTGCGGCTAAACTCAATGACTGCTTGGATCATGTGGGCGTTATCCTCGTTCTTTCGCGAGTTGGGTGTGGTTGCCGAAGGCATGGAAACCATCGCACAGCCGATCCTTTTGGTGGATGATCCATCCGCGCCTGTACTGGAATTGACCCAAGGCAAGATTGAGATGAAAGGCTTAACGCACCACTACGGACGTGCGTCAGGTGGGCTGCAATCCATTGATCTAACGGTTCAACCGGGTGAAAAAATTGGCCTTGTTGGGCGTTCTGGTGCGGGCAAATCGACCCTCGTGAAATTGCTGTTGCGCTTTTATGATCCTGAGGGCGGACAAATCCTGATTGACGATCAGAACATCACCACAGTGCG
The DNA here is from genome assembly GCA_938003685.1 of uncultured Sulfitobacter sp. Classification (GTDB taxonomy): domain Bacteria; phylum Pseudomonadota; class Alphaproteobacteria; order Rhodobacterales; family Rhodobacteraceae; genus Sulfitobacter. The sequence continues at coordinate 9,448 of CALKXT010000005.1, read as the reverse complement.
TCAAGATAGTTTGCGCCGCCATGTCGGAATGGTGCAGCAAGACAGCTCACTTTTGCACCGATCTGTGCGTGACAATATTTTATATGGTCGCCCAGACGCAACTGAGGATCAGATGATTGCGGCTGCCAAGCAGGCCCAAGCCCATGAGTTTATTCTTGATCTATCCGATCCTGAAGGGCGGCATGGATATGATGCGCGCGTTGGGGAGCGGGGCGTCAAATTGTCGGGTGGCCAACGCCAACGCATCACATTGGCGCGTGTGATCCTCAAGGATGCGCCGATCTTGTTACTGGACGAGGCGACAAGTGCGCTGGACAGCGAGGTTGAGGCAGTGATCCAAGAAACGCTGTATGGGATGATGGAAGGTAAAACCGTGATCGCGATTGCGCACCGGTTGTCTACGATTGCTGAAATGGATCGTATTTTGGTCATGGATCAGGGGCAGATCGTCGAAGAAGGCAGTCATGACGCGCTTTTATCTCGCGGTGGGCTATATGCAAATTTCTGGGCGCGCCAATCCGGTGGGTTTCTCAAAATGGATGACGACACGTGAACATTGGCAACTGGATAAACCCGTTTTCCGCCGCCGAAGGGCCGCCGCCTGAGACTTTGGGCGCGTTCATGAAGTGGTGTTTGTCTGGTGCGTGGCCTGTTTTGTGGCTGGCCGCGTTTCTGTCTGCTGCTGCAGGTGTGATGGAGGCAGGCACAGCATGGATTTTGGGTCGTGTCATTGATGGTGCTATCTCGGCAGGGCCGGAACAGTTTTTTGACGGCACCAATATTGCGCTCATTCTTGGTGCGATAGCGTTCTTTTTGGTGATCCGACCAATTTTGTTTGGGCTGTCTGCGGCATCCAACGCAATCATGGTGCAGCCGAACGTAAACCCACTGGTTTTGTCACGACTGCACCGCTGGACGTTGGGCCAAAACGTCGGCTTTTTCGATGATGATTTTGCAGGGCGTATTGCGCAGAAACAGATGCAGGCAGCACGCGCTGTGACAGATGTCGCTTCCGAAATGATTAACGTCGTCGCTTTTGCATTGGCATCATTGCTCGGCTCTGTTGCTTTGTTGATTGCCATCGATTGGCGTGTGGCCGTTGGATTCACTGTCTGGCTTGTATTGTATTTTGCGCTGATCAATTGGTTTTTGCCGCGCGTGCGCAAAAAAGCAGCAGGGCGTGCAGGCGCGCGCGCGATGGTGTCGGGGCAGGTGGTCGATACAATCACCAACATCAAAACGGTAAAGCTGTTTGCCCATGCTGATCACGAAGACCGTGCGGCGCTGGGCGCGATGCAGACGTTCCGCGAACGCGCGTTAGAGTTTGGGTATTTGGCGGCTGGTTTTCGCTTGGCGTTGATGACGCTCGCCGGTTTGCTGCCTGTGTTATTGTTGGGCGGTACGGTTTTGTTGTGGCAACGCGGTTTGGCGTCTGAGGGCGATATCGTTGCGTCGGGGGCAATCGCCATTCGCATTGCGCAGATGACCGGTTGGGTCAGTTTCACCTTAATGGCGATCTATTCCAACATTGGCGAAATAGAAGATGGAATGCGGACACTGACACCGCGCACCCGGCTTGAGGATGGGCCAGATGCAAAAGAACTGGTTGTTGACAAAGGACAGATCGAACTGCGGGGTCTTGGCTTTGCCTATGGTCGCGAAACTGGTGGTATTGATGATATCACATTGACGATCAGGCCCGGCGAAAAACTGGGTATCGTGGGCGCGTCAGGTGCAGGTAAGTCGACTTTGGTTGCACTGCTTTTGCGGCTCTATGATGCGGAAAAAGGCAGTATTTCAATTGATGGTCACGACCTGCGTAACGTCACCCAAGAAAGCCTGCGTCGCAACATTGGCATGGTCACGCAAGAGACAGCGATGTTTAACCGATCTGCGCTTGATAACATTATCTATGGCCGTCCCGAAGCAACCAAAGCAGACGTAATTGATGCTGCCAAAAGGGCAGAGGCGGATGCGTTTATTCATGATCTGCAAGACCACAAAGGACGACAGGGGTACGATGCACATTTAGGCGAACGCGGTGTGAAGCTGTCTGGGGGCCAACGTCAGCGCATTGCCTTGGCGCGGGCCATTTTGAAAGACGCGCCAATACTGGTGTTGGACGAGGCCACATCGGCGTTGGACAGTGAGGTTGAGGCAGCCATTCAAACCGCTCTCGCCCGCGTGATGGAGGGTAAGACAGTTTTGGCTATTGCGCATCGGTTGTCCACCTTGACCGAAATGGATCGGATCATCGTCATGGACACAGGGCGCATCGCCGAAGTTGGGACACACGAAGAGCTACTAGCACAAGACGGTCTGTACGCACGCTATTGGAACCGCCAGTCTGGTGGGTTCCTGAATGCACGCGCGGCCGAATAGGGCTTTTGGATGTTGATGCACCGCTGTATGGCCGGGACATGACAGAACATAAAATTATCCGACTTGGTCACCACGGCGACGGCATTGCCGATGGACCGCTTTATGCCCCTATTACCCTGCCGGGTGAGGTTGTCACTGGCACAACCGACGGCCAGACCTTGCATGATGTGCGTATTGTCCAGCCAAGTGATGATCGTGTTGCACCGCCCTGCCGGCATTTCAAATCTTGTGGCGGATGTCAGTTGCAACATGCGTCGGATGGTTTTGTAGCGGATTGGAAGCTCGGTGTTGTGCGTCAGGCGTTAGAGGCGCACGGGTTAGAAACAGATCTTCGTCCGATTATTACATCACCATCTATGTCGCGCCGCCGCGCCACATTTTCTGCCAAGCGGACCAAAAAGGGCGCTATGGCTGGATTCCATGGACGGGCATCTGACGTTGTGATTGAGGTGCCTGATTGTCAGCTATTACAGCTGGAAGTGTTGGCTGGATTACCCATTGCGGAAAAACTCGCGGTGGTTGGCACCAGCCGTAAAGCGGCGCTTGCTGTTACGATAACATCATCAAGATATGGTTTGGATGTTGCGGTGCAGAACGGCAAACCATTGGATGGCCCATTACAACAAGAATTGGCGCAGCTTTGTGATCAACTGGGCCTTGCTCGACTGAGTTGGGATGGGGACGTGATTGCGATGCGCAATCCTCCGCACCAGCAATTTGGTAAAGCACAGGTCACACCGCCGCCGGGCGCTTTTTTACAAGCGACACATGAGGGCGAGGCGGCGTTGTTGGCGGCAGTAAAAGAAGCCGTAGCTGATGCAGATCACGTGGCAGATTTGTTCGCCGGGTGCGGCACGTTTTCGTTGCCTTTAGCTGAGCATGCCAGTGTGCATGCTGTGGAGGGTGAGGCAGAAATGCTAACGGCGCTTGATCACGGTTGGCGGATGGCCGAAGGGTTAAAACCTGTCACCACGGCAACTCGTGATTTGTATCGCCGTCCTATGTTGCCTGACGAATTGGCAAAGACGCAAGCCGTGGTGTTGGACCCACCGCGTGCTGGTGCAGAACGACAAGTTGCAGAACTGGCAAAAACATCGGTGCCAAAGATTGCCTATGTTTCCTGTAACCCAGTGACATTTGCGCGTGATGCGCATGTGCTGGTGATGGCGGGATATGTATTGGACTGGGTGCAAGTTGTGGATCAATTTCGTTGGTCTTCACATGTTGAATTGGCGGCGTGCTTTACCAAACCCACATGATGCGCAAAGGATTGCCAATTGGTAACACCGCTTAGTGTGAAATTTTGATCACCTCTTTTTGACTGCGAAGTTTTGAGCTATGTGGTAGGCCACTTTCAAAGGGCTGGAATAGCTTGAAGATTTGGGACGGCAGGACATGAAACGCAGAAATCTGATTCTTGGTGGCACCGCATTGGTTGCGTTGGGGGCTTGTAGCTCTAGCAAGTTTAAACGCTACAATGGGCCAGAGGTGACATATGTCATCGTGAATAAAGAAGAGCGTCGGATGATGCTGTTGCACCACGATAAAGTGCTTGAAGATTATAAGATCAAGCTGGGTTTTGCGCCTATCGGTCACAAGACGTTTGAAGGTGATGGCCGCACGCCCGAGGGGCTGTATCGGATCGACCGTCGTAACCCGAACAGTAAATTCCATCTGTCGCTGGGTATTTCATACCCGAACGAAACGGATCGCGAAGTTGCGAAAGAAATGGGTAAATCACCGGGTGGTGATATCTTTATCCATGGTCAAAAGAAGCCCGGCAAGAAAGACAGAGGCGACTGGACCTGGGGATGTATCTCAGTGACCAATAAGCAGATGGAAGATGTCTATGCGATGGTGCGTGACGGCACGCCAATCGCGATCAACGCATAAATGGGTAGTAGGTACTGATCCGCCAGATCAGTTGCCCATCACCAGCGTCCACCAGATTTTTCCGCCACTTTCTTGATGCCATGAGAAACCCATATTACGGGAATCCGCTGACATGATGACGCGGCGTGTGTCTGGTTGTTCCATCCATGCTGCCAATGTCTCAAGCTCGGATTCATAGGTTTCTGAAATGACTTCACCAACGAGCTTGCCTGTATATCCAACGCGCTGAATGCGATCGACAGGGGATGAACCGTCTGAACCAAAGTGCCAAGGGCGGTTTTGAACTGCCATGTCACGTGAATGCGTTGCGGCGGCAGCGTTCAGTTGTGGGTTAAGCTGCACCGGTGCGCGTCCTGCTGAACCGCGAAGCGCATTGACTGAATCAAGCATGCGGAACTGGATCTTTCCGGTATCGCCCTTGCGTATCTTGTATGCCTTGGGCACCGCTTTGCCGTCAGCCCCGGTTGTGGTCGACGCTGGAACACATGCAGATAGGGCAATCGTCAGGCTTAACAAAACAGAAAGGATACGGATCACGGCGTTGCTCCACGCAAATTGGTTTTTTCTGCCTTACAATGGGATGCGTTGCAGTTCAAACGCACATCGGCGTTACTCTGCCAGATGACGTTGGTTTGATTTGATACTGCGTCTTTCGCGCCATATATGTGCTGCAAATACCAAAAACGCTAATTAATGGAGACATGAGATGTCTGATAAGCGATTTTCCATAAACAGCCGCCGCGCGTTTCTAGCTGGATCTGCTGCAATGCTGGCGACACCTGCTCTTGCGCAAGATACAGCGGCAGTGAACTCTGCCGCGACGACAGAAAATGAACGTGATCTGACTGAATCAGTGCGTCGCAATATTTCAAGCTTTCGGACACTGGATTGGCGGCCTTATTTCACCAACACGAATAAAGGTGCGATCCTTGTCGATATCGACAGCCGCGCAGTTCACTACTGGTCTGAAGACCAGAGCATCTACAAACTGTATCCTTCAAGTGTGCCACTGACCGATGATCTAACCCGTCGTGGTCGAACCCAGGTCATTTTGAAGGACCCAAAACCATCTTGGCGTCCGACACCTTCGATGCTCAAGCGCAATCCTGAGTGGCCTCCGTTCATTGGCCCCGGTCCTGACAACCCGTTGGGTACACGGTCATTGCACCTAAGCTGGACCTACTATCGTATCCATGGCACGCATGACACACGCAAGATTGGCCGCAAGTCGTCGAATGGATGTATCGGTCTGTACAATCAACATATTGAAGAGCTTTACGCGATGGCCAATGTGGGCACGCAAGTGTTGCTTATTTGACGACATTGCGCTGATTGTGCGGTTGAAAAACGGAATCCGGGTTTGCATTCACCCAGCGATGTTGTTTAGAAAGTTGCACGAGGTAAGTCTTGGGTGCGTGTATGTGCGTTTGTGCAGCACGCCTTTTCTGGAGATAAAGATATGAAAAAACTAGTACTCGCCGCTGCTTTGTCAGCTGCTGCTTCAACTGCATTTGCCGGCTCTTTGGCAGATCCAATCATCGAAGCGCCTGTTATTGTTGAAGAAGCTTCTTCTTCTTCAACCGGCATCCTGATCCCGCTGCTTTTGCTGGTCGTGGTTGCTGCTGCTGTTGCTGCTGACTAAGCCAGTTACGGTTTCTAAAATGAAAAAGGCGGTGTTTTAACACCGCCTTTTTTGCATTCTAGGGATAAGTTGCTGAATGTTTAATCCAGCCACCCTTGCAAATTTTCCTCGATAATATTGGTTAACGCAGCGATATGCGCGTCCTCGTCATTGAGGCAGGGGATATAGGTAAAGTGTTCACCACCGGCATGTTCAAAGCTCTCTTTGATCTCTTCGTTGATCTCTTCGAGGGTCTCAATACAATCTGCTGAAAACGCAGGGGCGCAGACCGCGATGTTCTTGTTCCCAGCTTCAGCTTGGCGTGCGACCTCTTCAACAGTGTAGGGCTGCAACCATTCTTCAGGTCCAAACTTGGATTGAAATGTGGTCATGATTTGGGTGTCATTCCAGCCCAGCCGTTCCTTAAGCAGGCGCGTCGTTTTCTGACACTGACAGTGATAGGGATCACCCTCCATCAGATAGCGAATCGGCACGCCATGATACGAGCAGATCAAGATATCTGGCTTCGTTTCAGTCGCAGCATAAGCTTTTTCAATGGATTTCGCCAAAGCGTCAATATAATCTGCACGGTCAAAATATGCAGGGACTGTGCGCGCAGAAGGCTGCCATTTTTCCTTGCCAAGGGCTGCGAAAAACGCATCGTTTGCAGTGGCAGATGTGGCACCTGCGTAATGTGGGTACAGTGGGAAAAACAGAATCTTATCACACCCGGCTGCCGTCATCGCAGCGACCTTTGATTGCGTTGATGGGTTGCCATAGCGCATGCAAAAATCGACCATCACATCATCGCCATATCGTTCTTGCATAGACGCCTTGATCTTGGCGGTTTGTGCTTTGGTAATGGTCATGAGAGGGCTTTCACCGTCTGCCTCATTCCAAATGGATTTATAGGCTGCGCCGCTCGTAAAGGGACGCTTGGTTAGTATCACCAGCTGTAACAAAGGCTGCCAAAGCCATGGGCTGTAATCAATGACGCGGCGATCAGACAGAAACTCACCCAGATACCGACGCATTGACCAGTAATCATAGTGATCAGGTGTGCCGAGGTTTGCCAGCAAAATGCCCACTTTGGGTTTCGGCAGTTTTGGATGGTCGGGTTGGGCATGTTCCGGGCATGTGACCTGCATTCATTTGTCCTTGGTAACTTTGTGATCGTTGATGAAATAGACCCTTTGCCTGTGGGGTCAATTGGGCAGTTTTGTCTCATCAGTGCGTAGAGCGTCTGATAGCCGCTGTTTGGCTGATCCGGGGCGCAGCGGTTTGGGCTGGCTTTCATGCGGAGCCCAGCCAGTGAGGAATATTAATTCAAAGGTTGCGATTACGCGGCCATTTTCTGCGGCGAAATATTTTTGATAAAGGTCTGCTGCGTGTTGCAGGACGCTGCGTGCAGTTGGGCGGCGCAGACGGGATTCCAAGGCATTGGTTTCACCCATCGCACGTAGATCACGCATCAGATGCCACGCGTCGTCGTATTCAACCCGTAAGGGTAGAGCATCCGCCACAGGTAAGGCGAAACCGGCCCGTTGCAGCAGCGCGCCCATATCGCGCAGTTCACCCATAGGTGCCACACGTGGGGATAGACCACCGCTTACTGTGGTCTCTGCTTGACCCAGACAAGCGCGTAATTCGTGTAAGGTCTGACCGCCAAAGGCAATCGACAGAAACAACCCATCCTCTTTCAAAGCGCGTTTGCACTGGATCAATTGACCCACAGGGTCATTTGCCCAGTGTAGCGACATTGCATGGACGATCAGATCATGTTGGTTTTGCTCTAATGTTAATACATCAACTGCGGGCACAACTATTGAACCCGGTAATTGGGCTGCCCAGAAGTCAGGAAAATCTGTAACGATTCCCGGTAATGTGAACGGTTTGTTAACCAACTCTATACGATCTTTGATCTCGTCTGCCGCGGCTTGATGCAAAAACATACCATCTGGGGTCGCGCGGGCGCGGCGTTTGGTAAGTGCATTGAGATCTGTCATTTTTGGCTGTGCGGTCATTGGGGATCAATAGGATGTTGTCACAAGGATTTCAAACCGCGTTAAATGTGATTTATCCAGCCCGCTGTCTGACGTGCGGTACTGTGGTCGATAGTGATTTTGGTCTGTGTGGCACATGTTGGCGTGATACCGCATTTGTTGGTGGCACGGTTTGTGACAGTTGCGGAGTACCATTGCCCGGCGTCGATACAGTAGGTTCACCACATTGTGATGCTTGTCTTGAAACGCCGCGACCTTGGGTTCAGGGGCGTGCAGCATTGGCGTATCGGGATATGGGCCGCAAGTTGGTATTATCCCTCAAACATGGTGATCGTCAGGAAATTGCCCGCCCCGCATCGCTTTGGATGGCGAACGTGCTGCATGGAATTTTGCCTGAAAATACATTGATTGCACCTGTCCCTTTGCACTGGTTGCGGATGATCAAACGGCGCTACAATCAGTCTGCGCTATTGGCCAAAGCGTTATCAGCAAGGACAGATCATGCATGGTGTCCTGATTTGTTGCAGCGGTATCGTCGGACACAATCATTGGATGGGCTGGGCCGTCAAGAACGTCACGCGGCAGTGCAAAATGCAATTCGAATTCATCCCAAGCGGCGCCATCGTTTGGTCGGCCGCCCGATCCTATTGGTGGATGACGTGATGACATCGGGTGCTACGTTAACTGCTACCGCACAGGCATGCCTTGATGCAGGTTCGGGGCCTGTGCGTATCGTAACACTGGCGCGCGTGGTCAAAGACACCTAAATCTCTTTCCAACGCTTTTGTTGAAAGGGAATACGCCATGAAACCTGTAGAATTATATACCTCGCCTTTGTGCGGCTTTTGTCACGCGGCCAAGCGGTTGTTGAAGCAAAAAGGCGTTAGCTTTTCCGAAGTAAATGTGTTGGCACAGCCGGGGCGTAAGGCAGAAATGATCAAGCGCGCAAATGGGGGCCGCACTGTGCCGCAGATATTTATTGGTGATACCCATGTTGGTGGCTGCGATGAACTACATGCGTTGGAACGTGCTGGTAAACTCGACGCGCTTTTGGCTGCGTGATGAAAGCTGCGCTGCTGCAACTTAACGTGTCAGATGATCCGCAGGCAAATTTGCCTGTGACGGTTCAGATGGTGCGCTATGCCGCAGCGCAGGGCGCGCAGTTTGTGCTAACTCCAGAGGTCACAAATTGCCTCTCGACCAGTCGCGAACACCAAAATAGTGTTTTGCAGCTCGAGGCGGAAGACATCACTTTGGCAGCTTTGCGCGATGTTGCCGCTGATACGGGTATCTGGCTTTTGATTGGGTCGCTTGCCCTCAAGACGACGGACGCAGATGGTCGGTTTGCCAACAGATGTTTCTTGATCGCGCCAGATGGGTCAATCGCGGCGCGATATGACAAGATACATATGTTTGATGTCCAGATTAACGAAACAGAAACCTATCGCGAATCAGCCGGATATCGCCCTGGCGTACAGGCCATTGTGGTGCAAACCCCGTTTGCCAAAATTGGTCTCAGTATTTGTTACGACATGCGCTTTCCATTGCT
>CALKXT010000004.1 GCA_938003685.1 uncultured Sulfitobacter sp. | reverse complement strand
TTGATCAAGGCCGTTGGCACATCGTCATCCATCATACGCGCGGTGATACCGGTCAGGGCATAGCAGGCCGCCGCGGCCAAAGGCAGCAACGCAGCACTAGAAAACGTATCACGCCCCGGCCCAACGACCATGATCACGCCGACAAAGCCGATCAACACAGCGGCCCAACGGGCCACCCCAACCTGTTCGCGCAGCAAGGGCACGGCAAGCGCCACCATAAACAACGCATTGGCATATGTGATGGTTGATGCTGTGGCAAAGCTGAGCAAGCCCAGCGACAGATAAAAGAAATATTGCGCGAAGGTCAGGACAACCCCGCGTGTGATCGCCAGCCGCCATTGCCGCACTTTCATAAGTCGCCCGCGCACATGCCAATCGGCAGACCACCAAAGCGCGATACCGGCAGGAATCAATCCAAATAGGTTGCGATAAGCAGAAAGTTCCGCGGCGCCATAGTCGACAGAAAGCCGTTTGATGATCAGGCCCATTGCATCGAACAGTACCAACGCGAGCAGCGAATATACTATCGCAAGTGTGGTGCGGTTCGTGGGCATGGATGCTCCTCTACAGCCAAAGATTCGCAGTATGGAATCGGCTTGTATGGTGTTTGTTATGCGCGTCTTGCTCAATTGTGGCCAGAAGAACCGTTTCCATCGCTTATGTTGTCGCAAATCTACCTTGCGTTTGGACCTGCAAAATGCGTATTTAGAGAAGCTTGGTGTTCCGAAAAGCGCCGTTTGGTGTGGGACCGAAAAGGGAATTCAGTAAGGGCGTTGTCAAAAGACACCCGAAGCCGAAGCCGCCCCCGCGACTGTAAGCGGTGAGCCAAAGTCCAATAGCCACTTACCTTAAGAAGGGTAGGGAAGGCGGGCCAAGGCCACGACCCGCGAGCCAGGAGACCTGCCAAGCGTGAATGAAACGCAACATGCCGTCGGGTGTGACGGTAAGGAGTATAGATATGACCACGATGACAAAAACGCTTAGCGCCAGCCGCGCCCGCTTTGTTCCAGCCTTGTTTGCTGCACTGATCGGTGTTGCGATGATCACGTTGACTGGCCACGTACAAGCGGCTGCTTTGCATGACGCGGCACACGATGTGCGCCACGCAACAGGTTTTCCCTGCCACTAATTCACATTTTAGTCGCGTGACTGTGGCGGGCTTGTCGTATGACAAGACCCGTAATTGCGTTTGCGCAGGGGATAACCTGACGTGACGATCTTTGTCGCGCGACACACCACATCGAGGATCATCCAATGTTTCAGAGGTTTCTGATAACGTCGCTGTTCGCAGGTGCGGCGGCAGGCCTGATCGCGGGCATATTGCAACTTATCTTTGTGCAACCTGTGTTGCTGCACGCAGAACTTTACGAAAGTGGCGAATTGGTACACTTCGGTGCTGAGGCCATCAGCGCGCATCCTGACCTTCACGGTTTTGACGCAATGCGTGACGGGCTCAGCGTGATTTTCACCATGCTGACCTATACAGGCTACACGCTGATGCTTGTCGCCCTCATGAGCGTTGCTGAAGAGAACGGTGCGCAGATTGATGGTCGCACAGGCATCCTGTGGGGCATCGCGGGCTTTGTGACTTTCCACTTTGCGCCCGGTCTGTCCCTTGCCCCCGAGGTGCCGGGCGTGGCCGCTGCCGATGTCGGCGCGCGCCAAATCTGGTGGTGGGCAACTGTGATTGGTGCAGGCATCGCGATGTGGTTGCTGGCCTTTGGTCGCAATTGGACCATGTGGGGCGTCGCTGTGATCTTGCTGGCCGCGCCTCATCTCATTGGCGCACCTGAACCAGATGTGTTCACCGGACCTGTGCCAACTGAAATAGGTGCCTTGTTTGCAGCGCGCGCCTTTGGTGTTGGATTAGCAACTTGGGTCTTGGTCGGCTGTTTCGCGGGCTATTTCTGGCAACGCGAAGGAGAGCGGGAAAATGGATAGAAGCCTCGCGCTTTTTGCCATCGGTCTGGTCTTTGGCGGTGGCGTTGGTTTTGTCATCGCGGCAGGCAACGGTATTACTTTTGATGGTCACGACCACGCGAGCCCTGCCGCGCACAGCGCTGCACAGATGGATCATGCTGCAATGGGCCATGGCAATATGGATCACGACATGATGCATGACACGCCAATGGACGTTCCTGCAGAAAACGCGCCCAGCGTTGCGATGATGCTGAAACCTGATCCAATGACGGGCTATAACCTGCACGTCACGGTCGATAACTTTGCCTTCAGTCCCGAAGGTGCCAGTCTTGCCCATGAACCGGGTAAGGGCCATGCACATGTCTACATTAACGGCGAAAAACTATCGCGGCTTTATGGCGAATGGATGCATATCGCGTCACTGCCCAAGGGCGACATCAAAGTTGAAGTGACACTGAACAGCAATGATCACCGCCCGCTTTCTGTCGGGGGCACGCCAATTTCTGCCAGCACCATGCTGACTGTCGAATAATCGGGCATAACTTGCCCGACACCCCTCAATAGGATAGGCCGCTGGCTTGATCCGCTGACCACGTTAGGACGCCTAAATGACCGTCACATTACACGTCTGCACGACATGCCGTGCGGGCGAAGTGCTGGAAGAAGATGCACCGCGCCCCGGCGCATTGTTGCACTCTGCTTTGACCGAAATGGACACGCCAGAAGGCGTTAACATCGTCGGCGTCGAATGCTTGTCTGCCTGTTCACAAGGCGCGGCTGTAGCACTGTCTGAACCGGGCAAATGGACTTATGTCTATGGCCGTTTGACCAAGGATGATGCCGCAGATATTTTAACTGGTGCTGCCGCTTATGCCGCCACCACAGATGGCCTTGTCCCGTGGCGTGAACGCCCCGTTATTTTCCGCAAACAAAGCCTTGCCCGTATTCCACCATTGGAGCTGCCCAAATGACCGATCTTGCAAAAATTCCCGTCACTGTGATCACTGGATTTCTGGGGTCGGGTAAAACAACGCTTATCCGCCATTTGATGACCCATTCTAAAGGTCGTCGTTTGGCCGTATTGGTCAATGAATTTGGCACGGTTGGCGTTGATGGTGACATCCTGAAATCTTGCGCGGATGAGGATTGTCCTGCGGAAAACATCGTGGAGCTGGCCAACGGTTGCATCTGTTGCACCGTTGCTGATGACTTCATACCAACGATTGAGGCATTGATGGCAATGCCGACACGCCCTGATCATATCTTGATCGAAACGTCTGGTCTGGCCTTACCTAAGCCGTTGCTTAAAGCATTCGACTGGCCTGCGATCCGATCCAAGATCACCGTTGATGGCGTGATTGCGCTGGCAGATGCCGAAGCTGTTGCTGCCGGAACATTTGCTGCTGATGTTGCCGCCGTCGATGCGCAGCGTTTGGCCGATGAAAGCCTTGATCACGAAACGCCGTTGTCGGAAGTCTTCGAAGATCAGATATCCTGCGCTGACATCATCTTGATGTCCAAGGCTGACCTCGCTGGCCCCGATGGCCTTGCTGCCGCACGCAAGGTGATCGAAGCGGAAAGCCCTCGCAAAATCCCGATCCTCGAAATGAGTGAAGGCGTGATCGACCCTAACGTCGTATTGGGACTGAATGCACAGGCCGAAGATGACCTCGCCGCGCGTCCCTCACACCACGATGGACACGATGACCACGAACATGATGATTTCGAAACCGTTGTGATCCCAATGCCTGAGGTTGATGATGTCGATGCCTTGGTCAAATCCATCGAACGTCTTGCAACCGAACAACACATCTTACGCGTCAAAGGATATGTTGCTGTGACAGGCAAACCCATGCGCTTGCTGGTGCAGGCGGTGGGGGCACGTGTGCGTCAGCAATTTGACCGCCCATGGGGCAGTGACATGCGCGCGGGACATCTGGTTGTGATCGCTGAACATGATCACGTTGACCTCGCCAAAATCCGCGAAACGCTGGGCGCCTGATCCATGCATGTCGTCTTCCGCGAAAGCCATGGGCTGGAGGATACGGACACCCCGTTTGATCCGGGGCAAACCCCCGCTGATCTGGTGGTGCTGTCTTTTTCCGACAGTGACCTTGGTGCTTTCGGGGCAGGCTGGCATCGCGGTGGTGGACCTGAGGGAAAACTGCCGACCTTGCGTTTGTGCAACCTCGTTGCACTGCGCCATCCGGCGTCAGTGGATAACTATGTTGAGGCGACCCTAACCGGGGCCAAAGGCATCTTGATTCGACTGATCGGTGGTGAGAACTACTGGGCATATGGCATCATGCAAGTGCAAGATTTTGCGCGCCGAAACAACATAGCTTTGGCAATTCTACCTGCTGACGGGCGCGAAGACCCGGCACTTGATGCACATTCCACTTTGCCCATCTCAACCCTACGTCGCCTATCGCATCTGTGTGATGCTGGTGGCACCGTGGCGGCCCAAGCAGCGCTGGCGCAGCTTGCACTGGCCGCAGGGTTTTACGCAGGTCCGGTTTTGGGGGCAAAAACAGTGCCCGCTTGTGGCTATTACGATCCTGAAAAAGGAGTGATCCCAGAGGCTTCTAACGATGGTCCCACTGTCGCAGTTACCTTTTATCGAAGCTATTTGACCGCCGCCGACACAGCCCCAGTTGATGCGATGATCGCCGCCTTGCGAGAACGCGGATTTAACGCGGTTGGCCTGTTCGTGCCGTCCCTTAAGGCCGATGCCGCCCGGCCTTTCCTTGATCACGCATTGGCACATCTTGTCCCGGTCGCAATCGTCAACGCGACTGCCTTTTC
>CALKXT010000003.1 GCA_938003685.1 uncultured Sulfitobacter sp. | reverse complement strand
TATTATCCTCCCATTCCGAGCGACAGACCAAGGGCAACAGATTGCCCCGTGCGGCGAATGCGATAGCGCAGGGTGACGCGCACGCGTTCCTCGTTGTCGCCCTCAGGCTCAAGTTCGATCGCATCAATGGCGATGCGCGGTTCCCATTTGACCAGTGTTTCCGCAATCCGGTCATGCATACGGCGACGCGTCACCAATGTGTTTGGTTGGTGTACAAACTCTTGCAAGGCTGCCCCCAGATTGCGGTTCAACAACCGCTCACCGGGGCGTGTGACCAACAAGGATCGGATCGTTTCGCGGATCGATTGGTCCAAGTTTGGCCACTGCAAACTGCCCGTCGCGTCCGGCGTTGGCATCAACGGCCAGCCAATCGGTAAATTGGGCCGTGCGGGGTTGCGCAGGTCCTGTGCCATCAGTTGCCCTCCTCTTCAGTTGAGACCTGTGGGAAGGGAATGCAGATGCGCACATAAGGCAGCCAGAAAAAGATGATGTTCAGCAGTTGCAGGAATATCTGCAAAATGATGAATGCGCAGATGGTGATGATCGGGATCGAAAATCCGCAGATCATCCCAAAGCTGAGCGAGGTTTTTGTGTGCTTGCCGTCCATCAAATCACCCAGATTAATCCGGTCGAGATGCTGCTGCAATTCTGGCGGTACTTTGACGGCGACATTAGGTTTCAACGCCTTGAGCGAGTCGAGGCTCAAGGCGGGCATCTCGATCTGGCGCGGTGGTCCATCGCCGCCAAAGAACCATGGACGGATTTTCCAATCGGGGCTGGGCGTCGACCAGATGATGCGCGGCGGGCAGCCGGGGCAATCATCGATGCGCAAGAAACACCGCACCCTGTAGGTCAGCCCAATCGCCGGGAATTGTGGGGTCATGGGTGACACCGTCGCCCAGCGCGCTGACATTGCTGCAAAGGCCGATGTGACCAGTTGGCTTTCTGTCCACGCGCTGATGGTCGGCCAGTAATCGGGCATATGCACAGAGGTTGGCGCGCCCGGTTCTTGCAAGATGAAGGCGCGGTAACACAGGCGCAGGAATTCAAAGAAGTTGCTGTTGGCCGCGCCCACCAAAGTCACGTCACCCAAGGCATTACCGATCCCCGGCGCGGCACCATCATTAAACGCGGCTGTTTCTTGGCTGAGCCATGTGAGCGCAGATTTCAACGTGCGCAGACCAGCCCCAAGGTTTGCATCACTTATCTCTTCAGGCCGTAGCATCTCCGCACGGGTTACCGTGCGGTTGATAGGGGGTAAGGTACTGCCCGCACGGTTGTTGCGCAGCAAGACAGGCACGCGCTCACGCACATCACCAAGGGCGAATGGCGGTGTTGTATCTGGCTCTGGCTCGGTCTCTGAGCTGCTGAGAGGTAAGAAACCATAAAGCAGTGTCATGCCGGTGTTTGTCATCACATCCGGTGGCACCGCGAACAGCGGAATTTCTGCCTCTGACGCCATTTCACCTTGTCCCGGCAAACGGTCGAGCCGTGCAAGAAGTTTGGCATTTTTGCCTTCCAAACGCTTGCGACGCAGACCCGCATTGGGGTCATAATCGGTTCCCGCATCCAAACTGCCAGAGGGCGGCCCTTGCCATCCAATCGGCAGATCATTGCGCCGCATCCACGCGTCTTCACCGCCAGTGCGCACGCGACGCACAACCAACCCCGAACTGGAAATCTTGGCGGGGTCCAAGCGTGGCACGCCCGCAGTGATGCACCGCGCATCAACAACAACGATATGGAACACACGGTGTACAGGCTGGCCAAGTTCAGGTGTTGTCCCGCTACCTTCAAAGACCGAACGGGTTTCAAGACGGGTAGCCCAATCAGGCGCGCGCATGTCTTCAAGAAACGCCGCGATAAAATCGTCTTCGGGATAGGCCAAGATCGTTGGCGGCTTAACCTTGATGCCGCCTTCTAACGACAGACCCGTTATCATGGTGTCATGCTTCACAACATGTTCCCCGCGCCCGGCGTGTAGGTTGAGGCAACAACCGTTGTCATTTGGCCCACATTGCCTTTGACCACGCCTGAAAAATCACTAAGGGCCGCTTGAACAGCTACTTTGCCAGAGTTGATTTCGACCTCAGGTGCTTTGATCGACACCTTGGCAGAGGTCAGCGTGATACCACTGCTGTCCATCTCTATCTTTGAGGTGCCACCAGACGCAGAAATGGTAATCTTGGTGCCGTCATCCGCCATTGTGATCGCATTGCCGCCCGGTGTTGTGATCTCAATCAAGGGTGCCCCATCTTCGGCCTCAATCATCGCAACCTTGGTGCCTTTGCGGCCTTTCATGATCCATCTGTCGGTTTGTTCTGCCCTGCCTTCTTCGGGTGGCTTGGCCTGTCCGGTCCAGACCGAGCCCAACACAACAGGGCTGCGAGGATCGTTGTTGAGAAAAGTCAGCACCACCACATCATCAACACCTGGCAACATATAGGCACCGTGTTCTTTGCCCGCAAAAGGCGAGGCAACGGCAGCCCAAGCTTCGGTTTTGATATCATCCGCTTCGGCGTTCAGCGGATAGGTGACTTGCACGCGTGCGATGCCTTCGGGATCCTTGACCGCGATCACTTTGCCCAAGACTGGCGCGCCGCCAAATGCTGTTGATGGGTGCTGGATCATGCTGCAATCTCCCCTTTGAAAAAGGCACATTCAGCCTCAAATTCAGTGATATAGCCGGTGGAGCGGCCATAGTGATGGCGCGTTGAAGTGGCGTAGTAGATATTGGAAAATCGCCCGCCCACGCCGTCGATTTCTAAATGTGTCCCAACCCGAATTTCAGGATTGCCGCGCGCCACACCGTGTGCCGTGACAAAACGGCGCGATTGGCGCGCGCCATACGCATCGATTAACGCCTGTGCTTCATCTTCTGTGGTGACGGGGGCGGCGGATTGGTGGAACATGGTCGCCCCAAACCCTTCCAGATACTCTGGCCCTTTGCGTCCTTCACCGGGACCAAGTGCAGAGGTGGCCATTTCAGCCAAGATTGGAGAGCCTTGAATGTGATCATAGGCAGACAGTGAATAGCGTCCGCGCTGGTGTGCGACATCCGCGACAATGCGCACTTGCTCTAACGTGGAACCATAGGACAGCGGCACAACACCACGTTCAATATCAGCGCGCGGCGCGATGGTCAGCTTGCCATCCCCAACCTGCACATCTGCGTCCCAGTCTGACAGCAACCGACGTAGGAAGGACAAATCAGTCTCATCGACTTGATGGCGGGTCACGACTTCATTCGAGAGGAAATCCAAAATCGGATCAGGCATTTTAGCGTCTTTGGCCAAATCCTTGATCACATCTTTTAGTGGCTTGCCTTCAAGCGCACGGGTGCGGCGCCGCATCCGCCAAGGCATCAGGTGATCTTCGGCCATAACCACCATTTCAGCGTTGCCATTGGCAGCCCCGACAAATTCGATGGCGCTCACACGGCCCGCAAAAACCTCGCGTGGGGTGTCCTCATTCGTTTCAGGGTCACGCGCCGGGAACAGCACGCGCAGTTCAGTTCCCAACCGCAACACATCCGTGTCGGAATATTCAAAAGCAAAATCGATGCCAACGCCGTCATGTTCCGCCGTATTGTCAAAGCGTATCTCGACACGGGCCAAACCACCCTGCGCCTCGCACACCGTCACTTCGCGGATCAACGCATTCAGCATCTCTGGCTGTTCATCCGCCACATCAATGGTCGGGCGCGTGTTGGTGACAGAACCACTCATGGCTGTAGCCTTTCGCGCATCCATTGATCACGCTCATTCAAGCGGCGCATCATTTGGGTCATACGTTCTGCACTTGCGCCCTGACCCTGATTGCTGGGCTTGCGCTTTTCGCGGCTTACCACATCTTCAACTTCGGCAGTGATTTCCTGAATATCGACGTTCATGGGTCATTCTCCCCAAACAAGAGCGCGCCTAGGTCAACCTTGGCCCCAACATCTGCCTTGGCGGAAAAAAGTGCTGCACCGTCACCGCCCGCAGAGGCACCGCCGCTGAAACTTGCACCTAAATCCTCTAGTGCGGACATACCCGAGGCGAGCTTGCCACCCAGATCAATCTTGGGTGGGTTCAACCCCGCAAACGCATCGAGTCCCAAACTATCACCTGCCGACAGATCAAGACCTGCGCCAAGATCAATGCCCCCACGCAGTGAACCGCCAATACCAGCGTCAAAGCCAACATCCGCGCTGATCCCTAAATCAAACCCGGCACCCAACCCAATTTTACCAGAGGCAATTGCTGTGGCAGGCAGACCAAATTTGATGCCAGCCCCGGCACCTGCACCACCGCCCAAGCCACCACCCAGCCCGTTCACCGCATCCATCCCACCGCTTACGCTGGCCGATGCATTGACCGCGCCGTTCTTTGAAGACCACGAGGCACTTTCCGAAAATCCACCCAACGCACCGCGTACACTCCCACCTTCTTCGGTGTCAGGTGTCGGTTCGGTAAACACCTCTTCAGTGCTGCTGTCGCGCAGGCTTTCGCCGCCGTTCTGCTTGATCATCGATTGCACATCTGGCCCGGATGGCAGCGGCGTATCCGGTGGCACTGGCATGCCTCCATCCACACCAGACGCCGCATTCGCGCCCTCCACCGCGGCAAAAACAGACTCGCGCTCTTGCATGGTAAAGCTGATGGAGGACCGCAATGGCACGCCGTCGGGCGAGAAATAATCCAGCGTTTCATTACATTCAGCAATGACACCCTTGAAAGCAAAGTTGCCCCATTCAAAGATAACCAGCTTGGGGACTTTGACCTTTTTGTCTTTCTTACCCTTGTCGTATTCTTTGAGAACCGCATCCCCCGCCTGCATCATCGAAATCAACAATGAAGTCTGATTGCGCACATCCGCACCGGTCAGTGTTTCGTCAAAAATCAGCTGCAATGACAATGAGCGTTCTGTGCCGGCAACCACCTGAACCGGGGTTTGATCCTGCTTTTCGCCGGTCTCTTCTTGCAGCTTTGAGCGCGCGGTGACCTCTAGCGTTTCAGGGTTGAACTGTACGGTCAGCGCCTTGGCACTCGGGTCTTTTTTACCGGTATCATCCGTCAACGGCGTCAGCGTGGCATGTTTGATCACAGCATTCATGCGGCTTCTCCTTGGGCAAAGGACAGGCCCTCATGTACGAAATGCAATTCTTCGACGCCGACTTCGGCGCTGGTGCCGGTATAGGTTGCAGCCTTGAATTTCACGGGCAATGCGTTCTGCATGACCCACTGAAAACGCGACACTTTCTTAATGCTTTCAGCACTTTCGCGTTGGTGTTCAAAATGGCTTAATTCAGCGCGCAACCGCAAGCCTGTCTTGTTACCGCCGACCAGATCAAACCACGTCCAAAGGTCGCTTGCGGATGTGATCCCGCGTTTCAGGATCACGGTCGCATAGGTCACTTGGCCTGCGCGCTGGTATTCGCCGCGATAATGCCCGCCCTCGCGGATCACCCGTGGCTCCATCGTCGCTTCAAGGCCAGACACCTCAGAAAAGGCACCACCACAGAGTTTGACATCACCTTGATCGGTGTAAAATTTCACCTCAAATCGGTTCGGGATCAACGGGCTGCTCATGACTGGCTCCCATCACTGCGAAAACCGCCTGAGATAGGCAGGCTGACGTGGATCATTTCAATCGGAACCGCCGCGCGAAAACTGATGTCAGCCCTGATGCGCCCCTGATCACGTTCACGTTCGGGATTGTTGGTGCGGTTACAAATCACGCTGAACCCCGGATCGTCGCGTCCGGGACGCAAACCACCGCTTTGTTGGATGTCTTGTAAAACCCGTTCGAAAGACTGCGTAATCTGGCGCATCAAGCTATCGGAAATGGGTTCAAAGACGATCCCATTACCCATCCGCGCAGCATGTTTCAGCAGCCGTTGCATCATCCTACGTGCAGGTGCCGCGCGCCAAAGTTGGTCATCGTCCGTGGTAAGATCAGCGGCATACCGGATATCACGTGGCCCTTTTTCAAGGCGGCAAATCATATCCAGATTTGTATGTGAGTTACCCGCCAAAGCCGTGACCTGAGCAAGTGGCGCGGCGGCCATACTGCCATGCTGTGCAGTGCTGAACAACAGACGTGTTATATGGCCCAACAACACCGCATCCCCCCCCATAGCACCGCCCGGTAATCCGTTTGATGCTGGCGTCACGGCAAAAGGGGCAGCCATCATCAAGAGTTCTGAGCGCGGAATGAAAGGCGCTATATCAAGCCCACTTTGGGTTTCAGGCACGGTAGCTATCATCATGACATCACGTCGATGCGTCTCAAGAAATCGCGTAACACGAGACAGTGCGGCCCCCCAGATCGCCGCACCACCGGATGCACAGATCGGCAAGGGCAGCACTGAGGCAAAGGCATTGGTTGTCGCAGGCATTGGTGGCAGACATTCGGCAAATCCTGCCAAGGGGCGCAGGCCTGTGTCAGGTTCGCCCAAAATCACATCATCGTCGCCAACCAGATCGGGTAGATCGGGCATGATCAATGCGCCCAAATCCTCTAAACCAAACAAATGGGTCAAACCACTACGGGTTCCTGCCTCTATATGGGCGGCTGGAAACTCGCCACTGAAACTGTTGTTGTCGATGGCCCCAGACTGACCTTGCAGGTCCAGTAGGGCCGCTAATTTTTCGGCGCGCGCCGCAGCAGGGCTAAGGACAGGTGCGGGGGTGTCAAAGCTGACTACATAGGCCTGCTGTCCGCCCATCGCAAAAAATTGACGTAAGGCTGCGCCCATTGCCGTAGCAACCTGGCGGGCAGCAATATGTTGTGAGGTGTGAAAGCCTAGTACAGGATTTGCAAGCACGGATAAGGTGCCCGGGCCCGCACTCGCAGTACGACGCAACCTCAAACGCTTTTCACCGTCACGCAGATGTATCCAGATATCCAAACCTGCGAACTGTTGATCAAGATGCTGTGCGATCTCATCAATGTTTGATGACACACCGTTCAAATCGACTTCGTGCAGCTTACCATCAATTGTCACAGCGAAGGGTGAAATCGCGACCTCACCTAGATCCTGAGAAAGTGCAGAGCTTTCCAAAACTGCAACCTTATCCAAGCGCAGGTTAAGATCAAACCACGCCTCGGCATCCGCCAAAGACCTGACCGGAATTGGCCTATCGATCAACCCAACGGCTGTATGCCCCTCTTTCTCAGCGCGACTTAAATAGCCTTGCCGATCAAACCAATGCACCAAAGCTTCATCGGCCACGGCATCTTTGCGCAGCGCCAGATAGCCCAGGAAGCAGGCAACATCCAAGCGCACCGCATCATCCGGCAGGTTTGGGGACGTCCCATCAAATTGGACATGGCGTTGCAGCATTTTGGGCATTCTCCGATCAAAGAAAAGGGGGGAACATTGGCATGGCACCACCTGTGCCATGCCGTATTGAGTTAGGCTGAGGACGCCACGAGTTGCTTGAATTCGAGCATGTCAAACGCGATCTGGAATTCTTCCATCGCGGATTCATTGCCCCCCGCCCCGGCCAGCGTCGGCCCGGTGTATTTGGACGGAACCGCACCGTGCAGCACCCAATGTTGAACGGGGTTGTGCGCCTCATCCATCATCTCAATGCGCACATCTCGCTTGGCAGCCGGGCCAAGGGTCCATGTGTCCTTCATCCAGTCCCAGAACGCTTGGGTATCGACCACGCCACGCTTGAGCGTGACGTTTTCAAACTTGTGCACACCGGGAATTTTCTCAACGTGGTTTTCCGGCGCATTACCGGCGCGGTATTCAGCGATATTAACCTCGGCACTGAGGCCAGAGACATCTGAGAAACCGCCAAGCACCTCGTCGTTGTCGATGAGGACGCGGAAATTGAAATTGCCATACGGCAGTGAGCGAGCCATCGTAGTTCCTCCTTAAATACCCATATCGGCGGTTTTTTGACCGATGTTGAAAATCACGAATTCAGCAGGTTTCAGCAGGGCCAACCCCACCTGACAGACCATCCGCCCGTTATCGAGGTCGGCTTGCGTCATCACCGAACGATCACAGATCACAAAGAACGCCTCGCCCGGGGTTGCGCCAAACAGCGCGCCGTTAAACCACTGATTATACAGGAAGGATGCAACGGCCTCGCGCACGTTGGTCCACAGGTCCGGCCCATTTGGTTCAAACACCGCCCATTGCATGCTTTCGTAGAGCGAGCGTTTGATAAAGTTCAGGTAGCGACGGTCGCTGACATAAAGCACCTCGCGGTCTGATGTCGCCAGACGGCCACCATAGATCCGATGTCCACGCCCCTTGAGCGTGCGCAGGCAGTTGATGCCAAGCGGGTTCAGCACACCTTGTTGAGCCTGATTATAATCGGTTTCAAACCCAATCGCGCTGCGGATCACTTCGTTTGCTGGCGTTTTGTGGACCCCGCGCAACTGATCGTTGCGCGCATAGATGCCACAAACGGCACCAGACGGCGGGACCAGCAATTCGCGCGGGATCGATTCATTGCCGGGCCGTGCCAGTGGATTGGCGATGCGCACCCACGGCGCATAAAACGCCGTATAGCTGCTGTCGATTTCGCCGCGCGTGTTGCGTAAACTATCCAGCGTTTCGCCCAATGGGGGGTCCAGCACCGCAATGCGAAAACCGTTGTTCGCAGCATGGGTGCGCAGTGACCCACGCACCGGGGCGCCGACAAGCGAATAGGCGGAACTGCCCGGTGCTGCGACAATAGAAATGTCGTCATAGCGTTCCAATTCGTTCAACGCTGCGTCCCAATCAGCAAGCGCCGGCAACGCGCCATCGCTGCCTTTATCCAACACATGCGAGGTTGCTTTGACGCCATTGCCTGTCTCAGGCGCACCAGTAAACAGCGCTGCATGAACATCCACTGCGTTCATCGTTGACGGGATTTCGGTCATCAGCGGATCAGCAACAGGTTCTTGCGCACCATTGGCGATGTCTTGATCACTTAGGGTTTTCATTCGATTTTGGAAATACCGCGGATGCCCGTCAACAAGGCTCATCGTCTCATAACTGACCAACACATCATCGGCATTCACATAGATAAAGTTGACCGCGACCATGTAGCCATCGGTGCCAAGCTCTGCTTTAGGGTCCTGAAGCGTATCGTCGGTTTCCCACAAGGTCGTGCCACCGTTGAAAGTGTATTTCTTCCAACCCACCTGTGCGCCACTGTCACGGATAAAGAACACCTGATCCGCACCCGCAGCCCCATCTGCGCTGTCTTGTTGGAAGCCCAAAGCCGTCAACACATCTGCATCCGTGTTTGAGATATCCACCTTAGAATTCACACCAGCCGTGTCACTGGTCAGGATCAAACGGCCATCAGTGCCAGAACTAGACGCCCGTACACCTGTAACGCCCCCTGTCACCAATGCGGCGTTCAAATCACTGGCAGTCACCGCGTCCATACGTGAAATGCCACTGCCTGCTTGGGTCACGGCTGGCGCTGCCAAAACCGCGTTTGCTTCAAGCGTCATAGAAACGCCGCTGCCAGATACGGCACTGGTGATTGTTACGGTTTCACCGCTGCGCGAGATTGATGCGCGTTGCAGGCCACCACGGATTGAATTGACAATGTCATTAGAGGATTGGTCCGATCCATCCCCCCCCAGCGTAATAATCTGGCGCAGCCCATCCACCGTGATGATCAACGACGCACCCGCAGGAACAGCCACATTTGCGGCTGGTAAATCCCATGAAATGATCGCCGGTGCTGCATTCAGTGTGGCAGTGCCTTCGGGGCCGCTGTCCACTTCGACCTTCAACTCTGCACCCGGCGCAATCACTGCTGGACGTGCCGAAGCTTGCAAGCTGGCTGAGCTTTCGCTCTTGCCACGTGATCGCACCATTGCACCAACGGGGGCGTTTTTCAGCACTTCATCCGTCACCGGGGTCACTGCTTCTGAAATATCCAAGCGGCCATTGCCAGCGGAACCAGGGAAGCGCGCCTTGATGGTAAAGCTTTCTGCACCCGCATCTTTCAAGATCACTTTGGCTTTGCCGCCGCGGTTGTCTGCGACTGGTGAAAATGCCCGACTGAAATAAACACGCGCGCCCATTTCGTTAAAGAAAGCCCGTACCGCGTGGGCCGCAAAGTTGGTTTTTGGCGCGCTGCCAAGGCCAGTGGCGTCTAGATCGCTCAGACCGCCATAAATCCGTTCAAATTCCGCAAATGACGTGATCAGTTGCGGTGGCCCACCCACCGGGCCAGACCGGGCCATCCCGACAAAGCCGGTGGTCGATGTGCCCACCCCTTGAATTGAACGCGCACGAAAACTGGTCTCGATCGTGTAAACGCCTGGTGCCAGTAGCTCTACCATTGTGTCCTCCTGTATCGCGCACGTCGGCGCATCAGCTTAGCGAAAGGGTGAAACCGAGGTGCGCTTCACCTCCGGCCTTTAGGGTGATTGGGTTAGCGGAAGCGGCGGTTTTTAGGTTGCCGCCCCCCGCGCGTAAGGTGGCCGGATTGGCAGGCCACGGTTGGGCAGGATCAACCGCCACGCGCACATCAAGCACGGTTTCTGCAGTCACGGTTGGGATTTGGGCCGCCTCGTCCTCTTCTTCATCGTCTTCTGGCGGCGGTGGGGCGTCCTGAATATGGGCCAGCCCCGTCAGTGGCACGACAGCCTGTCCACGTTGACCCGTCAGGGCCCAGCCCCGTTCATTTTCGCTGCCTTGATCCAAAATAATGACCAAAGCCCCGCGCACAGGCGCGCCTAGTGGCGTCAACACCTCAACCGTCACCATGCTCCACCCCGCTTGGGCGGCACGTCCCGGTGCAGACGGCAGAATGAAGTCAACGGGGGTGTCGACACGCCCATCAATTGCGTCGCTATCTGCATCACGTGGCAGGCTTATGCTGACGCTAATTGGATCAAAACGTCTGGTATCGTCATGCACTTCGATGGGGAAATCTTGGGGGGTTTGCGCAAGAACCGGATCAAAAGCGCGGGCATAGGCACGCATGCCCGTTGCCTCAAGCACAGCCCAGATACCCGATCCTGTTTGCGCGATTTTGAGACCGGGTGCCGTAATCCGCACCCCCCGGCGCACCGTTGCCCCTGTCAGGTGATCCACAACACGAAACCCGCCAAGGATGCGCTGATCAAAACGGTCAAGCATCGACATCCTCCGCGCGCATTTCGTCCAGATCCAAACGGGTGGCGATAACGGGGCTGGCATCGCGGTGACGCCCTGTTTCAATCCGTACAGGCCGCGCAACATAGGTCGAGGACAGACGATAATCCGGCTGCAATGCATCCCAGATGCGCATCATGTCTTCGTGACCCATTTCGGTGAGTTGCAACTGCACAGTTTCGTCCGGCATCCAATGCGCGCGCGGCTGCAAGATCGCCTGATCCAGCAGTGCCGCCTTTTCCAACTCCAGCATCGTCCACGCCATCAGCGTTTGTTCATCCCGGCTGTCAGCAGCCCAAATTGTTACCAAATAGTATAACTCAACGCTCAAGGGCCGCGCCTTGGGATCACCGGGAAACCGAGGATCAGAGGCAGTGCGCATGTTCTTGTCTTGGCTCATACGAAACAGATGCAGCGTGATCTTGTTACCACCTGCATCAAAGTTGCTGTTCAATTGCGCGCCAGAGACCTGTTCAAACAAGCACTCGGGCAAGTGCAAATCGGGGTTTGGCTGCGCTGCTTGCTGGGCGCGCTGAATAGCATGGGTTCCGGTCAGATGCCGGGCAATTGAATCGCCAACCGAATGTACTGCCCCCACCAACGCCATGCGTGATCCAACTCCAAATTGTGTCGAATCAGATCGTGCACCGGGACGCGCACGCAAACGTCACGGCGGCGTCACGGTCTTGGGATTGTGCTGTGACGCTGGCATCCTTGGAACTGGGTGAAATGCAAATGATATTGACCGAATTGAGCGTCGGGATTAACCTCGTGTTGTTTTGTTTTATAATTTTGGAGTATATTTTATGTCCGACAATCCTGATCCCGCCCCAACGCCAACGCCTATTCCACCAGTTTTTCCAGAAATTCCGCCCAAGAAAGACGACGATGAAAAAGACTGACGTTACCTGACTTTTTACCTGCACTCACCGTCTTAGGCTTTGGCAATTTCATGGGTTGTTGTTGGATCTCGTGTCATCGGTAATTTAAGGCAATGCACAAGGTTTTGGGCAAGCAATGAAACTGCATGTTTGCCCCGCAGCCCACGGCCCAACCAAAGCCGCGCCGTGGTCAAGCGACAACGCAAGTTTCCCCTTGAACCCCCAGCCAATCCTGCGCCTTACTGCACCCATGATCCGCGCGTTTCTTTTGATCCTTTTGTTGGCCTCTTGTGGACGTCCCTTGACGGACAATGAACGTGCATTTCTGGGCACCATCCACGGCGATACATTGAATATGGACCGTGTGCGTCTGCATGATGGTGCGCCCACGCGCGCCGTGACCTTCCGGCGCAAACCGCGTCCCCGCACCACCTGTCGTGAATTGATTTTACCGCCCGCAGAAGAGGCGATTGTGACGACAAAACCTGCCGCAGTGGCCGTGTATAACACTATCCTTTTTGATAAGGATTGGTATCTAGATGATTATTTACCGGACTACCCTGATAAGATTGGGTTGATCGCGGCGATGCTATTGTCGCATGAATTGACCCACATTTGGCAGTGGCAAAACCGCAAGACGACGGGCTATTCCCCCTTGCGTGCGGCATCCGAACACGGCGGCGGCGCTGATCCTTATCTCTTTGATATTGCAAACGATACCAAGTTTGGGGATTTCGCATTTGAACAGCAAGGATCAATTGTTGAGGAATTTGTCTGTTGTCGTGCCTTGGCCCCGCAAGCACCGCGCACCAAACGCCTGCATGCGTTGATTTCCGGGGCCATGCCTGTCGCACCACTGCCGCAAAGTCGTGAATTTGACCTGCGTCTGCCGTGGGATGGTGTCGAGGTTAAGGGCATCTGCGGTTAGCGCTGAATACTCTCCAAATAGACCAACAACCCTGCCAAAACGCGCGGTGTGGGCGTCAACACGCCATCAACCTCAACCGGGACCAGATCATCCGCCATTGCCCCGCCAAACTGTGGCATCACGCGATCCAGATGGTTCTGCTCGGGTCCGCCATAGATATAACTTAACGCAACCGCAGTGGGGAACGTGCCACCGTTGCCTTTTGACAATCCGGTTAAATCCGCTGGCTTCATTGCCAGTCCAGTTGCCAAAGGGCCATCCCCACGCCCTGAAGTCCCGTGACACGAGACACAGTTTTCAGCAAAGAAGGCCCGGCCTTCTGGGGCTTCGGGCATCGTCACAGGCGTGCATGCGATCAAGGCGGACAGGCCAAGGACATACATAGATATGAAAAGAGAACGTCGCATGGGGTTTCCTTACTCAAGGCATTGGTGTTGATCCATGCTTGCCCATCTCGGCACCTGTCGCCATGATCCAGATCAATTCACAGATCAGAAAGACCACACATGGCCCAATACGCCTTTATTATGCTGATTGCTGGGTTCGGCATCCCTATCCTTGCTGCAATGAACGCAGCCCTAGGCACCCGCATCGGGTCGCCCGCTGCGGCTGCCACCGTCTTGTTCGTGATCGCGTTTGTCGTAAGCCTATGCGTGGCTGTGATAACAGGCCCACAGGCGTTCACCCGCTTTGCAGGTACGCCCAAACATCTGTTTCTGGCAGGCGTATTGATCGCATTTTATGTTCTGTCGATCACCTTCATTGCACCACATTTTGGCATCGGCAATGCCGTGTTCTTTGTGCTGCTTGGGCAATTATTATCGGCAGCTGCGATTGACCACTTTGGCCTGTTTGGCGCGCAGGTTTCGCCACTTGGACTCGCGCGCGCCGGGGGCATCGCATTGATGGCCGCAGGAGTTTGGCTGACGCAGCAAGTTTAGAAGAAAGCAAATTTTAATGCAGAGTTTATCAAAAAGAATTTTATCATATGTCTGCGGTACGGCCATCGCAGTTACCACCAGCCAAAGCGTAAATGCACAGCAAGCGGACCCCGTCGTGATCCAGGAACCGATTGTCATCGAGATGCCTGAATGTCCTGTACCTCCGCCTGTGGGTGCCTCTGAACTTGAAAGCTATGTCTGGAACGATGTGTGTCTTTACGGAAGTGGTCAGGGTTATTCAGTCACAAACAGTGATGATATTTGTGCAAGCGACGATCCAGATCAAGCCACATTGGATACGATCGCCATTTCAGAAGATTTCATTGTCGAACTGCTCACCAATCCCGATCTTATAGCAGTGCGGGCGTCTTCAAATGTAAATCTATCTTGCCTCTATATTTCCCATCTCGATCTGTCTGACCGCAGAATTCCAGGCGGTCTGCAAATCCGTGACAGTGTCATAGGTTACGCATACTTGGGCAATACAACTGTGGCAGGGTCACTAAATTTTCGCGGTAGTTTTTTTCAGAAAACAGTTTGGGCAGAGAATTTAACCGTCCTAGGAAACTTCGGTGCGTATAAGGCAAAGTTCGCAGATGCGGTTGAAATGCTGGATGTTCACGTTGATGGCTACATGAATTTTGGTGGAGCAAAAGTTGCTGGCCCTCTCAAATTGGGTAGGGCGCAGATAAGCAAAGATCTGTTCCTCAGAAAAAAAGGATCGTTTGCAGCTGTGAATTTGGTGTCCGCACGTATTGGTGGGACTTTAAGCGCAAATAGTTCAGTTTTCTCAGGAAAGATTGATGGATATGGCATTGAGGTCGGATCAGACATTAATTTGTATGGCGAAGCTACGTTCAAAGACGTGTCTTTCGTTGATGCAAAAATAGGGGGCGCTCTTGATGCGTCAAATTCAAATTTCGAAGCCATGCTCAATGCAAATCGGCTTCAAGTAAACAAGGGTATCTACCTTAACAACGGTTCATCTTTCAAAGTTGTGCAATTAAGAAATGCAGATGTTGGCGCATTCATCGAATTGTCAGATTCGACTTTTTCAGACAGTTTTCTTGCTCAAGGTATCGTTGTCCAAGGGGGGGCTTATTTTCGCCGTAGTAATTTCCAGAAAAAGGTAGAGCTTAACGGATCAAAGATTGAGCAGCACCTTCAACTTCAAGGAAGTACGTTTGAGGGCGAAGTAGATCTAACTGAGGCAAATCTCGGTTCATTGCTCCTTTGGCGTGGCGCAAGCGCGAGTGGAGAGCATCCAGCAGCAGACGCGAAATGGGGCCCGAGCGCCTCGCTCACGCTTCGCAACGCCACAGCAGGTGCGTTGCAGGCACGAATGCCCCACAGCTGGAAACGTACAGACTCCACTTGGGTGCCGATGGACATTAATGGCTTTCGCTATGATCAACTCGGCGGGTATTCATCTGGTGCGGTGCATGACCTTGCCCAAGTGGATATTGGCCCAATGATTGATTGGGTTTCCAACGCGCGACTGTCACAAGCCCCCGGCAAAACAGGATATACGCCACAGCCTTATCACGCCCTTCAGTCGGCCTTGGACAAAATGGGGGCAGATTCTGCTGCGCGTCAGGTTGCCTATGCCCGTCTGAACCATCGCGCCGAAACACGCATCAGCGCGTCACTGCGCCAAGAACCACGACGTTGGTTTAATCAGATGCTTGGGATGATTTGGGACCGCTTTTTACAAGTGACGGTCGGCTTTGGTGTCTATCCGCAATACGCCCTGATTTGGTTCATCCTGTTGGTAGGAGTAGGCACAATTTTGGCACGCAGATCAGAGCAATTCACCCAGCGCGGCGGGATGGATTGTTTCTGGTATTCGCTTGAAAACGCGATCCCATTGATTGAACCTTCAGATTACCACAAAGTGGAACACGCAAGCAGCCGAATTCGGTCGTTCTTTCATTTTCAGAAAGTTTCCGGGTTTGTGTTAGCGACAGTCTTGATTGGTGCAGTGACTCTAGGTGGTTAAACCGCTGCAAACCCTTTGATCTGCTCCCAAACAGCATCTGCGACCTCAACCGGATCCGCAGGCTGTTTGCCCTGCCCCGGCATCCGCGCGCCTTCGTCTTGTGACGCCGCCTCAGATAACGCCGTCAGTCGTGCAGCAAAATCGTTAGAACCTGTTGGGTCGATTATGATGTAATATTGGCCCAGATCATGCGGTGGACCCTCTGGAGCTTTCAGAGGTTTCACATCCTTGGACAGGATACCGCCCGTCATACCCGCAGCCAGCAATTCGGCCATCAGGCCAAAGCCCCAGCCCTTGTAGCCGCCCATCGACACCAGTGACCCCTTTATCGCAGCCTCTGGGTCGGTCGTTGGATTGCCGTTCGCGTCTACCGCCCAGCCCTCAGGGATACTTTCACCAGCAGCCTTAGCCATCGTGATCTTACCCAGCGCCACAGTGGTCGTGGATTGATCAAACAACATCGCGACACCACCCTCCCCGTCTGGCACGGCAAAGGATATTGGGTTGGTGCCAATCACGCGGGTCTTGCCGCCCGGTGCGGCAACAATCGGGGATGCATTGGTAAAGCCAATACCAATCAACCCGGCACGCGCGATCTGTTCTGTAAAATATCCCAGCGACGTGCAGGTATGGGCATGCCCCACTGCCAGCGTCGCAATCCCGGATTGGCGCGCGGCATCAAGTGCGACCGGTAATCCATAGGCAAAGGCAGGTTGTGCAAAGCCAAACAAAGCATCCACATGCACAACAGCGCTGCGCGGAGTACTGACAAGCGGAACAACGTCACCTTTGACACGACCCGTTTTCAATTGCTGGCAATAGCTTTCGACATAATAAAGACCGCAAATTTTGTTACCCACAGATTCCGCAGCCGTCACTGCGCGCGACACTTCGGCAGCAGCAAAGGCACCCGCGCCATGCGCAATCAACGCCGCCTGAACGGTGCTTTCAATGTCGTTGAGGGAAATCTGTACCATCTGCCGTTCCTTTGATGCTGGCGGCGTAGGACCGCACACCAGTCTGACCAAAGGTTGGCTCAGGCGTCAAGCGATGATCGGGTCAATTGCAGAAAACAATATTGCATCCGCTGCCAGCGGGTTTTCCAAGCCACTTAACGTGATCGTCGCACCAGTGTTCAATGTAATGGTCAGCCCATCATCCCCCACCGTCTGATCTGTTACTTCCAAATCATCTGGTGATGTACTCTCAACAATGATCGCATCTTCATCGGGGTCAAAGTCTTGGACCGTTACGTTGTCTGTCACTTCTTGCAACAGCACAAAGGCATCGGTGCCAAGCCCGCCAATCGCCGTGTCACCATTGCCCAAGAACAACGTATCATCCCCGGCACCGCCATCCAGCGTGTCAGCGTCCATATCATCCGCCCGCGTGGCACGTTGATAGCCACCAAAAAGGGCGTCATCGCCGTCCCCGCCCGTGATACTATCGGCCTCACCGCCACCAATCAGTGTGTCGTCCAACATGCCGCCCGTCAGCGTATCATCACCACCCGAGGCATCATGCACGTTGCGCAGATCATCATCACCGACAAAATTTTCCTCAGCTTCTGTGCCGCGCGTGATCTCAAACGGATCACCGGCTGGGATACCATCACGCGCCTCACCAACGCGTTCCAGAAACGCAGGATCTTCCGGGGTTTCTTCCCCTTCAGGTTCGTCGTCTTGGGTCAGGTTTTCATAAACCACGAACAAAGGGCCAATGGACACAGCCAGCATAATCAAAAGCGGGGTCATCGTTACATCCTCATTTCA
>CALKXT010000002.1 GCA_938003685.1 uncultured Sulfitobacter sp. | reverse complement strand
TCAGCGCTGGCAGTTTGTGCCGCAAGGTCCGGTCAGAAACAACCGAATAAGCAATGGCATCCAAAGGAGAAACCTAATGTCACTCGATGTAGGCGCCGTTCAGGCCGCCCAAGTCACCTTAAATTCGCTGGTGCAGAACGTACTATATGCGTCCGGCACGGTGGGCGCGCTTCTTGTTGTTGTCGGTCTTTTGATGATTGACGCTGGCACCGCGCGGCGCAAGAACCTGTTCAACTCCACAATCGAAAAGACCCTTGGTTTCTTTCTGGGCTTTGCAACCTATTATGTCGTCGGCTTTGGCCTGTGGGCGGGTCAGTATTACATCATGGAAGGTGGCACCATGATGGATTCGGTGCGCGACTGGTGGATTGGCGGGTCTTTGACCAATGCGCTCGCGCATGAAACCGACCCTGCGGTCTTTCCCGGTCTGAACACCTTCCAGATCTTCATCTTTTTCCTTGCGACCTTCGCGGGCATCATCAACGTGCTGTTCCATTTCTCGGTGTCCGAGCGGATGAAAGCATCAGCCTATTTTGTCACCTGTGTTGTTGCGGCCGTTGTGTCTTCGGCACTGAGCTGGGCCACATGGGGCTCTGTCGGGCCGCTGACCAACATGGGTTTCCACGACTTCTTTGGCGTAGGATTTGTGTACCTCTTCCCTGCGGGCATGGCGCTTGTGTTTACCCTGATGATGTCACCGCGTCCGGGCATGATGGAGGAACACCCGCGTGTGTCGGCCTATCTTGCGCCCAGCATTGGTCTTTGCGCACCCGGCCTGCTGCTGATCTTTGCAGGTTTGCCAATGGTGATCCTGTCCTGCCTGTTCTTCTTTGACCCCGAAGCGCTGGCTGTCAGCGTGACAATGGCCAACACAAGCGTCGGTATTGCGCTGAACAATTATGCGCTGGTCTGGGCGGGTGGTGCCATCACTGGACTCATCCTTGCCTATAAATCCGGCAACTACGCCTATACCCTTCTGGGGCCGCTTGCGGGTTACGTTGCGGGTGCATCGGGTTTTGATGTTTATCTGCCATGGCAGGCGTTTATTGTCGGTCTGGCGGCACCGCTGGTGTCCTTCATGGTCTATGAGTTCACGCTCAAGCGGGGTATCGACGAACACAAACTGTTCCCCTTGTTCATTGGTGCCGGCAGCTTTGGCCTGATCATGCTGGGTATCTTCAAAGCGGGCACACCACGCGGCGGGTATTTCGGCATCGAGGAAGGCGCATATGCTTTCCAGCACGGTGAAATCTCGCTTGTGATGCAACTTGTTGGCATCGTTGCCTGCCTAGGCACCGGTGTTGTCACCGCGCTGATCCTGTCGGTGATCTTTAAGGCCACCATCGGTTTGGAAACCAACGAAGAAGACCAGATCAACGGGTTGGACAAGAAAATCTGGGATCTGGAGCCTGATGTTGTCACCCATGCTGACAACAATTAATTAGGCCAACCAGATTAATCCAAGAAAGCCCCGGCAATTGTCGGGGCTTTCTTTATGAAACAAATGGTTAACCTCCTTTTTAGCGACAGAGGCTTTAGCCATCTTGGGCTCGGCCTGTGCGATCTTCGGTATCCCGTAGGATACTGGAGTGTTGACAGAATCTATATAATGCAGTCCCTTTCGAGGAATAATAATTTACTGACAGGCAAAACGCCTGTCCAATAAGAGCTAAAGGAGTTCAACAGTGGAAGGTAATCTTAACGCCCTGACAACGGTGTTTACCGAGTTTTATTACTGGGTAACCGTGGTCTTTATGTTCCTGATTCACGTCGGGTTTTGCATGTACGAGGTTGCAGCAAGCCGCAATCGTAACCATATGCATACGTTGATGAAAAACGTAATGATCATCCCGCTGGTGACGGTCACGTTCTTCCTCTTTGGTTGGTGGATTTATTGGGCCTTCCCAATGTTCCCGCTCTTTGGCGGTCTTGACCTAGAGGCGGGTGCTGCAAACCTGCCTTGGTCTGAAAATATGGCAACCAATCTGGACGACAGAATCACCGGTGTTTTCTGGGCAGCCTTCTTGCTGTTCTCCTGGACAGCGGCCTCCATCGTGTCCGGTGCGGTCATTGAACGCATTCGTTCTTCCGCGCTTTGGGTCCACGCTGTTCTGATCGGTTCGGTATTCTGGATCATCGATGCGGCATGGGGCTGGCACTATGGCGGCTGGATGGTCAAATACCTTGGCTACCACGATGCTTATGCCTCCGGTGTTATCCACGCGATTGCGGGTGGTTATGCGCTGGGTGTGATCATGGTACTGGGTCCACGGATCGGCAAATTTGCCCCCGATGGCACACCACGTGACATCCCGCCACATAACCCATGGATGCTCGCGATTGGTATCTTCCTGATCTACACCGGTTTCTGGGGCTTTTATGCGGCCTGTAACGTACCGATCATTGCACCTGAAGTCATTGGCGGTCAGATCACCGGCGTCACATGGACAGCCACCAACATCTATCTGGCACCAACCACGCTGGGTGCGATCACCTTTAACTTCTTGATGTCGCTCTCAGGTGGCTTGATGGCGGCCTATCTGGTGTCAAAGGGCGATGCTTTCTGGACCTTCTCTGGCGGTCTGGCCGGGGTCATTACGGCCTCTGCGGGCAATGACCTGTACCACCCGATCCAGGCGATGCTGGTTGGCGCCGTTGGTGTTGTGATCGTCTACAAACTGCACTTCTGGGTCGAGAAAAAGTTCAAACTCGACGATGCGGTTGGCGCGGTT
>CALKXT010000001.1 GCA_938003685.1 uncultured Sulfitobacter sp. | reverse complement strand
AGGCGTACCTGTTGGCTGAAGGTTTCTTAGACGGCGCGCCGTCTGCGATGGTGTTGGGCGATAACATCTTCTTTGGGCATGGCTTGCCCGAGATGCTGGCCGATGCCGATGCACAACGAACTGGAGGTACGGTATTTGGCTATCATGTGTCTGATCCGGAACGCTACGGCGTTGTGGGTTTTGACAAAGATGGTACGGCCCAAGAGATCGTAGAGAAGCCAGAAAATCCGCCGTCAAATTATGCTGTGACCGGCCTCTATTTCCTTGATGCAGATGCGCCGCGGTTGGCACGAGATGTAAAACCGTCGCCGCGCGGTGAACTTGAGATTACGACGTTGTTAGAGATATATTTGAACGCTGGTACTTTGTGCGTCAAGCGCATGGGGCGTGGGTATGCGTGGCTAGATACAGGCACCCATGGCAGCCTGTTGGACGCTGGTAATTTTGTGCGCACGTTAACCAAACGCCAAGGGTTACAAACCGGTTGTCTGGAAGAAATCGCGCACGAAAAGAAATGGATCAGCGATGATGCCTTGGCCGAGCGCGCGGATATGTTCCGCAAGAATGATTATGGGGCCTACCTCAGCGCACTGCTGAAATAGACCCTAACAAGCGCAATTAGCCCTTAGCACCCTGACCGCGTGAATAGACATCTTCGTAACGGACGATGTCGTCTTCACCCAAATAGCTACCTGTTTGAACTTCGATCAATTCCATCGGTACCTTGCCGGGGTTTTCCATGCGGTGGACAGCGCCCAGCGGGATGTACACAGATTCATTTTCGCAAACCAATTGCACGGTGTCGTCGATTGTCACCTTTGCGGTGCCAGCGACAACAATCCAATGCTCGGATCTATGCACATGGCTTTGTAGGCTCAACGCCGCACCGGGGGTCACGACAATGCGCTTTACCTGAAACCGACCTGCCAAAATAAGTGTTTCAAAGAAGCCCCAAGGGCGGTGATCCTTTGGAAACGTATCGGCCTGCGGGATTGCGGCCTTGCGCATTTCTTTAACCACGTCACCCAGTTCGCTAACGCGGCTGCGGTCGGCAACCAGCACGGCGTCGGGCATTGCAACTGCCACGATATTCTCAAGACCCAAGCCGACGATTTGCAGCGCATCGTTATCTGAGCGCAGCAATGTATCTTTGCAATCGATGGCAAGCGCTGAACCCTGAGCAGCAACACCATCAGGATCAACATCAGCATGTTGATGCACAGCGTTCCAGCCACCCAGATCAGACCAATCACCATGATGTTCGATCACTGACAAGTTGTCGACTTTTTCCATGATGGCAAAATCGACTGAGATATCTGCGCATTTGGCCCAAGCATCTGGATCAAGACGCAGGAACCCGAGGTCAGCCTGAGCAGCATCAACCGCAGCTTGAACATGCGCAAGCGTATCAGGGGCATGAGCAGCAAAGGCATCAATCATCGTTTGCGCGGAATACATAAAGATACCTGCATTCCACAGATATCCACCGGCGGCCAACATCCGCTCCGCCTCAGCCAATTGTGGTTTTTCGACAAACCGTTTTAACGGGACGGCACCGTTCGCTTCAGTGCTGCCTAGTTCAAGGTATCCATACCCTGTCTCAGGTTTGTCCGGCGTGATTCCAAAGGTCACAATTTGACCCGCTTCTGCGGCTGCGATCCCGCGTTTCACGCTTTCGCGGAAAGCATCAGCTTGGGTGATGTAGTGATCTGACGGTGCGGCCAACATCAACCCGTTTGGATCGCTTTGGGCCTGAACTATAGCAGCGGCCAACAGGGCCGAGGCCGTATTGCGTGCCTGCGGTTCGATCAATACAGCGCCGGGATCGATGCCCATCTCTGCTAACTGTTGAGTCGCAATAAACCGGAAATCAGAATTAGTGACGATCAAAGGTGCGGCAAACCCCGCACCGGATAGACGGCCGCTTGATTGCTGGAATAGGCTGCCATCACCAACAAGGGTGATAAATTGCTTGGGAAAGCTTTTGCGCGATACAGGCCACAAACGGGTGCCAGACCCGCCGCACAGAATAACTGGTGTGATGCTCTTGGATGTCATGAACATATCCTTCGCCGCTGGGCTAATAAATCAAACAAACAGCGCCGCGTAAAAACTTGCTTTCACGACGTAGTTCAGGATTAGGCCACACAGCGTATAAGATTCAAGGGTAATCCCTGTGCCGGATGGTGATCAAACAGGGCTGGTCAGTTCCGCAATTTTTAGACGTTGGATTTTCCCCGAGGGTCCTTTTGGCAAATCATCAAGGATATGCACAATATCGGGTGCTTTAAACGCACCTATTTTTTGTGCGCACAGGGCGATCAATTCGGCGTTCGTCAGGGTTGATCCGTCTTTGATCTTTACTGCTGCCTCAACCCTTTCCCCATAGCTTTTGCAGGGCCGTGCGAAAGCGGCGGCTTCGATGACGTCCGAATGTGAATAAAGCGCCTCGTCGATCTCACGCGGGGCGATGTTTTCACCGCCTTTGATGATCAACTCTTTCAGCCGCCCGGTAACAAAAAGATAACCATCCGTATCCTTGCGGCCCAGATCACCTGTGCGCAACCATCCGTCAGGCGTAAATGTGCTGGCAGTGGCCTCTGGATTCTTGAGGTATTCCAGCATGACATTAGGGCCGCGCACACAAATCTCACCTTCTTGATCTGCAGCTGTCGGCGTTAGGTCTTCTGCTAGAATACAAACCTCGTTTCCATAGGCCATACCGGGGGAGCCAATCTTGCGAACGCCCGGGGGCAGTGGATTAGAGAGTATCTGAGCTGCGGTTTCGGTCAAACCCATGGTCTCAACAATTGGCACACCAAAACGGCTTTCAAAGGCGGTTTGTACATCAGGGGCAAGCGCAGAAGATGCTGAACGCCCAAAACGCAACGTGGTACGGGTTGCCTGATCTGGGTTGGTCTCACCATGCAAGAGGTGAGAAATAATGGTAGGGACAACGGAAAACCAAGTTGCCTTGGCGATGCCAGCGTGTCCCCAGAATTGACTGGCTGAAAACTTGGGGCACATCGCCACAGATCCGCCAGAGACAAGCGCACCCATCAGCGTCACACACAACCCGTTG
Source organism: uncultured Sulfitobacter sp. (assembly GCA_938003685.1). Taxonomy (GTDB): domain Bacteria; phylum Pseudomonadota; class Alphaproteobacteria; order Rhodobacterales; family Rhodobacteraceae; genus Sulfitobacter. Next base: position 58,894 of record CALKXT010000001.1, on the reverse strand, counting down.
ATGTGGTAAATCGGCAAGACGCATAATCCGCAGTCTGAAGGTGACAGGGCATGTGCAATTGCGGTGGTCCATCCGCCAGCCAAAAGGCTCGCATGGGTGTGGACAACGCCTTTTGGGCGACCCGTGGTGCCAGAGGTGTACATAAGCAGCGCTTGATCCGTTGCGTCCAGATCAAACAGCGGGGCGCTATCGGCACCGTTTATGTCCAAACAGGCTACCTGACCCGGTTTTGTTGCTTGTTGAAATATCGCGTGAGCATCTTCATGCACAAACGCATGTCGTGCTTCGCTGTGATCCAGTGCATATGCAATCGCGTCTGCCCCAGCGATGAGGTTGATCATCGTGGCCCGAAATCCACCGTAAAGGACGCCATAAAGCGCCAAGACTCCGTCGCGGCAATTCGGCTGCATCAAGGCGACGCTGTCACCTTTTGCGATACCTTGTGCTGTCAGGTGTGTGGCAATCCGCACCGCATGTTGGTGCAGCTCTTGCCAAGTTAGCGCCTCTTCACCCACCGGAAAAACAAAGGCTGTTCCATCGGTTTCAGCGCGCGCGTTTAACCAATCGCGGACAGTGCCCTGCGGCGGTGAATCAGCGGATAGAATCATGCGCCCACGTCTGCCCAATAGTCAGCAAAAATGTCTTTAACCGCGGGCTCTCGAGCGGGAATTTCGCGGATGATTTTGGCGGTTTGCATGAAGTGTTTCCAATGCAGATTGTCATCAATCGAATTGCCACCCCACGACCCACATCCCATGGATAGCGAAAACGGCATGCCGTTGTTGAACGCGCCACCTGTGGCAAAACAATGCGCCTGATTGACGATTACACGGCAGGTTGGCAAGGCGTGGCCAAGCGCAATCGCGCGGTCATCATTTGCAGAGTGCAGTCCAACAGAATGACCCGCGCCTTGATGGGCGAGAATTTTCGCGGTTGTAGCGATTGCATCGTCGAAATCTGTCGCACGATAGAGTGCAGCAACACGAGATAGCTTTTCCCCAGACAGCGGGTGATCTGGACCAATACCGGATGTCTCGACCGCGAGGAACTTGGTATCTGCGGGCACGGCATCCGCCATACCGAGAGCGGCCAGCATTTTGTCCGCATCTTGCGCAATTACAGATCGGTTCAGATGTCCGTCTGGCCATAGCTTTGCAACGATCTGCGCCTCGTCTTTAACCCTAGCACCGCCTGCCTTTGCAAGGGCGGTCAGGAATTCATCATAGATCGCATCAACCACAACAATCGCGTTCTCTGATGAGCAGGACGTCGCGTTATCAAAGGTCTTGGACGCTGTGATCTTTTCGGCAGCAGCATCCAGATCAGCGGTTTCATCCACGATCACAGTGACATTGCCCGCCCCCACAGCCAAGGCTGGCGTACCGCTGGTATAGGCGCGTTTGACGTTATTTTGACTGCCAGTCACGACAATCATGTCGCTGATTTCAAGCAGCCGTTGGGTTTTCTCTTTTGATCCTTTGCCGGGGACCATTTGCACGAGCGTCTTATCTTCACCCAACTTGTCGAATTCAGCATGGATATAGCCAAGCAAAACTTCGCAGGCGGGCACGCCTTTGGGCGATGGCGACAACACAATCGCATTGCCGCATTTCAGCGCGTTGATGATGTTGTTTGCGGGTGTTGCTGCGGGGTTGGTGGATGGCACGACTGCACCGATTACACCTATAGGTCGGGCGATTTTAGTGATCCCGGTATCCGTATCGTCGGAAATCACGCCAAATGTTTTTTCATCTGCAATGTCGCGCATCAGGCCCAAGGTTTTGCGGTGATTCTTGGTTATCTTGTCTGGCACATTGCCAAGGCCGGTTGTTTCAACGGCCAGTTCCGCCAGATGGCGATTGCGTGACGGTTCCATGATCGCCCAAGCGGCGGCTTGTGCGGCGCGGTCATAGCGTTGCTGTGATCCGCCCGCTTCATAAGCGCGCTGCGCTGTGCGTGCTTTGGCAACAACTGCGTCAACTTCAGCAAGATCATCATGGGCGTTCATCATTCTCTCCTAAGAGAGGCGGGCGATGTGCCCACCTTACAAGGTATGGTTGGTAAGGTGGGCACATCGCCCACCTTCCTTGGTTTAAAGACCTGCAAGCAGTTCCTTAAGGGTCTCTTCGCGTGCGGCCCACATTGCTTTGACCTCATCACGCGTCATGACGTGCATCGGTGATCCGCCTGCTTTCATCTTACCAGTGACGCGCTTGTTATCGAACATCGCGGGTACAGTCGCGGCCAGCTTTTCGATGATCGCATCTGGGGTCCCTTTGGGCACCATGATACCGCGGAAGTTGACAGATGAATTGTCTACATCCAGTCCAGCTTCCTTCATCGTTGGGACATCTGGTAGGAATTCGTTGCGCTCCAGATCAGCCACGGCAAGGATTTTCACATTACCTGCCTGTGCGGCACGAAAGGCGTCAGACAGGTTGTTGATACCTGCCATCACATCGCCCGCAATCACGGCTTTCATTGCCGCAGCCCCACCGCCCTTGGTCGGGATATAGGCCATTTTCATGTTGCCAGCTTTCTCCATCTGTAAGGCAGCGATGTGGTGACCCACAAACAGGCCCGCGCCGGATGTTGTTAGCTTGCCGGGATTGGCTTTGGTAAAATCCACCACGTCTTGCAGTGTGTTAAATTCACTGTCCGCACCAACAACGAGAACCGCAGGGTCAGCGCCCCAGTTTGCGATGGGTTCAAAGCTGTCTGAAGAATATTCAACACCACCCTTGATCGATTGGGCGATGAAGTGAGGAATATTGTAGGCAGACAAGGTATAGCCATCTGCATCAGCCTGCGTGGCAAACCAGTTCCACCCAACACGCCCACCCGCACCGGGCTTGTTCAGAATTGCGATAGGCATGCCCAAAGCATCCTCATTGCCTGCAGTCATGGTTACGATCCGCGCCTGAAAATCTGTGGCCCCGCCAGCACCATAGCTGACGACCATCATGATCGGACGATCAGGAAAATCGCCATGACCATCCGCATATGCGCTTCCGGTCAGGCCCATCACGGCCATTGCGGCCCCCGCTAGTAATCTCTTCATCTGTTTTTCTCCCTAAGGTGTGTGCTCTGCCGCTATTGCGGTTCAGAAAAATATCTCTCGCGGTGTGTACACTTTCAGAAGTGTCGCAAAGAGCAGGTACATAACGACCATAAAGCAGGCCGTGACGATAGCGCGCTTAACCCATGATTTGATCGCTGCGTGTGGTGCAGGATCATACAGACTAAGCAGAATAAAAAAGGCGATTGAAGTGGCGGTGTAAAACCCCAACCCCTTGGCGGCCCAAAAGATATAGATCAGCGCAACAACCAACCCGGGCAGCAGATTGGTAAACTGCCGAGTGGTGATGCCGTTGCCAACCTTGGTCCAGCCAAGGCACGCTTTGATGAACGTCCAGATTGCCAGCACCACAAAAATAGTTGCGATCAACCGGGGGAACAGAAATGCCTCGGACGGTTGTTGGGTGTAACTGACATACGTCACCCAAATGCCCACGGCGGCGACGACACCAGAGGCCGCGATATGTTGGATGCGGGGCAGGGATAGATCGCTCATGCGATGATCTCCTCTTTGGATGTATATCGACGGCTGCGCAACTCCATGTAACCGGAATAAAGGACCGACAGGATCACGACCGCGATGAGGAAGATGTTGAGCGTTCCACCAAAGAAGTAGGGCGTGAGGCCGTCAGTTGCGTTGGCAATCATTGACCCTTGGATAAAATTCGCCTCTGCAATTGGGCCAAGGATCAAACCCAGCACCAGTGGGGCGGCGGAAAAGCCAAAGCGTTCGAGAAAATACATCATCACCCCAAGCGACGCCATGACGTACACATCACCCATTGAGCTTTGCACAGAATAACTGCCAAAGACAGCAAGCCCTAAAACGATGGCAGCCATGATGGATTGTGGGACACGTGCCACTTTGGCGGCCATGCCAGCGACATAGAGGCCAAAGATACACATCAAAATCTGACCAATCAGCATTGAGTTGATAAAGGTCCATGCCACATCGGGATGGTTGTCAAAAAGGTCCGTACCTGGAAAAATACCGTGGATCAGCAACCCGCCCAATAGCACCGCAGCGGTGGGGGAGCCGGGGATCGACAGAGTTAGCAGCGGTACTAAGGAAGGCCCGACCATGGCGTTGTTAGCAGCCTCAGCAGCGATCACACCTTCGGGATGGCCTGTGCCAAACTTGTCGCGATCAGGGCTGAATTTCTTGGATTGATCGTAGGCAACCAGCCCCGCAATCTGCCCACCCACACCGGGGATCAACCCAATGATGGACCCAGTGATTGTGCCGATGCCCATTGCGCGTTTATTGCGCATGAGTTCTTTCATTGCATCCACAACAGAGTGTTTCTGCACCTCAATCACTTCTGCACCTGATGCCACACGCCCTTTGGCAAACATCGTGATCACCTGCGGGATTGCAAACAATCCAATTAGCGCGGCGATGATGTTAATGCCGCCCCCAAGTGCAGGATGAAAAATAAACCGTTGCGCCCCCATGATGTCGTCAAATCCGATGGTGGCCAACCAAAGGCCAATGCAGCCAGACAGCAGCCCTTTAACCACAGATTTACTATCGAGCGTGCCGATGACTGTGACGCCTAGAATGGCCAGCCAGAACAGATGTGAAGGGCCAAAGGCTAGTGCCCATTTTGCCAAAACTGGCGTTAGAAAGATCAGCAGCAAAACGCCAAATACACCGCCCACAGCTGAGGCAAGGAAAGACAGTTGCAGTGCCTTTGCACCCTGACCATTTTTTGCCATCGTGTGACCGTCAAGCGTGGTTGCGATGTTCGCTGGCGCGCCGGGAATTTTGAGCAAGATCGCTGAAACTGCGCCCCCTGCAACAGTCGACGTGTAGGCCGCGCCTAACAGGATCAGACCCTGTGCCGCCTCAAGCTGGAAGGTGAAAGGGATCAACAGGGCGACAGCCATTGTAGGCGACAGCCCGGGTGTCGCACCAAGGATCAAGCCGCCAATGGTGCCGAGCAGCAGTAGGCCAAAGTTGATCGGCGTGAATACATCACCAAAGTAAAAGATAAATTCCATTGAGCCCCTACAAGCTAAAGTCAGCAGCGTTGACAAATCAGAGTAGGCAATGAAAACAGTTTTGCAAATGTTTTCATAAATTAACTCTAAAAGGTGTTCAGGTGCCTGATAAAAAACAAAAGAAAGCAGATATTGTGGCTGTAGCCAAGGCGGCTAAGGTTTCAATTTCGACGGTTTCGCGCAGTTATAATCACCCCGAACAGGTGAAACCTGCGACTCGTAAAAAGATCGACGCGGCTGTGCGCAGGCTGGGATATATCCGCAATCGTGCCGCACAAACGATGCATGGTATCCGTTCCGGCACCATCGGTTTGATTGTACCAACGATTGATCATGCGATCTTTGCCGAGGTAATTCAGGCATTTTCCGACGCAGTTGATGAACAGGGGTTCACAATACTTGTCGCGTCCCATGGTTATGATCTGGAACGCGAATATGCGGTGATGCGCAAGTTCTTAGAACACCGTGTCGATGGGGTGGCTTTGATCGGCCAAGAGCATTCAGAAGAAACCTATCAGTTGTTGGAAAGTCAGGCGATCCCGGCGATGACAATCTGGAACTACAGTGCGTCATCCCGTATTTCCTGTGTAGGGGCGGACAATGTTGCGGCAGGACGCGCCGCTGCGGATCACCTTGTGCACTTGGGCCACCACGATATCGGTATTGTGTTTCCACCAACAGGCGGGAACGACCGCGCAATGGACCGCCAAAGCGGCGCAATAGCTGGTCTGGCACAGGCGGGTATCAGTACCCCTCAAAAGTGGTGGATCGAAGCGCCTTATAGCATCACGGATGCAAAAGAGGCCGTTCTGAAGCTATTGCAAAGTGGCTCACATCCAACGGCCCTTTTGTGTGGGAACGATGTTTTGGCGCAAGGGGCGATCTATGCGGCGTCCCGGTTCGGCCTGAAAGTGCCGCAAGATATTTCAATCATAGGAATTGGCGATTTCAAAGGATCCAAAGACATGGAACCGAACCTGACAACTGTGCGTCTGCCAGCCCGCCGCATTGGCTTACTCGCAGGGGAGCGTTTGGCATTATCTATCATTCATTCTGAAACTGAGGTCTTTCGCATCCGTTGTGACATTGAACTGACTGCACGCAGCACATGTAGTCAGATTTAAGGAAAGTTATCGATGGGCTTGACCCTCCAGTCACTGGAAGGCTTATGTGGAACTAGAACACTATTGGGATTACCCTCAAAATGACCACTTCAAACCTTTTTACCCTGCCGATCACGAACATGACATGTGGTGGTTGTGTGGGCCGGGTTGCGCGTACACTTGAGAGTGTAAAGACAATTTCAGAAGTATCCGTGAACCTTGCGACAGAAACGGCACAGATGCGGTTTGATGATACAGCCGCGGCAAGTGATGTGGTAAGCGCCTTGGATGATGCAGGGTATCCTGTCGCGGTCGAAACCACACGTTTTCTGATCAGTGGCATGTCCTGTGCATCTTGTGTTGGTCGTTTAGACAAAGCGTTGTCTGCCGTCCCGGGCGTGTCTGATGTGCATGTAAACTTAGCTGATGAAAGCGCTACAGTGAGTTATGTTTCTGGGATCACGAACCCAGAAACATTGGCTAAAGCGGCAAAAGAAGCAGGGTATCCAGCTACTATTCCTGTTGATAGCGCGCCCATTGATCGCATGACCCAAAAGGCCCAAGAGGCAGCAGAGCACAAGCGCGCGATGTTTATCGCTGTCGCCCTCGCGATCCCGGTTTTCATCCTGGAAATGGGTGCGCATATGGTGCCTGCGTGGCATCATTTCATCGCACAAACAATTGGAATAGAAACCAGTTGGACCATTCAATTTGTGCTGACAACCGTCATCTTGGTTTGGCCTGGCAGAGGCTTCTTTAACAAAGGGTTCCCGGCGCTGATCCGTAGGGCCCCAGATATGAATAGCCTTGTTGCGCTGGGCGCTGGGGCCGCTTGGCTGTTTTCTTGTGTGGCGTTGTTCACGCCTTCTGTTCTGCCTGTTGGTACACGCGCGGTGTATTTTGAGGCCGCAGCGGTGATCGTCGCGCTGATCTTGATGGGGCGGTGGCTTGAGGCGCGTGCAAAGGGACAGACCGGTGCAGCCATCCAAAAACTGATAGGCCTGCAACCACGTATGGCCCGAGTCAAAGTTGATGAGGATTGGATAGAACGCCCTATTGCAGAGCTGCGCGTGGACGATACCTTTTTGGTCCGTCCCGGTGAACGCCTGCCAATTGATGCCACCGTCATATCCGGCGGCAGCGATGTGGACGAAAGCATGATTACCGGCGAACCTGTGCCTGTTCAAAAGGTGCAAGGCGATACAGTGACGGGCGGCACTATCAACGGTGTGGGCAGCCTCACCTGCAATGTGACACGTACTGGCGATGATACCACGCTGTCGCAGATCATTCGCATGGTGCAGCAGGCGCAAGGTGCGCGGTTGCCAGTGCAGGCTTTAGTGGATCGGATCACCATGTGGTTCGTGCCAGCGGTGTTGGCGGTGGCGACTGCCACGGTTCTGATCTGGATGGTGTTTGGACCAGCCCCCGCATTGCCATTTGCTCTTGTCGCTGGGGTATCGGTTCTGATCATCGCGTGTCCTTGCGCGATGGGATTGGCAACGCCCACATCTATCATGGTGGGGACGGGTCGCGCAGCAGAGTTAGGCGTGCTGTTTCGCCAAGGTGACGCGCTGCAATCGCTCAGTTCGGTGGATATCGTTGCGTTTGACAAGACAGGAACACTTACTGTCGGTCGGCCAAAACTGACAACTCTGCGTGTTACCAAAGGCCATAATGAGAAAAACGTACTGTCCATGATTGCAGCAGTTGAGGCATTGGCAGAACATCCAATTGCGCAAGCGATTGTGAGTGCTGCGAAACGTCAGAATATTGCAATTCAAGCGGTGGATGCATTTCAAACCATCACAGGCCAAGGCGCGAAAGCCGTGGTAAATGGACACGCTGTTTCTGTTGGCAACGCGCGGTTGATGGCCGCAGAGAAAGCAGATGTATCGCAATTTGAAGATGAGGCAGAGGCGTTATCGAAGGCCGGACAGACCACACTTTTTGCAGCGATTGACGGTCAGTTGGTTGCTCTCATTGCAGTATCTGATCCCATCAAGGAGGACAGTGCAGCCGTGATAAACGCACTGAAAATGCAAGGGTTGCAGGTCGCGATGATCACGGGAGATGGCGAAAACACGGCACAGTCTGTTGCGGTGGAGTTGGGTATCGACCACGTCATTGCAAATGTGTTGCCAGACGGAAAAATGGCTGCACTTGATCAACTGCGCGATGATGGAAAAAAGATTGCATTTGTCGGTGATGGGATCAACGACGCACCTGCACTGGCGCATGCGGATGTTGGAATCGCGATTGGCTCAGGAACAGATGTGGCGATTGAAACAGCGGATGTTGTTTTGATGTCTGGTGATCTTTCTGGGGTTGGTACAGCAATCAACGTGTCGCAAAGTGTGCTGCGCAACATACGCCAAAACCTGTTCTGGGCGTTTGGCTATAACATCGCTTTGGTCCCAGTGGCGGCAGGTGTGCTGTACCCGGCCTTTGGGATTTTATTGTCACCCATTTTGGCTGCGGGAGCGATGGCTTGTTCATCCGTTTTTGTATTGGCCAACGCGCTGCGTCTGCGCGGGATTGAGAGGGCAAAATGAACATTTCTGAGGTAAGCAAAGCGACTGGGCTGCCGCCCAAGACCATCCGGTATTACGAAGATATCAATCTGATCCAGCCCCTGCGTCAAGCCAATGGATATCGCGCATTTCGCGACAGTGATGTGCACAAACTTGCGTTTCTCGCGCGGGCACGATCGCTTGGCTTTCCGGTGGAAAGCTGTCGCAGTTTGCTGGCGCTTTATGATGACGAAACACGCGCCAGTGCAGACGTGAAACAGATCGCAAAAACGCATCTATCAGAGATTGATCAAAAGCTGTCCGAACTGACCGCTATGCGCGATACATTGCGTACCTTGGTCAAGGCCTGCGCAGGGGATGATCGACCAGATTGCCCAATACTAAGCGATTTAGCTGCGCCACATTGAAGTGGGTATTGGTGTTCGCCGAACAAGTTTTATGTCCATGATAGAGTCAAGGTTCTTCTCGCCCAATGATCTCATCTTTGTCTTTAATGGCTTTCCATTGGTATTTTAAAAACGCATTCCCCAGCATATTATTACGCAGGAAAGCAGCATATGTGGATGACGCCAGCGGGCTGGAACCATCGTCGATGTCAGGATAACGTCATACCAGATCAACACCGCAAAATAGGATGACTCAATGTATGTTTTTGATGCCCCGAAACAGGCCAGCCTTGCGGTTCAAGGAACGGATGATCGGTTTCCTGTGCGCCGCATTTTTTGCGTTGGTCGAAACTATGAGGCGCATGCGCGTGAAATGGGCAATGATCCAGATCGAGAGCCGCCGTTTTTCTTTACCAAACCTGCGGATGCGGTTGTCGATACGCCCTGCACGATTGCCTATCCAAAGCTGACAAAGGACTTGCACTACGAGATTGAGTTGATCATCGCGATTGGCAAAGGTGGGTCAGACATTGCTGAGGCGGATGTGATGGACCACGTCTGGGGCGCTTCTGTAGGCATCGATTTGACGCGACGTGATTTACAGGCAGAGGCAAAAAAGATGAGCCGCCCGTGGGATTGGGCCAAGGGTTTTGATCAATCCGCACCCATAGCGGCGATAAAGGCAATTGCAGATGTGCCAAGTGTCGATGCAGGGCGTATTTGGCTGGCAGTGAATGGAGAGATTAAGCAGGACGCTGATCTGGCTGATCTAATTTGGTCGGTACGCGAGCATGTGTCGATCCTATCACAAGCCATGACGTTGGCCCCTGGCGATATCGTGATGACAGGGACGCCAGCAGGTGTCGGGGCCGTCGTGCCGGGTGATGTTATCACCGGTGGAGTTAATGGTATCGCAGAATTGCAGGTTACTATCGGTGCGCGGTCATGAGTGATCTTGCACTACACAACTACTTTCGCTCATCGACATCCGTGCGGGTTCGTGCGGCGTTGAACCTTAAAGGGCTCGACTATGACTATGTGCCATTGTCCCTTCTCAAGGGTGAGCAATCCAGCACAGAACATCTGGTGTTGAATCCGTCTGGATTGGTACCAACACTTGTGACGCCACAAGGGGCGTTGCCGCAATCATTAGCGATTTTAGAGTGGTTGGATGAAGTACACCCTGAACCACCGCTACTACCTGATGATCCTTGGGGTCGAGCGCGCGTGCGTAGTCTCGCTCATGTCATAGCGTTGGATATTCATCCCGTGAACAATCTGCGAATTCTCAAGCATCTTGAGGCGGAATATGGCGTGGATGCAGACGGGAAAGCAGCTTGGTTTCGAACATGGGCGAACGCGGGTATGATTGCCCTAGAAACTAGGTTGGCCTCCGAGGCAGAAACCGGTGAGTTTTGTCATGGGGATCGTGTTGGGCTGGCTGATCTTTGTCTCTATGCTCAGATATTGAACAACGCACGATTTGAAGTGGACATGACGGCCTATCCGACGATCCAGCGCATTCATTCAAATTGCATGGCAATCCCAGCGTTGGAACAGGCGGCACCACCCCATCAACCGGACGCGGTTTAGCGGGTTAAGGCGTATTCCCATTCCAGCAGGGCAATAAATCGTTTGGCGCGGGGGTTGCCGCATATACAGCCCTGGCAATGGCGCGCGCCAAACACAGTGATGCCGCATGGCCAATGAGTGTCACATCGCTTTCAGGTGCGCTTCCAGTGCTGAGTGCAAAGACCAGATCGCCGTCAAAGGGGGTATGAGCCGGAACCGTTGCACGCCCAATACCGTCATGCGCTGCAACCGCCACGCGTTGGCATTGTGCCTTAGTCAGAGCCGCATCTGTGGCAATTATCGCAATAGTCGTATTCTCACGAAGTGACATCGCCTCAGCTTTGCGGTTCTCAAGGGTTAGGCCCAACCCAGATGCGGGATCTGGGCCCAGACCACCAAATTCCGGCCCCATCTCAAAAGGCGCAGCATAAAAATATCGGTCGCCGGGCGTTGTTACAGAACCCACAGGATTTGCGGCAACCAAAGCACCTACCATCGTGCCGTCAGGCAACTCCAATGATGCGGAGCCTAGCCCACCTTTCAGCATCGCGGTCAGGGCACCAGTGCCAGCGCCAATGGTTCCAAGGTCAAAATCGGTTGAGGCACTGTCATACGCTTTGCGTCCAAGCGCATGATAAGGGTTTTCTTCCCAATCTTTTTCGCCACCATTGAGCAGATCAAACAAAATCGCGCCGGGCACTAAAGGAATAACCGCATCACCGACAACGAACCCACGGCCTGCCATGCGCAATCCATCCATCACGCCAGAGCAGGCATCAAGACCATATGCCGAACCACCTGACAAGACGAGGGCATCCACCGCTACGACAGTTTTATCTGGTGCCAATAAATCAGTTTCACGCGTACCCGGCGCACCACCCATGACATGTACGGATGCGGTAAATGGCGCTTCTGCCAACACGACAGTTGCGCCTGACTTCAAAGTGTCGTTTTGCGCATTTCCAACCCGTAAACCGGGGACATCAGTGATCAGATTTTTCGGCCCAGTTTTCATATGGATGCGCCTGTTTATAGGGTGAATTGATATCAAAAAAGGGTGAAATCAAAGACGCGGTTTGGCGGCAGCAGTGGCAATATCACCTGTGTTAGGGACACCTTTTGGTTCAATCAGCAGCACTTCGCATTCAAACTCTGCGCGCGGTCGGTGAGTGACGCCCTTGGGCACAATGAACACTTCGCCTTCTTTTACGGGGTACGATGCGCCTTCAAGGTCCATGGTCATTTCACCTTTGAGGACCAAAAAGAAATCATCGGTATCCTCGTGTAGGTGATATGGAAACTCACCTTGGAATTTCACCACCATGATATCGTTGTCATTGTAATCAGCCACGACATGAGGATCCCAATGTGTGCTGATCTGCGATAGCTTTTCAGCCAAGTTTATCGGCGTCATATGCAGCGCCCCCCGTCCACTTCCATGGCCACACCTGTAATCATGCTCGCCTCGTCCGAACAGAGAAACAATGCGGCGTTTCCCATATCTTCGGGTTGGGAAAAGCGGCCCAATGGGATGGTTGACAGAAACTTGGCTCTAATCTCTGGCGTGTCTTCACCCATAAAACTCTTGAGTAGTGGTGTTTCACCTGCAACGGGGTTCAGGGCATTTACACGAATGCCATCAGGGGCTAATTCCACCGCCATTGTTTTGGTTGCAGTGATCATCCAACCCTTTGAGGCATTGTACCAATTCAACTGTGGTCTAGGGGAAACCCCAGCGGTGGACGCGACATTTAGGATCACGCCTGTATTGCGGGATTTCATATGTGGAACCAGTGCCCGCGCAGTGAGATAAACAGATTTCATATTCACGTTAACCACACGGTCAAAATCATCTTCACTGACGTCTTCCAATGGTGTGGGAAGGTGCGTGATACCTGCGTTGTTGACCAAAATGTCGACATGACCCCATGTGACGATCGCCGCCTTCGCCATCGCATCGACGGACGCACGATTTCCAACATCAACGACACAGGCAAGGGCATGATCCCCCATTTCAACCGCCATCTGATCGGCGGCGTCACCGTTGATATCGGCAATCATCACCTTTGCACCTTCTTGCAAAAACCGACGCACGATGCCGGCACCAAATCCAGATGCCCCGCCTGTGACGATGGCTGTTTTTCCAGTCAGTCTCATAGGGTGTTCTCCGATATGAAGTGGCGTAAGTGAGCAAAAAAAGCATCAGGCTGATCATGGTTTAATAGATGCCCTGCGCGTTGCAGAGTGTGATCTGTTACGGGCGCATTGCCAAGACAGGCCAGCAATGTTTCGCTGAAGGCTATTGGCATAATTGGATCTTGATCACCGGATAAAACCAAAGTTGGGCAGGTGACGTTGCCTAGCGCTTCGCGAAAATCAAAACGACCCATCTCATTCTTTGGCCCATTAAAGTGCATGGCGACCGGATTTTTCACAATCATTCGCTGCATCATGTCTGGATCAGGGGGCGTAACAGAATAATGGGGTAAGCAATTTTCAAAATACGCCTGACGACGTTCTGGATTTGGATCACTCCAATAAGCGTGTGCGACATGTCCGGCGCTATCCCCTGCAATCCGGGTAAATGCGGCATAAATGGTCTCGAACTCAACATGCGCTGTGGTTGCGGCTAGGATCAATGCGCCTAAGTGATCGGGATACTTTGTGGCAAAGGCTTGCGCGACAAACCCACCAAAAGATGCGCCGTAAATAATTGGCTGTTCAATGCCCAGAGTTTGGCAAAGCGCAAAAAGGTCATCCGCCCATTGATCAAGCGTCCAAAGGTCAGGATTACCATCATCGCTGCGACCGTTGCCGCGATGATCGACATAGATGATTTGCGCTAAATCAGTCAGCTGTGAAAATGCTGGTTTATAGATTGAATGATCTGCGCCAGGTCCACCGTGTAAAGCGATCAAAGTTGGTTTGGTCCGCATTGTAGGCCCTTCAGGAACAAGCGCGGCCCCTTCAATGTCTACAAAAAGACGAACGCCGTTTATTAAAATGCGCATGTGAGTTGCCTTTTTGCTGAGTATTTCATGCTATGGCCTGTGATAGATCCGGCAACACTGGGGCCGCTGCAATTAAAGCGCGCGTGTAAGGGTGTCGTGGGTTTTCAAAAACAGATGTGGTTTCGCCATGTTCTACAATCTTGCCAGATTTCATCACCAAAACGCGGTCGGTTATGGTGCGGACCACGGATAGATCATGGGATATGAACAAGTAGGTCAGGTTATACGCTTCGCATAGTTCTGCCAGCAGATCGAGGATTTGGGCGCGCACGGATACATCCAAGGCGCTGACAGCTTCATCAAACAAAATCAGATCAGGGCGAATGATCAAAGCGCGGGCTATGGCGATGCGTTGACGTTGACCGCCGGAAAATTCGTGGATGTATTTGTTTGCATCTTGCGGGGTCAGACCGACGGCCAGCAATGCCTCATCAATCGCGCGAGTGCGGGCAGTACCTTTGGGGGGATCAGCCAAAAGGTGGAACGGTTCGGTTATCAAACGATCTACGCGGTGGCGTGGATTGAAGCTGCCAAAGGGGTCTTGGAAAACCACCTGCATCTTACGACGCACATCAAGGTTTGGGTGGCCGCCTGAAAATACTGGTGCGCCATCTACGCTAATCACCCCTGATTGAACTTGATCCAACCCGAGTATTGCCCTTGTTAGTGTCGATTTTCCGCATCCAGATTCACCAACGAGGCCAACACGTTCGCCGCGCCGAATGGAAAAGGACACATCATTGACGGCACGAAATGTTCTTGGTGTGCTGAATATTTTTGTGCGCGGTAACCGATACTCACGAACAACGCCCTTCACCTCTAACAGTGGTAATTTCGGAGTGATAGGCGGCAGCGAGACCTGATGACCCGAAGCGGCAAACAACATCTTTGTGTAAGGATGTTGCATGTTTTGTAATAGATGATTCGTGTCACCCTGTTCTACAATTTTACCTGCGCGCATGACGACAATACGATCGGCCATGTCTGCTACAACAGCCAAATCATGAGTGATCATCAACAGGCCCATACCGCCCTCTTGGGCGAGCTTTTTCAGCAGATTAAGGATTTGACCCTGTGTTGTGACATCAAGGGCGGTTGTCGGTTCGTCTGCGATCAGCAAGCGAGGGCGCAGGGCAATGGCCATCGCAATTACGACACGCTGGCGTTGCCCGCCGCTTAACTCATGTGGAAAACGAGATAGAGGGAATTGATCTTGAGGCAAGCCAACGCGATTCAAGGTTTCAACGGCGCGGTTCTTTGCCTCTTGGCGTGATACTGATCTGTCATGGATACGGATCGTTTCAGTGACTTGTTGGCCAATAGTATGGACCGGGTTCAGTGCGCTCATAGGTTCTTGAAACACCATGCCGATGTCATTGCCACGTATATTGCAAAGATCCGGTTCATCCAGTTCTGTCAGAACACGGTCATTCAATATGATCTGACCCGTAGTTGTGACGCCCTTGGGCAAAAGCTGCATTACGGCAAGTGCCGTCATGGACTTGCCTGATCCGCTTTCGCCTGTGATCGCAACAATCTCGCCCGCCCCAACCGACAGTGTAATATTGTCTAAAATATCGATGTTGTGGATCGATAGAGACAGGTTTTTGATCTCAAGCAGCGTCATGCACGGACCACGCGCAACCGGGGATCAAGGTAATCGCGCAATCCATCGCCCATCAGGTTCAAACCAAGAACCATAAGGATGATCGCAAAGCCGGGGACCAGCGCCATATGTGGTGCGATACTGACCATTGTCTGCGCATCAGCCAACATGCGACCCCATGAAGGTAAAGGTGGTTGTGCACCAAGGCCGACATAGCTTAGCCCCGCCTCGGCCAATATACCCAGCGAGAATTGTATCGTTCCCTGTACAATCAGCAGGTTCGTGACGTTGGGCAATATGTGTTCGACAGAAATGCGCCCGGTTGATTTACCCGCGACACGTGCAGCAAGGATAAATTCGCGCTGCCACAACGACAGCGCTGCCCCCCGCGTGATGCGCGCAAAGACGGGGATGTTGAAAATACCAATGGCAATGATTGCATTCACTGCACCCGCCCCAAAGATCGCCGTAATCAGGATCGCAATAACGAGGCTGGGAAACGCAAAGACCAGATCATTGCCGCGCATGATCAACTCGTCCATCCACGACCCTTGCCGGGCAGCGGCCCAAAGCCCCAGCGGCACACCCAACCCCATGCCAATACCCACAGCCACCAGCGCCACCGCGATAGAGGTCCGCGCGCCGACCATAATCATACTCAGGATATCGCGCCCAAAATGATCGGTTCCCAGCAGATGTGTTCCATTTGGGGTTTGTAGTTTGTTTGGTATATTGAGGACGGCATGATCAAACGGTGTCCACACAAAGCTGATCAATGCGGCCAATATAAAGACCGCCGTAAGCGCACTGCCAATGAACAAATTGCGCTTCATGTGCGTGACCGAAGGCGAGGATCAACGACGGCATAGGCCAGGTCGACAAGGAAGTTCACCATGATCACGGAGAAAACCAGTAACATCACGATCGATTCCACGACAATTAAATCGCGGGCGGAAATGGATTGAAACACCAAGCGCCCCAAACCGGGAAGGTAGAAAACCTGTTCGATAATAATTGATCCAGCCAGCAGGAAAGAGAACTGTAAGCCGATGATTGTGAGTACGGGGATCAACGCATTGCGCAACCCATGCCGCCACAGCGCCTGACGTTCACTTAAGCCTTTGGCGCGCGCAGTGCGCATGAAATCTTCGCCTAAAACGTCCAAGAGAGATGACCGCATAACACGTGCCAAAATCGCAGCTTGTGGCAGAGCGAGCGCAATTGCGGGTAAGGTGAGCGCGTGCAAACCCACCCAGAAACCGTTGTTCCACCCTATAAACCCACCAGCCGCGAACCAGCGCAAGTTGATAGCAAAGACCAGCACCAATATCATCGCGAACCAAAAGTTAGGGACAGCAACACCTAACTGTGTCGCGCCCATGACGCTAATATCGCCTGCTTGTCCCCGGCGTGATGCCGCAAAGATACCAGCAGGAAAGGCGATCAAGCTGCTGAGTACTAGCGCATAAAGCGCAAGGGGAAGTGAAACCCACAACCGCCCCGATATCATATCGATTACAGGCGTTCTGTAGGTGTAGGACGTGCCAAAATCCCCCGACAGCATACCGCTGACCCATGCAAAGTACCGCTGCACTTTTGGCACGTCTAATCCCAGCTCTGAACGCAGTGCTGCAAGGGTTTCGGGCTGCGCATTCATGCCCAGCATAAATGACGCGGGATCACCTGGTGCCACCTCAATCACCACAAAGATCACAAGCGATGCAACGGCAAGGCTGATCAAGAGCGATAAAAGACGTTTGAGCGTGTATCGTAACATGAGGCTGAGGGTATGCTGACAATGCAGGAGCGTCCAGTTGATGATCGTGCGCGCTAGCAATTTACAGGCCAAGCGTTAAGTGTGCGGGATGCAGCATCCTATGTTCATCGGACACGAGATATTTCGCGGTTCCAGCTATGGCCGTTGGCATCCTTTGCGGGTGCCACGTGTGTCGACAGTGATGGACCTGACCCGCGCGCTGGGATGGCGGCCTGCGGAACACTCCATCACTTCGCCGCGTGCGAAACCTGCTGCCTTAACCCATTGGCACACACCCGATTATATAGCAGCGCTGCAACGGGTAGAGGCCGCGCAAGCAGTAACTGCGCATGATCTCGAACGCCACGAAATCGGCAGCGTCACCAATCCTGTATTTGGTGAGATTTTCCGCAGACCTGCTACGGCCGCAGGTGGATCAATTCTTGCGGGTGAGCTGCTGCGTGACGGTGGTGTGATCTACAATCCAGCTGGGGGAACACATCATGGTATGCCGGATCGTGCCAACGGTTTCTGTTATCTCAACGACCCGGTGCTGGCGATGCTTAGCCTGCGCAACCAAGGGGTGCGGCGCATCGCCTATGTCGACATTGATGCACATCACCCTGATGGCGTCGAACATGGGTTTGGTGGTGATCCTGATTGCTTGATGATCTCGGTACATGAAGAACGCCTATGGCCGCGCAGTGGACCAATTGAAAATGACGGAGGTGGAAATGCCTTGAACCTACCTGTGCCACGCGGGTTCAACGATAGTGAAATGGCCTTTGTTAGAGACGCTTTGATCTTGCCACGTGTCATTGCCCATCGCCCAGATGCAATTGTGTTTTTATGCGGGGCAGATGGAGTTGAAGAAGACCCGCTGTCTCATATGGAATTGAGTAACAACGCGCATTGGAATGTTTTACGTGGCCTTATGGGATTGGCACCGCGTCTCTTGGTGCTGGGTGGCGGTGGATATAATCCATGGTCAGTGGGGCGTTTATGGACAGGTGTTTGGGGTGTTTTGAATGGCTATGACATTCCTGAACAGCTACCGATTGAAGCCGAAACTGTGCTACGTGGTTTGCGGTTTGATGGTAACCGACGTGGCAAGAATCCCCCGGAACATTGGTTCACAACATTGCGCGATCCGCCGCGTGAGGGTGCTGTGCGGGATCAGGTTAAAGATGGGGTTCGAGAACTGCTAAACCGTCAAATTTGATACCTCAGTGTAAAAAGAAAAAGGCCCCTGCGATGCAGAGGCCTTTTTGCGCGTATTCTTAAAGTGGATTACTGAGTCCAGCTAACCGCAGTCAGGTCTGTGGCTTGTGTCGGTGCGTTTGCCCACAACCCCTGAACGCCTACTTTCGCGACTGACAAAGACGCGAGTTGGAATAGGTAACCGTTCACATAATCATCTGCGATGATCTTTTGCGCCTCACCGAGCATTTTGTTACGCATATCAGGATCCGTCGTGCTGTTAAGTTTGGTGATCAGCGCCTGAAGATCAGGATTGTCATACTGGAAATAATAGTCAGGATTCGCATAGATGCCGATGTCCATCGGTTCTGTATGACTGATGATCGACAGGCCAAAATTCTTGCCCTTGAACACAGTTTCCAACCACTGCGCCCATTCGACATTGCGAATTTCGGCTTTGATGCCGACCGCCGCCAGTTGAGCCGCAATAATCTCGCCACCGCGCCGTGCATAGGAAGGGGGCGGTAGGTCAAGTGTGGTTTCAAAGCCATCAGGAAACCCTGCTTCGGCCAGCAACGCTTTGGCCTTTTCAGGGTCAAAGTTGCTCATCCCCGTCAGGTCGACGTAGGCCGGATTGTGCGGCGCGAAATGTGTGCCAATCGGTGTGCCGTAGCCAAACATCGCACCATCGATGATCGCTTGGCGGTCAATGGCATGCGCCATGGCTTCGCGGACTTTGACGTTATCAAAAGGTGGCATTTTGTTGTTGGTGGACAGGATTGTTTCACCCTCGGTCGATCCAATCAACACTTGGAAACGCGGATCAGCCTCAAACTGTGGCAGGTTTTCAGGGGCTGGGAAGCTGATGAATGCATCCACATCTTCTGCCATCATCGACGCAAATGCGGCTGTTGGGTCTGAGATGAATTTAAACGTCGCTTTGTCTAATTTCGCAGGCGACCCCCAGTATACCGTATTCTTGGCAAGCTCGACTTTGTCGCCCTGTGTCCAACTGACAAACTTAAAGGCACCTGTGCCGATCGGCATCTGTTTGATGTTCTCGATGCTTTCGGGTCCGACGATCACCGCGTCACCCCAGGCCAGATTAAACAACATGTTGCCGTTAGGCTTAGACAGTTTTATCTCAACCGTCAGCGGATCAATCACAGTGACTTCTGAGATTGCTGCATACAGCGCCTTTTGCGCATTGGCGCTGTCGTCTGCACCGATCCTATCAAGGCTGAACTTTACGTCGTCTGCGTCCATTGTGGTGTCGTCGTGGAAGGTGACGCCATCCCGCAATTTGAAAGTATAGGTCAGTCCATCGTCAGAGATTTCCCAAGATTGTGCGAGGCCGGGGACAACAGAACCATCGCCCATAAACCGGGTCAAACCCTCAAAGACATTTGAATACAGAACCGAATCAATTGCACCAGCGGCGGCTGATGTCGGGTCCATGTGTGGCGGTTCCAGTTGGAGCGCGACGGTAATATCGGTTTGCTGCGCCGTGACCGCGCTGGCAAAAAGGGCCGCTGCGCTGACGCCAAGGAAAAGGGGGCGAAGGTGGAACATACGTGTCTCCCTGTTTTGATTTAACGAAAGGTTAGCCAGTTCAAAGTGGTTTCGCTAGGGGCAAACCTGATTGCGCCCTTTGCCACACCGCGATATGGCCTCGGCTTTCTTTGGCTTGTACGGGTGTGTCATGGCTGCGCTTTCTTCTACATTGGGTGTTGATTTCGGAACTTCAAACTCCGCGGCGGGTGTGGCGGTGGATGGTAAACCACACTTGATTGATATTGAGCAGGGTGAACAAACCCTTCCCACAGCGGTGTTCTTTGATTTTGATGAAAAACAGATCGTTTATGGCCGCCCCGCTCAAGCCGCGTTGATTGGCGGTGACGAGGGGCGATATATGCGCGCGCTCAAAAGCCTGCTGGGTACGTCGCTCATGCGTGAAAGCCGAATGTTGTTGGGCAAACGCATGGATTTCATCGCAATTGTTGGGCGATTTTTGGGTGAGGTGAAAGCCCGCGCAGAGGCGGCAACAGGCCAGCAGTTTGATCGCGCTTTGTCGGGCCGTCCCGTCATGTTTCACAGTTCCGATCCAGCGCGCAATGCGCAGGCTTTGACTGATCTGACCGAATGTTACTATGCGGCTGGGTTCAACGACGTGCGGTTCATGCCGGAACCCGAAGCAGCAGCATTGGCCAATCGCGCCTATTTAGCCCCCGGTGATCTAGGTCTGATCGTTGATATTGGAGGCGGTACGTCTGATTTCACTCTGTTCAGACAGCAAGGTGAGGCAGGTATTGATATTCTGGGCAGCAATGGTTTGCGCTTAGGCGGAACAGATTTTGACCGCCAACTCAGCCTTAGCCATGTGATGCCGTATTTGGGCATGGGCAGTGACATCAAACACGAATTTGGCGGTAACACTCATGTCGCACCGCAATCCATGTTTGCTGATCTTGCGACATGGCAGAAAATCCCGTTCCTCTATACCCGCGAAACCCGCCGTGCTGCGCAAGATTTGGCGCGCCATGCTGTTCAGCCTGAAGTGCTGGCACGTCTTGTCACGGTGTTAGAGGACGAACTGGGTCACGATCTGGCGTTTGCGGTTGAGGCGGGCAAGATTGCGGCGAACAACCCCAACGGCACGGCCTTGCCAGAGATCAAATTGGATATGCTGGAGCGCGGTCTGCACCTACCTCTGCCCGCCGCGATGATGGCGGCGACATTGGCAGAAATGGCAGGCAAGATTGGCGTGGTGGCACAGGATACCGTTGATCAGGCTGGGATGAAGACCGAAGATATCAACAAGTTGATCTTTGTAGGTGGTTCAAGCCTGATGGGGGTTGTTGATGTCGCATTGCGGCGTGCATTTCCGAAGGCTGAGGTACATCAAGCGGCGGCATTAACAGGCGTGGTAGACGGTTTGGCGTTGGCTGCGGCAACAGCATTTGATTAACCCTTTGGCAACAGTAAGGATTCCAATGCAGCGCCCATGACACAAGCGGCATCAACCATGTCATCTATGCCAATATATTCATCCGGCTTATGTGCCAGTTCCAAAATACCGGGTCCGTAAGCGATGCAGTTCTTAAGTTTGCCAATTCGGTCGATGTGTTTTTGATCATAAGTCCCCGGAGAGGCGACGTATTCAGGGCTTTTGCCCATCACATCCTCAATCGCCTTGGTTACGGTTTGGACCACGGGCGCATCGCGATCAGTCATCGAAGGCAGAACCGCGTTCAGTTCAGTTAGCTCATAGTCAAAATCAACACGACTGGCGCGCAGACCTTCGAGCAGGGCAGTAATTTCGCCGCGCACCTGATCAAGCGGTTCCTCGACCAAGAAACGGCGATCAATGACGATACGGCAGGAATCTGGAACGCAATGCGCGGGCAAACCAGTGAAATCATCGTCCTGCTCTTTTTGGCCCCCATGTATCGAATTTATATTCATTGTAGATGATCGTGCGCCATCTGGAACCACAGGCATGTCAGTGCGCCGTGCGGCCATGGCGGGGAATAATTTATCCTCAAATTCTGACAGGACAGCGCCCATATGGCGCACAGCACAATCGCCAAGGAACGGCATTGAGCCATGCGCAATCTCGCCCTTTGTTTCGATCTCGGCCCACCACCCGCCGCGATGGCCCAAACAAATACGATCTTTGTTCAACGGTTCAGGGATGATCACGTGCTGCACGCGTGTAGGGTCAAAGTAACCCTGTTCGGCTAGATAAGCGACGCCGCCATATCCTCCTGATTCTTCATCCGCAGTGCCAGAGATTTCGATTGCCCCCGCAAAGTGGGGGTAAAGCTCGATAAACGCTTCTGCGGCAATAATTGACGAGGCAAGACCGCCTTTCATATCACATGTGCCGCGTCCATAGATTTTGCCGTCTGATATCTCTGCGCCAAAAGGATCAAACGTCCAGCCTGCACCAACTTCAACGACATCAGTATGGCTGTTGAAGTGAACGCAATCGCCACTGTGCGCGCCTGCATGTCGAGCAACAATATTCCAACGCGGATATTTGCCGCTATCCCCCGGTGTGCCGAAGGCGCGGATCAGTTCGGTTTCGAAACCATACCCAGACAAACGCTTGTCCAAATATTCACAGATCAGCCGATAATTCTGCCCCGGCGGGTTGAGGGTCGGAATGCGAATAAGGTCTTGGGTCAGCGCAATCAGGTCATCGCGTTTGGCTGCTATAGCGTTTGAAAGTATGCTGGTCATAGGCGCATGGTTCAACGGATGCCCCCGCTTGGCAAGTGGGGGGTTTGGGTAAAGGGCGGGATTTCGGTATTTGAGAAAGGGTGAAAGGGAAGGTGGGGGTTAACCGGCGATACTCTTCATTGCCGCAAGCAGGCTGCGGACCTCATCCAGTGTGTTGTAGTGGCACAGCGACACGCGCACGGCGGCGGTTAGACCCAAAGGCGTGAGTATATTACCAGAGTAATGATCTGCGCGCCGAATATGGGTGCGGATGCCTTGGCGGTTTAGCTTATCAACAATTTCGGCGGCTGGCACAGTGTTCAATGCAAAGCACACAAGGCCCTCACGGTTGGGGTTTTCTGACCCGCCAAGGATCGTGACGCCAGATAGATTGGCCAAGCCCGGTAAATTACCGATGCCGTGTAACATCGCATCGGTCAGTGCGTGTTCGTGATCATGAATCGCTTTGCCTGCCGCCTCAATTTTGGCACGTGGATCTGTTGCATCAGAAACCTGCGCACCCAACCATTCAAAGTATCGAACAACATCTGAGAAAGTTGCGTATGCGCCTGTATCTCGTGTGCCCATTTCCCAATTTCCTTCGGGGCCGTTTTTAAGCGTTTCAATCGGCAACGCAGTTAGGCGATCAGAAACCCAAGCGACACCATATCCATGGCGCGAAAAGACTTTGTAGGGGGATACGACGTATCCATCAATGTCGTAGCTGGCGATATCGATGCGGCCATGGCTGGCATGTTGAATACCATCAACAAAGATAAATGCATCAGGTGCAACAGCGCGTATTGCTGTCGATATTGCGGCAACATCATTGGCGATGCCCGTCACGGGTGAGGTATGTAAAATTGTGGCGACACGCACGTCTGGTGTCATGTGCTTTGCATATGCTTTTGCGCTAACTTGACCGGTTTCATCATCATGAGGCACGTTGATATAGGGCTTCCCAGCGATTTCAGCCCAATGAAGGGCCGCACTGCGAGAAGCAGGGTGTTCAACGGATGAGCCGATAACGGACCCGTCCGACAAGGACCCCATAATTGCAGTGCGGATCAGCCGGAATGATAACTCCGTACCAGATTCACCAACGAAAAAGTGGCCTGAAGGGGCATTGAAAAACATCGCCATGTCCGCTTTGGCGCGCTTGATTACATCTGACAACGCCGTTGAGGCAGGGTTATCACGACCCTGATTATCAGGAATTGCAGCAAATTTGGTAGATGTCTCAACCACGGATTTGAGGGTCAACGCGCCGCCCGCATTTTCAAAGAAAACCCGCGGACCTGAGAAGGGGCATTCATCCACATGGGCAAACCGGTTTCTAATTTCTGTCGTGAGTCTTGCTGAACTGGTGATCATGATTTGTCCTTTTGCGTTCTAGCCATAATTACCTCTGTTGTATGGGCTGCAAGGCGCATTTCGACATCTTGTCAGCTTTTGTGCTGTGCATGGTCAAAAACCGCGCTAATTCATTTCGGGCGGATAATTTAGGAATGTCGAATGTCACCTTTGATCTCACAATCAACCAAAAATGGGGCTGTTGAAGAAGAAGCCGAAGAAAGATCGGTGAGTGAAGCAGCGGCCCTTTCCCCAAAGTTGATCTATGAGGTCATTCGCCGTGATGGGGAAGAGGAGCTTGCACGTTCTAAACGGTCCTTGATTTGGTCGGGAATCGCGGCTGGTATGTTGATTAGCCTTTCGGTGCTGGGCGAGGCGATTTTTAGGACCCATCTGCCGGATACGCCTTACCGGTATTTGATCGAAAACTTAGGGTATTCGTTGGGTTTTCTGGCCGTGATCATGGGGCGGATGCAATTGTTCACGGAAAATACGATTACAACAGTTTTGCCAATCATGCAGGCCCGTACGTGGCATGCTTTAGGGTGTATGTTACGCCTTTGGGGCATTGTTCTATGTGCAAATGTGATTGGCGCATTTGCTGCGGCGTCTTTGTTTGTGTTTACACCAGCATTGCCGCCGGAATTGATGCCTGCGATCGAGGAATTGTCCCGTCACGCAACGGGTATGCCCGCAAGCGAAGGGTTTTGGCGGGCTATTCCAGCAGGTATTATCGTTGCACTGATCGTTTGGATGCTGCCACAGGCGGATGAGACTGCATTTTTCTTGATCCTAACTTTTACGTGGTTGATCGCAGCGGGCGATTTTACCCATATCGTGGCGGGATCGGTTGAGATGGCCGTGTTAGTGTTGCAGGGGCAACTTGGCATTTCGCAAGCCGTCTTCAGTTTCTTCTTGCCTGTTCTGACCGGGAACATCATTGGCGGAACCATGATCTTTACCTTGGTTGCGTGGGGGCAAGTGCGTGATGACATTGAAAAAGAGTAGAGCAATGATCCGGATCAAGACAAAGTCAGGCTATTAATGGAACCGACCCCCCCCTCAAATCCGGCGGTTTATTGGGCGGCCCTCAAGGCAAGTTTTACCCATATTTCGGATAATAACATAAGCTTGATATCTGCAGGCGTAGCGTTTTTTGCGATGCTGTCGCTGTTCCCAGCGTTGGCTGCGCTGATTGCTTTACTTGGTCTAATCTCTGACCCGGTTGTTGTGGTTGCACAACTAGAAGACATGCGCGGGCTGTTACCGGATGATGTCTATGAGATTGTGAATGCGCAGGTTGTTTCACTGGTCACGGCGCGTGCCGATACGCTGGGTTGGGCAGGTGTACTGTCTGTAGCATTTGCGCTGTGGTCTGCGCGTGCAGGGGTCGGTGCGATGATGATTGGCCTCAATAATGTTTACAACCAACGTAACCGTGGTGCTGCGCGACACTATTTTCGCGCGATGCTGCTGACAATCGGGTTGGTTGGCGTGGCCATTGTCGCGCTTTTAACAGTGGTGGTTGCACCCGTGGTCTTGGCGTTTATTCCCTTGGGCCCGTTTGGGAGTTTCATTGCTGATTTTGTCCGTTGGTCAGTTGCAATCATCGTTTTGTTGGCGGGCGTTGGCGTGTTGTATCGCTATGGGCCAAACCGTAAACCTGCCCGCGTGCAATGGTTGTCAATTGGCGCGGTTCTGGCCGTTGTCTCTTGGGCCCTCGTATCGGTCGGCTTTTCATATTACGTCGCGAATTTTGGCAATTATAACCAAGTGTACGGCTCAATCGGCGCTGTGATTGCGATGCTGATTTGGCTTTGGATCAGCAGCTTTTTGGTGCTTTTTGGCGCATCATTGAATGCACAAATTGAACTTCGTACCAAAGTGGACAGTACGATTGGCAAGCCCAAGCCATTGGGCAAACGCGGTGCCTATATGGCGGACAATGTTGTGGAGGTTGAAGAAGACTCCTGACTACCGGACCAATATGACCATTGATCAAAAGCTGGGCGGAGTACAGGCGCTGACCACTTCGCAAACATCCTCACCGATATTGCGAAAACGATGTGGTCGGCGACTATCGAAGAGATAACCATCGCCAGATTTCAATACGGCCACGTTCCCGTCAACAGTTACCTCCATTGTACCACGCACGACGATGCCTGCCTCTTCGCCTTCATGCGTTAATAGTTCTGGGCCTGTATCCGCGCCCGCAGGATAGGTTTCGTGTAGCACCTGCAAGGCGTGATGTTCGGCATTGCCCAGTTGGCGCAGTGATACCTGACCTTCACGTGTTGGCGCGACCTCGGTGAACTCATCCGCACGGTAAAACACCTTTGGTGCCTCGGTTTCTTCCAGCGTTGAAAAGAACTCTGCCATGCTGATTGGAATCGCGTCCAACAGACTTTTTAGGGATGCAACGGATGGGCTTGTACGGTTCTTTTCGATCAGCGAAATTGTACCGTTGGTCAGGCCCGCACGGGCGGCAAGTTCGCGTTGGGACAAGCCGCGTTGCTTTCGAATGGTTCGAAGTTTGTGGCCTATGTCCAACGGTGCATCCTTGCTTTGCGTACGGCTTGTTCCTAGCGTCTGATGTCGCTTTTGTCACAAGCAATTTATGGCCCATAGATCGCATCGGTTGAATGCCGTGCGTTATGGCGATTGACAATTATATTAAACACCCTAAAGGCTTTTTTTAAACGCATGTTGGCGTTTGAAGCAAAGGAATTTTGATATGTCCAGCACCGCAAAGAAGCCACGTCGCAAGACCGCAGTAAAAAAGAAGACGCAAATGGAAGCCGTTAAAGACATCGTGTCTCAAGCTGTTGCTGACGCTGATTTGACCAACGCTCAATTGGTTGCGCGCCGCGATGCCGCCGTGCCACGTGGCGTTGCCTCTGCCGCCCCAATTTATGCAAAGTACGCTGAAAACGCTGAGCTTTGGGATGTTGAAGGTAACCGTTATATCGACTTTGTTGGTGGTATTGGTGTGCTCAACACAGGCCACCGTCACCCCAAGGTGGTTGAAGCAGCCAAAGCCCAAGAAGACCAGTATACGCACACCTCTTTTCAAGTTGTGCCTTATGGTCCCTACGTTGAACTGGCTGAAAAGCTGAATGCGTTGGCACCGGGTAATGCACCAAAGAAAACGCTGTTGGTCACAACAGGTGCCGAAGCCGTTGAAAACGCGGTCAAGATTGCACGCGCAGCAACAGGTCGTCCGGGTGTGATTGCCTTTACTGGCGGCTATCATGGTCGCACACTGTTGACACTTGGTATGACTGGCAAAGTGTCACCATACAAAAAAGACGTGGGTCCATTCCCCTCCGATATCTTCCGTGCGCCGTTCCCATCCGTGCGTGATGGCATCACTGTTCAGGATTCAATCACAGCCCTGAAAAACTTGTTCTTAACAGACGCGCAGCCAGAACGTGTTGCTGCGATCATCATCGAACCGGTTTTGGGTGAAGGTGGGTATGTTCCTGTACCCTTCGACATGTTGCAGCAGTTGCGCGAGATTTGTGATCAGCACGGCATCTTGTTGATCGCTGACGAAGTACAGGCTGGCTTTGGTCGCACAGGCACGTGGTTTGCGATTGAACATTCTGGTGTTGTGCCTGACCTGATCACCGTGGCGAAGTCTATGGCGGGTGGTTATCCGCTTGCAGGTGTTATCGGTCGCGCGGATATCATGGATGCAATGGCACCGGGTGGCTTGGGTGGCACATACGGCGGCAACCCCGTTGCTTGTGCTGCTGCATTGGCCGCGATTGCAGCCATCGAAGAAGAATCCCTGTTGGCCCGATCAACTGCGATGGGTGAGGTTCTCAAGGCACGCTTTGCCGAGATTGGTGCGCGGTCTGCGCCATTCCGCTTCTGGGATATTCGTGGTCTGGGTGCGATGATTGGCGTCGAATTCGTCACTGATTTTGATAGCATCAAACCTGACGCAGATTTCACCAAGCGGGTGATTGCACATGCACTGAAACGTGGTTTGCTGCTGCTCAGTTGTGGGATGCACGGCAACACTGTTCGCGTGATGGTGCCGCTGACAGCATCTGATGCGATTATCGAAGAAGGTATGGCGATTTTTGAAGCGTCAGTTCAAGCGGCGATTGCCGAAGAAGCACACTAAGCTTTTCAAATAGTATAAAAACGGGCGTTGAGAAATCAGCGCCCGTTTTTCGTTATTGGAGGGTCAGTCGATTGGGTCAAAACTGTCAGCCCGCGCCCGAGCCCAGCGCGTTTTGTTCCCTTTGTAATCCACGGCTTCATCATCCAGCAGATACCCATCAGGTAGATAAGCATATACCTCATCGCCTTGAACCATGCTTTTGTCGCCTTGGCGCAGCATAAGATGGCGAGGCTGGAATTCGCTTGGATGCGATAGTCCTGCGGCCCCGGTCATTTCGCCCAGTGCCTCCATCGTGTTTTTATGAAAACGGGCGACGCGTTCGCTTTTGTGCCCGACATCTAAAGCGCGTTGGCGTATCTTGTCTTGGGTCGCAACGCCAACTGGGCAATGGTTTGTGTGGCAGGCTTGGGCCTGAATACAGCCAATCGAAAACATAAAACCGCGTGCCGAGTTGCACCAATCCGCGCCCATTGCCAATGCGCGGGCAACGTCAAAAGCAGAAACAACTTTACCAGCCGCCCCAACTTTGACCTGATCACGCAGACTTGCACCGCGCAATGTATTGTGAACGAATGTCAGCCCTTCTACCATCGGCATGCCCACGTGGTTTGAGAATTCGACCGGGGCTGCACCTGTGCCGCCCTCGGTACCATCAACGACAATGAAATCTGGCACAATCTTGGTTTCCAACATCGCCTTCACCATGCACATAAATTCACGTTGGTGACCGATACACAGCTTGAACCCAACAGGCTTGCCCCCAGATAGCTCGCGCAGTTTCCCCAAGAACTGCATCATCTCAATCGGAGTCGAAAAAGCCGAATGGGATGCAGGTGAAACACAATCTTTTCCCATAGGTACGCCGCGCGCCTCAGCTATTTCTGGGCTGATTTTGGATGCGGGCAACATACCGCCATGACCCGGCTTGGCCCCTTGACTTAACTTCAGTTCAATCATTTTGATTTGATCAAGCGATGCCGTTTCGGCAAACTTGTCAGGGTCAAATGTACCATCTTCGGCCCGACTGCCAAAATAGCCGGATGCGAGTTGGTAAATGAGGTCACCACCGCCGGCTTTGTGATAGCGGCTAACTGATCCTTCGCCCGTATCATGGGCAAAGCCGCCCAGTTTGGCACCTGTGTTCAGGGCTTGGATGGCATTTGCTGATAAAGAGCCAAAACTCATTGCTGAAATATTATAAAGCGATGCCTCATAAGGTTGTTTGCAAGCATCATTGCCGACCTTCACCCTAAAATTGCAGTCCTCGATATGCTTAGGTTGCACCGAATGTGTGACCCAAGAATACCCTGCATCATAGACACGCATGCGCGTACCAAAAGGCCGGGCGTCTTCTTGGCCTTTGGCGCGTTGATAGACAAGGCTGCGGTCATCGCGGCTAAACGGTTCTTCATCCTGATCCGATTCAATCAGATATTGGCGAATTTCTGGGCGGATACCTTCAAAGAAAAACCGCATATGGCCCAGCACCGGGTAATTGCGCAGGATTGAATGTTTGGTCTGTATCAGATCGTACAAACCCATCGCGGTTAGTACGCCAAACAAGACGAGCGGGAAGACAAACCAACCTGACCATGCGAGCATAAGAATGAATGAGATTAGCGCGAGGACCATCACCCCAACCAGAGGCATAAATCGATTTAGTGAAGTGAGGTCAGGCATACATATCCGTTCTTAGATTATATTGAGGCATCATATTTGGCTAAGTTTGCGCTTATTGCCGGATCACGCAAGCCGTTGCTTAATATTACCGTATCGTTGAATATTTTAAACACGTTCGGAGACCACTTAGACGATCAGTGACGCTGTTAGTCATAAAAGTATAATATAAATAGCAGCTTACGAATAAATCAGTACGGATTTATTGCCTGCTTGATCATAATTTCAAACGTGCCTAACCTGATGATCAGAATCTTGTGAACTACTTGCCACTATCTGCCCAAAAATCTCAAACCTTAACCGGCTGACGGTAGGGTACCAAAAGTCGGCAAGGCACAGATGCGAATGTCGCTGCTCAAGTTGCAGTATCATTAAGAAAACAAAGGGAGAAGCTATATGAAAATGTTCAAAATGTTAGCTGTTGCGGGGGCCATGATGGCCAGTACAACTGCAATGGCCCAGGAAAAATTCATCACGATTGGAACAGGCGGCCAAACGGGCGTCTATTTCGTTGTGGGTCAGTCGATTTGCCGTTTGGTGAACCGTGGTTCAGCCGATCATGGGTTGAAATGTACTGCGCCCTCAACAGGCGGCTCCATCGCCAATATCAACGCGATCAAGGCTGGCGACATGGATATGGGTGTTGCCCAATCCGATTGGCAGTTCCACGCCTATAATGGCACCTCGAAATTCGAAGGTAACAAATTCGAAAATGAACGCGCTGTATTCTCTGTTCACGGTGAGCCATTTACCGTGATTGCGCGTGCGGATGCGGGCATCACGTCGTTTGCGGATCTTAAAGGCAAGCGCGTAAATATCGGTAACCCCGGTTCTGGCCAGCACGCCACAATGCAGGTCGTCATGGACGCATTGGGTTGGACACTGGATGATTTTGCACTGGCATCAGAGTTGAAGCCAGCCGAGCAAGCCGCAGCTTTGGGCGATAACAAGGTAGATGCGATTATCTACACTGTTGGTCACCCAAATGGTTCCATTCAGGAAGCGGTTTCAACAGTTGATGCGGTCATGGTGCCTGTGACGGGTCCTGAAATCGACAAGTTGATTGCGGACAACCCCTACTATGCAGCAGCCAGCATTCCTGGCGGCATGTACAAAGGGTCTGACGCAGAAACCAATACCTTTGGTGTAAAAGCAACATTTGTGACATCTGCGGATGTTGACGATGACGTAGTTTATCAAGTTGTGAAGGCCGTCTTTGACAACTTTGATCGCTTCAAGCGCCTGCACCCTGCCTTTGAAAATCTCAAAGAAGAAGAGATGATTTCAGCAGGTCTTTCTGCACCGCTGCACCCCGGTGCTGCAAAATACTACAAAGAAAAAGGCTGGATTGAATAATCTAGGCTAAATGATTGGCGTAGTGGCGAGTAATCTTGCCACTACGCATTTTCCGACCCAAAACTAAGAATGTGCACTCGCCACAAGGTGGGGCAACAGGGGGATGATCGATGACCAACAATGATCAACAGCAAGCTGCCGCCGTCGAAGCCGCCGCCGCAGGCCGAGGTGGATTAAGTCAAGAAGAGCTCGACGCAATGGTCGCCTCTTCTGATACAGGTGGCCGGGCCATAACGGGTCCCGTCGGCACCTTCCTGATGCTCGTTGCACTGGCATGGTCGCTTTTCCAACTTTGGATCGCATCACCGATACCCTTCATCCTAGGTTTTGGGGTTTTCAACGATACTGAATCCCGTTCGATCCACCTCGCGTTTGCGATTTTTCTTGGTATTGCTGCGTTTCCGGCCGCGCGGACTAAGTTTCAATTGATCCTTGGTGTCGCCGTTCCTGTGGCACTGGCATTTCTGTTTATGACAGGCGCTAAAGACGGCACAGCAACGTGGTGGATTCCCATCATCGCGCTGGGCGTTGTTGCCACGGTTATCCTTGGTTCACCTAAGGACAAGATGCCGATTTGGGAATGGGCACTGGCCGTCATTGGTGCCATCGCAGCACTATATCTATATGTATATTACCGCGATATCTCGACCCGCGTGGGCGCGCCGATCATGCAGGACTTTGTCGTGGCCGTCATTGGCATTATGATCCTGCTTGAGGCGACGCGCCGCGCGCTTGGACCTGCCTTGATGATCGTGGCCTCGGTTTTCTTGATGTATACAGTACTTGGACCATCGATGCCGGGCATCATCGCGCACAAAGGTAACTCGCTCTCTGAAATTGTGAACCACCAATGGATTACGACTGAAGGTGTGTTTGGTATTGCGCTGGGTGTTTCGACGTCGTTCGTTTTCCTCTTTGTTCTTTTCGGTTCTTTGCTGGACCGTGCAGGTGCAGGTAACTACTTTATCCAAGTCGCGTTCAGCCTGATGGGTCACATGAAAGGCGGACCTGCAAAGGCTGCTGTTGTATCCTCGGCTATGACGGGCCTGATCTCTGGATCGTCTATCGCCAACGTGGTGACAACCGGGACGTTCACCATTCCGCTAATGAAAAAGGTTGGCTTTAGTTCTGAAAAAGCGGGTGCTGTCGAAGTGGCCTCATCCGTCAATGGTCAAATCATGCCGCCCGTCATGGGGGCTGCTGCATTCTTGATGGTTGAATACGTGGGTATCCCGTACCCCGAAGTCGTCAAACACGCCTTCTTGCCTGCCACAATTTCCTACATCGCGTTAGTCTATATCGTGCATCTCGAAGCACTCAAGGCCGGCATGGAAGGTCTGCCGCGTGCGGTAGAGCCGAAACCGTGGGTTGCTTGGCTGATGTCAATCGCATTCGTAATCGCGGGCATCTGTGTGCTTAGCTTTGCAGTGAAATACTTCATGGGCTGGATTCGTCCGGCGTTTCCAGAAACCGCTGGCTACATCATCTTTGTATTCCTGACGTCGGTTTATGCATTCTTGCTGTTCATTGCGTCTAAAGAAGAACCGCTCAAATTGGATGATCCGAACGCTCCTGTGACACGTCTGCCGCTTGCCGGACCAACAGTACGTTCAGGTTTGCACTTCATCCTCCCAATTGTGGTTCTGGTTTGGGCGTTGATGGTTGACCGTCTGTCGCCCGGCCTGTCCGCCTTCTGGGCAACGTCTTACATGGTGTTCATCCTTGTGACCCAGCGTCCATTGATGGCGATTTTCCGTGGTGAAAGCAATTTTGCCGCCGACATCAAAGAAGGCTTCATGGACTTGATCGATGGCCTTGTCACTGGCGCGCGCAACATGATCGGTATCGGCATCGCAACGGCGACTGCGGGCATCATCGTGGGTGTGGTCAGCCAGACGGGCGTTGGTGCGTCATTGGCAAACGTGGTTGAGGTGCTGTCGGGCGGTAACATCCTTGCCATTCTCTTCCTAACTGCTGTTCTATCACTGATCCTCGGTATGGGTCTGCCAACAACGGCGAACTACATCGTTGTGTCCGCATTGCTTGCCCCCGTCATTGTGACTTTGGGCCAGCAGAACGGTTTGATCGTGCCACTGATTGCTGTGCACCTCTTCGTGTTCTACTTCGGTATCATGGCTGACGTGACGCCGCCGGTTGGCTTGGCGAGTTTCGCTGCCGCTGCCGTATCTGGTGGTGATCCGATCAAAACGGGTGTGGTTGCGTTCTTCTATAGCTTGCGGACTGCTGCGCTGCCGTTCCTGTTCATCTTCAACACTGAACTTCTGTTGATTGGCGTGAATTGGGGGCAAGGTATCTTTGTCTTCATTGTCGCGACCATTGCGATGCTGCTCTTTGCTGCCGCCACACAAGGCTGGTTCTTTGCCAAGAACCGCTTTTATGAATCCGCCGCACTTTTGTTGATTGCGTTCACACTGTTCCGTCCGGGGTTCTGGATGGATATGGTCGCGCCACCCTTTGACGAGGTAGCACCGTCTGAAATCGTGCAAGCTGCTGAGGTGACGCAACCGGGTGAAGACCTACGCATACGTGTCGCCGCACAAGATAGCTTTGGTGATCCTATTGAGTTTGTGGCGATCCTGCCGATTGTCGAAGGCGCAACAGGCCAAGAAAAGCTGGAAAATGCCGGGCTGGCGTTCCGCGAGGATGGCGACAAAATGATCATCGACGACGTTGCCTTTGGAAGTGCTGCCGCTGATGCAGGGCTAGACTGGGATCAAGAGGTCTTGCGCGTTCTCAAGCCTGTGGATGTTCCATCAAAGTATTGGATGTTCCTGCCTGCGCTATTGCTGCTGGGTATGGTAATTTTCTTGCAGCGGGGACGCAATGCGCGCGGCACCCGTCAGCCAGCAGTGGCGTAAGCGTTATCGTCGCAGTGCATAAATATCGACTATACTTTGGTCGTTTAGGTTGTCCGCAAGTCATCTGTTTTACTTCCCCAGTGATGGGCGTAAAGGACGTGCAACGCAGTCTGTTTTGCGGGAATTCTCCTGCAAAACAACGCTGCCCTGTACGGAGTGACCCCTTATGACACCTTTCGCAATTGCCGGCGTGCAAATGTACGTCAACGCCTTGCATTCCAACGTCGATGGCATGATCCAACGGCTCGATATTCTGATGGCCCGGTTTCCGTGGACTCAGATGGTTCTGTTTTCGGAATTGGCTCCATTTGGTCCGCTAGATCGTTTTGCCCTGCCGCCAGAAAACGAAACAATTGAGCAGTTTCAAGAAGCGGCCCGCAAGCACCGGGTTTGGCTTATCCCCGGCTCGATGTTCTTGAAAGACCCCGAAGATGGCCGGGTTTACAACACATCCGTCGTGATCAACCCCGAGGGTGAGATCATTCGACGTTACTCCAAGATGTTCCCATTCCGTCCTTACGAACAAGGCATCGCTGCGGGCACAGATTTCTGCGTGTTTGACGTGCCTGATGTTGGGCGTTTTGGCCTGTCTATCTGCTATGATATCTGGTTCCCCGAAACCACGCGCCAACTGACAAGCCAAGGTGTTGAAGTTCTGTTGCACCCTGTCCTGACAGGAACCACGGACCGTGACGCAGAATTGGCGATTGCGCGCGCGACTGCGGCGCAATTCCAGTGTTATATCTTTGACGTGAACGGTTTGGGCGCGGGTGGTGTCGGCAAATCCTGTGTGATTGACCCAACATCGATGGTTCTGCACCAATCTGCAGGACAAGAGGACATGTTCCCGATTGAGGTCGACCTTTCGATGGTGCGACGCCAGCGTGAGACGGGCATGAAAGGTTTGGGGCAAGTTCTCAAATCCTTCCGCGACCGCCCGACTGATTTTTCGGTTTATGATCGCAACAGCGGCACAGATGCCTATCTGAAAACTCTGGGCCCCTTAGAGGTGCCGCAGCAAGGCACGCGTGCTGGTTTGCACGTGGATGTGCCTGCCCAAAGCGTGGCAGATGCGCCGATCTACAAAGGACAAGAAGCTCTTGAAGCAATGGGCCATACGCCAGGCCCAATTGCACCTGAACCTATGCCAAATGCGACTGCTGGTATGGCAAGCGCACCAACCCAAGCACCCATTCCCGCAGAACCACCTGCGGCCACACCCAACCCACCTATAAAGCCCGGTACACTTACCGGAACGGGCGAAACATCAAGCGGCTAAGCTGCTGTATTCCTTCCCGGCTTTTATTACCGGGGAGGCCATGCAACAGTGGACGCCGTATAGCGGAGAAGACCTGATGCATGATATGAATGACTATTCGTCCGCAATCCAATTGAGGTCTGATCGCTGGAGTGCCCTGCGCGCTGCAACGTCCGCATTGACGCGTGACCCCAAGGCCAAAGAGGTCAAGGAATTAAGCGCCAAGGTCATCAACCTGTTTAATTCTCTTGCGCTGATCGAACCCTATTGGGCATTTCCCGGCATGTCGGCGTTTGAACATATGCGTCGTCAGTTTGGTCATGAAAATTATGATGATCTGGCCTTTGCCGTTAACCGGGTAACACGTGCGTTAACTACAGGTGCCTATCGCCGCCGTTCCATCCCGTTGGAGCGCGACAGCATGGATGCCGAGGAGCATAACGACGAAGAATTGCTAAGCCCCGAAGCGCGGGCAATGAGTAAACCATATTTTGAAGTTTTGATCGTCGATAACGTCAGCGAGCAGCAAGATCGTTGGTTGAAATCTAATATTTTACGGATGCGTCGCCCTGAAGATCAGTTCATTTATGAACCCGTTGTCGTGCCGTCCATTGAGGACGCGCTAATTGCGGTGATGTTCAACCACAACATTCAGGCCATCGTGGTGCGTCCGGGTCTGACGTTGAAATCAAACATGGTTGAATCTATCTTAACCCGCTATCTGGCCCGCGCTGGTGGCCGCGAAGAGATTGAGGCTTTGTCGCCAGAAAACTACGGCCCCGAACTGTGCCGGATGATCGCCAAAGTGCGTCCTGAATTGGATGCCTATCTTGTGACTGAACGGTCTGTTGAGGACATCGCGGGCCTTGATCTGGGCATATGTCGGCGGGTTTTCTATAACCAAGAAGACTTTATGGAACTGCACCTGAACATCCTGCGCGGTGTTCAGTCGCGCAATAAGTCACCGTTTTTTACCGCGCTTGTTGAGTATTCCAAGCAGCCAACTGGTGTCTTTCATGCGATGCCTATCAGCCGGGGCAAATCGATCACCCGGTCTCATTGGATTCAGGATATGGGCGCGTTTTACGGTCCTAATATCTTCCTTGCGGAAACCTCTGCCACCTCAGGCGGTTTGGATTCACTGCTTGAACCACATGGGCCGATCAAAGAGGCACAAGAACTCGCCAGCCGTGCGTTTGGGTCCAAACAGACGTTCTTTGCCACCAACGGTACATCGACCTGTAACAAGATCGTGGTGCAGGCGCTTGTGCGCCCCGGCGATATTGTTCTGGTGGACCGTGATTGCCACAAATCGCACCACTACGGCATGGTGCTGGCGGGTGCGCAGGTCTGTTACCTTGATAGCTATCCGTTGAACAAATATTCAATGTACGGTGCCGTGCCGTTGCGTGAGATCAAGCATCAACTGCTAGCGCTCAAGGCGGCAGGTAAGCTGGATCAAGTGCGCATGTTGCTGCTGACCAACTGTACATTTGATGGTCTGGTTTATAATGTTGAGCGGATGATGGAAGAATGTCTGGCGATCAAGCCCGACTTGATCTTTCTCTGGGATGAGGCGTGGTTTGCTTTCGCCCGTTTCAACCCGACTTATCGCCAGCGTACTGGCATGAACGCCGCCAACACGTTGCGCGAAAAATTCAAATCTGAAGCACACGCAAACGCCTATGATGCCCAGCAGGAAATACTGAAAGATGCGGATGATGAGACAATCCTCAACACAAGGTTAATCCCATCACCAAAGGCGCGCGTTAGGGTCTATACAACGCAATCCACGCACAAAACGCTGACATCTTTGCGCCAAGGGTCGATGATCCATGTGAATGATCAGGACTTCAAAGGTGAAGTCGAACAATCGTTCCACGAGGCGTATATGACCCACACGTCTACATCGCCAAATTATCAGATTATCGCGTCACTGGATGTGGGTCGCAGGCAAGTTGAACTTGAAGGGTTTGAGTTTGTCCAACGACAGATTGAGGCGGCCATGTCGATGCGTCGTGCCATCACCGACCATCCCTTGCTGAACAAGTACTTCAAGGTGTTAACTGCCGGTGACATGATCCCCGAAGAATACCGCGAGAGCGGCGTGACCAGCTATTATGACAGCCAGCAAGGCTGGACCGATATGTGGGATTGTTGGGAACAAGATACCTTTGTTCTTGATGCCACACGCGTCACGCTGGCCGTTGGTGGGACTGGCTGGGACGGTGATACCTTCAAGACCGATATCTTGATGGATAAATATGGTATCCAGATCAACAAAACCTCGCGTAATACCGTGTTGTTCATGACCAACATTGGCACCACGCGGTCGTCCGTTGCTTATCTGATCGAGGTATTGGTTGAGATCGCCAAGTCACTGGATGAATTGCTGGATGACGCCAGCAAGATGGAGCGGTTGTCGTTTGACAAGCGCGTCGCAAACCTGATGGAAAACTATCCGCCGCTGCCTGATTTCAGCCGTTTTCACGAAGCGTTCCGCGCGGATGATGTGACCTCAGAAGGTGATATTCGCACAGCATTTTTCTTGTCATATGACGAGAAAAATTGTGACTATCTGGAACTGAACGGATCGTTGAAAGAAGCGATGGACGCAGGCAATACCGTGGTGTCCGCCAGCTTTATCATCCCCTACCCGCCGGGCTTTCCAATCCTTGTCCCCGGACAGGTTGTCAGCCAGGAAATTCTATCATTCATGCGTGCCTTAGACGTAAGCGAAATTCATGGCTACCGCCCTGATTTAGGCCTGCGCGTCTTTACCGATGACGCATTAAAACGGGTGTGTAACAAACACCTTTCTTCATCACCCGCATAAAAAGAAGGAACCATAAACATGGCTACAGTTCTCAAGAATATCTCAGAAATTCGCCGGTTCTTTCATCGGAATGAAGACCCGGTTTACTTCATCTCTGCGACCAACTTTAACCTTTTGGGCTTGGATGAGTGGGTCAAGAACTTCAAATATATCTGCTATATCGATTGTTATGGCGGCAAGCATCCAAACGTATTCTGCCCGTCTGAACAACCGCACGCGGAATTCCAGTCGATTGAGGACATCAACAACTACCTCTTGCAGCACAAAGAGGTGATTGATTTCATCAAGCGTCGCGGAGGCAAACCTAAATTTGTGTTCCTAATGTTTGATGAGGAAACTGAGAGGTTGTCAAAAGAACTGGGTGCTGATGTCTGGTTCCCGAAGGCTAAATTGCGCACCTCCATGGACAACAAGATCGAGACTGTCCGCATCGGTAATAAAGCGGGTGTGCCGTCCGTGCCAAACGTACTGGCCGAAGTGAAGTCTTATGAGGATCTGCGCAAAACCTGTGAAAAGGCCGGTATTGGCCACGATCTGGTGTTGCAATCCGCCTTTGGTGATAGCGGCCACACAACATTCTTTATCAAATCCGAGGCCGATTTCCGTCGTCATGAATCAGAGATCGTTGGGGAAGGCGAAATCAAAATCATGAAGCGGATCGATTGCCGCGGTTCTGCGATTGAGGCTTGTGCAACCAAAGAGGGCACAATCGTTGGTCCATTGATGACAGAACTTGTTGGTTTCAAAGAACTGACTCCGTATCGCGGTGGTTGGTGTGGTAACGAAATCCTTGCTACTGCTTTTCCACCAAAGGTCCGTGAAAAGGCACGCGATCTGACGTTCAAGTTCGGTGAGCAACTGCGCAAAGAAGGGTATCGGGGGTACTTTGAACTCGATTTCTTGATCGACAAAAAAACCGGTGACCTTTGGTTGGGAGAGCTTAACCCACGTATCACTGGCGCGTCATCAATGACCAACCACGCCGCTTTTGCGCATGCTGACGCCCCATTGTTCTTGTTCCACCTGCTTGAATTCTCCAAAAAGAAATTTGATCTGGATGTGGACGAGTTGAACAACCGCTGGGCCGATCCTGAGATGATCGACGGTTGGTCACAGATGGTGATCAAACATACAGATGATAGTGTCGATATCTGCACAGCAAGTCCTGAAACTGGAATCTACAAGATGTTGGAGGATGGCCGCGTTGTCTTTGACCGCTTTGATTATCACCGCCGGGCGGTTGAATCTGAAAATGAAGCGTTCTTTTTGCGCATCATGACACCTGATAGCTATCGCTATGAAGGGGCTGACATCGGGATCCTCGTGACCCGTGGCCGTTCGATGACCAAGTCTTTCCAGTTGAATGAACGCGCGAAAAAGTGGATTCACGGTATTAAGCAAGCGGTAGATGGCAAGCCATTGCCAACCGCTGCGGCTGGTCCTGCACTTTCTGACCCGGCCTTTAAAATCCTTTAACGATACGGAAAGGCACGAATGTACTGGCGCGCCCTACAGGAAGAAACGCCCGGGCCAAAATGGTCTGGGCTTTTCGCTGAATATTGGCCTGACTACCGTAAATGGTGGCTCAAGGAAGGCGATGCCGCGCGACCAACATATGCAGAGTGTCGTCGCGCATTAAACACGCACATGCCCGAACTGGTGCCGCTATACGACGAACTATGCGCGTTGGCCGGTGGCGGGGATCAGGCCGCGCGTTTCCTTAGCCTGTACAACCCGCCCCCGTATTTGGCGGGCTGTAGTCAAGCGATTTGGGCGGGTAAAGAGCCGGTCATGGTGCGCAATTACGATTATAATCCAAATGCATTCGATCAACTGGTGCTAAACACCAACTGGTTGGGTCGTCGGGTCATGGGCACGTCCGATGGTCTTTGGGGGCTGGTCGATGGTGTGAATGACGCTGGCCTGTCTATATCTCTGACCTTTGGCGGGCGGCGCGTTGTTGGCGTCGGCTTTGGTGTGCCGCTGATACTGCGATATGTGTTGCAGACTTGTGAAACTGTTGATCAAGCCACTGAGGCGCTTCAACGGGTACCAACGCACATGAGCTATAATGTGACAGTTTTGGATCGCAAGCGTAACTATGCGACGGCGATGATGGGGCCAGATCGGTCAACTCAAATCACCCACGCAGCGGTGGCGACCAACCACCAGGAAAACGTCGAATGGGTTAGCCATGCACGGTTCACAGCAACGGTAGAGCGCGAGCGTTATCTGCTGAATCGCTTACGCATGCATAAAGACCCCGAAGAAAAATTCATCAATGCGTTCCTCAAACCGCCGCTGTATTCAACGGCATTTAGTGCGGGTTTTGGTACGCTTTACACCGCTGTCTATCGACCCCGGAAACGCGAGATGGAATTGCGCTGGCCCGGCACAGTTTGGCCATTGTCATTGAATGACTTCGTCGAGGGCGCACGCAATGTGATGTTGCCGGGGGTAGAATGAAATCGGGGCCACTGACGTCACTAAAAGTTGTTGAGTTTTCTGGGCTTGGGCCAGCGCCGCTTGCCGGTCAATTGCTGGCTGATCTGGGCGCACAGGTCACTACAATTGATCGCAGTGCAGCGTCGCCTGACCCCACTGACATAAATCGGCGCGGCAAGCGATCCATTGTGCTTAACCTAAAATCAGAGGCGGGTGTTCTAGCGGCAGGTAATATTATCGCAGCCAGTGATATATTGATCGAAGGCTTCCGTCCCGGCGTGATGGAACGTCTAGGTTTAGGTCCAAAGGAGTGCCCCGACACTTTGATCTATGGCCGTATGACAGGCTGGGGGCAGGACGGGCCGTGGGCCAAGACCGCGGGTCATGACATTAACTACTTGGCGTTGACCGGTGCTTTGCATGCCATGGGACAGGGTGATCAACCGCCCGTTCCACCGCTTAATTTGGTGGCGGATTATGGCGGTGGTACGATGTTCTTGCTGTTTGGAATCCTATCCGCCGTGATCGAACGTGCAGTGTCTGGCAAAGGACAGGTAGTAGATGCGGCCATGGTCGATTGTGTGCCAGCGATGATGGGGTTGATCCACGGTATGCTGGCGCAAGGTAAGTGGAGCGAGAAACGCGCTGATAA
Source organism: uncultured Sulfitobacter sp. (assembly GCA_938003685.1). Taxonomy (GTDB): domain Bacteria; phylum Pseudomonadota; class Alphaproteobacteria; order Rhodobacterales; family Rhodobacteraceae; genus Sulfitobacter. Next base: position 17,829 of record CALKXT010000001.1, on the reverse strand, counting down.
TTGGTTAGATGGGGCCGCGCCATTCTATCGGTGTTACACGTGTTGTGATGGCAAATTCATTTCTGTTGGTGCGTTAGAACCGCAGTTCTATGCAATTTTTCTCGAAAAACTGAAGCTTCCTGATGCGTATCGTGAAAACCAGAATGACAAATCCACATGGCGCGCGCGTAGTGCCGAACTTGCAAAGACATTTGCAACTGAAACTCGCGATCATTGGGCCGAACTATTCGATGGTTCTGACGCTTGCGTGGCCCCTGTACTGACCTTTAGCGAAGCGGCTCAACACCCTCACAATGTGGCGCGCGTTAATTTTGAGGCACCACAAGGCATTTTACAATCTGGCACTGCGCCAAAGTTTGGACGGTCACACTTCAAAACGCCAAAAGCATCAGGTGCAGTGGGCGGTGATACGGCTGATGTATTGCGCGAAATTGGTTACGATTCCGATCAGATCAAAAGCCTGATGCGCCACACTTGAACGCGGCCTAGCTGATCCACAGATAACGATACCACCTCCATTCGGCTTCCTGTATGAATATGGTCATGAACGCTGCCACCGCATCTCAAACATCCCTGATATTAGACGAGCTTATTGTTTGTCCGCAGTGCGATGCTGCGTATAAGCTAAAGCAGCCGGGTCATGGTGAGCGGGCAATTTGTCAGCGTTGTCATAAGGTTCTGATTGCGCCGCGCCAAAACGCGGGCCTCAGGATCATTGCAATTGCATTGGCGGTCGTGTTTCTAATCATGGGGGCCGCATTGTTCCCGTTTCTGACAATTGACGCTGCGGGCAACAAAAATGCTGTGTCTATTCTTGATGCGGCGCTGGCGTTTAGTGGCGGGCCGATGATTTTGCTGTCACTGGCAACCGCTGCCTTGATTGTTTTTATTCCACTGACACGTGTGTTGCTGACCCTTTATGTGCTGGTCCCCGTTGTGTTGGACCGTCCACCGGCCCGCCATGCGATCAAAGCATTTCGAATATCAGAGGCGATGCGCCCTTGGTCTATGGCAGAAATCTTTGCCATCGGTTGCGCTGTCGCTTTGGTCAAGGTTGCTGATCTGGCACATGTAGGTTTTGGACCTGCGTTTTGGATGTTTGGTATTCTCGTTGCGCTTATCATCGCGCAAGATAGTTTTATGTGTAAATGGTCTGTATGGAACTCGCTGGAACACCCCAAGAAATCGTAAGCGCCCGTGATTTGGGTGTAGTTGCCTGCACACGCTGTACCAAGGCGTGGCCGTTGGGCACCCAAACCTGTGCGCGCTGCGGGCATGTTTTGGTGTCGCGTGATCGTCTTAGCTTGCAACGTGTTTGGGCCTATTGGCTAATGGGTTTGGTTTGCTACATCCCGGCAAATGTATTTCCGATGCTTGAAACCAAGACGCTGTATCAAATTGATGAGAGCACCATCATTGGTGGGGCTGTTGAATTGGCGCAACACGGGAACCTTGGTATTGCTGCCATTATTTTATTGGCCTCTGTTGTGATCCCGCTGGGCAAATTTTGGGCTGTTGCATTTTTAGCGATTAGCGTGAAACAGAAAGACGCAGCATCTAAACATCAGCGACAGTTCCTGTATGAAATTGTCGAATACATTGGCCGCTGGTCTATGATCGATATCTTTGTTGTTGCGATTTTGTCTGCGCTCGTGCAACTCAAGACTTTGGCGTCGATCAATCCCGGTCCTGCGAGTATCTTTTTCGCACTGTCGGTTATCTTTACGATGCTATCTGCGCAGGCTTTTGATTCCCGGATGATCTGGGATGTTCAAGCCAAGGATGGGGGTCCTGAACGCAATGAATGACACGCCACCAGAAGTGTCCGTTTCTCCGGTTCGCAAGGTATTCCTAAGTGGTGCCTCAATCATTTGGGTTATCCCTATGTTGGCGCTTATTGTTGCGCTTGGCGTGGCATGGAAGTCCTACAATGACCGTGGCCCTGAAATTGTTGTCGAATTTGAAAATGGTGCCGGAATTTCGGCTGGTGAAACAGAACTGAAGTACCGGGATGTCACGGTTGGGCGAGTTGAAAAAATTGGATTTGTTGAAGGTTTGGGTAAAGTGACCGCCACAATTCGCCTCGATAAATCAGTCGCGCCCTATGTTGATAGCAGCGCGGTTTTCTGGATCGTTCAGCCAGAGGTTACAGCGCAGGGCATTACAGGACTGAGTACAGTCTTAAGTGGTGTTTACATCGAAGGATCATGGGATGATCAGATCGGCACTTTCTCCGATCGTTTTCAAGGTGCTTCTGAACCGCCATTGATCCGGCCGGGCAAATCCGGTCTTGAAATTGCATTTCGGACTGTTGCAAATGGTCAACTCACAGATAATGCGCCGATCTTATACAAAGGGATCGAAGTTGGCCGTGTAGGTCGCGCAAAGATTGCCCCACGCGGTAACTTTGCCATCGTAGAAGCCCTCATTTTTGAGGAGCATCGCAGTCTGGTGAATGAATCTACGCGGTTTTGGGATGCATCTGGTTTCAGTGTGAATATCAGCCCAGCAGGCGCAGAAATTGAGTTCTCTTCGCTCGCAACACTCATCGGTGGTGGCGTAACATTTGATACGTTTGTGTCGGGTGGTGGTAGGGTCCAAGACGGCACTGTGTTTGAAATTTTTCCTGACAAAGAAACCGCACGAAATTCAGTATTTAATGCATCAGAAGTAGAGCCACTAAAGATTAGCGTGATATTTGATGACAATATCTCTGGCCTTGCTGTGGGTGCTGGGATCGAATTGAGTGGCCTCAGGATAGGTGAAGTTGAAGCCCTGTCAGGGATCGTGGACTATAACCAATTCGGTGACAGTCGTGTGCGGTTAAACGCAAATCTTTCTATCCAACCTGCACGCCTTGGATTGCCGGGCGAAGTGACAGCGGACAATGCATTTAACTTCTTGCAAGAACGGGTCGTCAAAGGTTTGAGGGCACGATTGGCGTCGGCCAGCCTTTTGACTGGTGGCCTGAAAGTCGAATTTGTAATGGTAGAGGATGCACCGCCAGCGCAATTGGTGGCGTTAGGTAATGATCTGCCAGTTATGCCCACAACCAAAAGTGAGACATCTGATGCGGCGGCGACAGTTGAGGGTGTCTTTAGCCGGATCAACAACCTGCCGATCGAAGAGTTGATGAACAGCGCCATCACCTTCCTGAACTCAGCAGAGGCATTGGTTTCCAGCGAGGATATTCGCGAAACACCGACGGATGTGCGGGAACTGCTGGCTGAGGTTAAGGGGTTAATTACGTCGCAAGACGTTCAAAATATTCCGGTGACTCTTAACGCGACGCTAGTGCGTGTAGAAAAGCTTGTCGCGACGCTTGAACAAGAACGGATTGCCGAGCGTTTATTGGCGGCAGTGGACGGTGCGGCAAGTGCCGCCAATGCGGTGTCATCTTCAGTTGAGGGCGTTCCACAGTTGATCGAACAAATCCAAGGGTTGGCAGCCAAAGCAGAAGCGCTCCCATTGGATGACCTGATCAATGAACTGACAGCTTTGACCAAGTCAGCGGACGCAGTGATTGGCACCGATGATGCAGTTGCTTTGCCCGGTTCGCTTAAACGCGCATTGGATGAGCTGAACTATACCTTGCAAGAGCTGCGCGAAGGTGGCGCAATTGAGAACGTGAACCGGACTTTGGTATCAGCGCGCAATGCCGCCGACAGTATCGCGGTGTCCGCCAAGGATTTGCCACAGATCGTGACGCGACTGACAAATCTTTTTGCTCAGGCCAGCCAGACCATCGCAGGGTATAACAAGGGCGATGATCTTACCCGTTCTGCTCAAGACACTTTGCGTGATATTCAAAAAGCAGCGGATGCGCTTGCATCGCTTGCCAAGACCATTGAACGTAACCCTAATTCGCTATTGCTCGGACGGTAAGAAACATGATGATTTCACGTAGTATCTTCACCTTTGGCTTGATCCTAATGCTGGCGGCCTGCGGAAATGCAGAACGCTTTTCGGTACGGGCACCTGACGTTACAGAAAAGGTGCGCATTTCATTCGGTGCGGTTGAAGTGCGCGATGTGTCCTTGCCCAGTTATGCAGCAGCAGATGAGATTACGTTGCAAGCTGAAGATGGCACATTGAAAAGCTCAAAAAGTGTGTTGTGGGCTGACGCGCCAGAACGTGCTGTTGCTTTAGAGTTGAGCCAGAACCTTGCGCGTATGACAGGCCGCCGGATCGCATCCGAACCATGGCCGTTTGATGCCCGCGCTGATGCGCGTTTGGAAATTCGGTTTGCTGATTTGGTCGCAACAGAGGCGGGCGAATTCCGCACATCTGGCCAGTACTTTGTCGGCGTTTCTGATGGTCGCCGCGAGCGGTCCGGATTGTTTGATTTGACCGTGGCGTTTGACCCCAAAGGTGGTCCAAATGCAATTGCCTCGGCACGCGGTCAACTGATCCTTGATCTGGCAACCTACATTGCCAAGAATGGCTTGAAGTAACGCGCTGATGTCTGACGGGTCAGATCCCAACCCCCAAGCCCCGGCGTCTAAGTTTGGATTTTTTGGGGCTACTCTTTTGGCACGCGCGGCCCGTGGGTCAACATGGACCGCACTGACTTTCTTTATCTCTCAAGGCGCTCGATTTGCTGCCAATTTGATTTTGGCACGCCTGCTATTCCCAGAGGCATTTGGCATCATGGCATTGGTCACGATGTTGCTGGTCGGCCTTACGTTGATTTCTGACATGGGCATTGCGCAGTCGATTTTGCAAAGCAAACGTGGGGATGAACCAGAGTTCCTTGATACCGCATGGACATTGCAGATCATTCGCGGGGTTTTCTTGTGGCTTGCTGCTTGTGCCTTGGCGTTGCCTGCTGCGGCATTTTATGATCAGCCGACAATCGCAATACTGCTACCCGTTGCGGCGGTGTCGCTGTTGTTCGCCGCCCTAGAACCCATGCGCGTTGAAACTGCGAACCGACATTTGTTGATTGGGCGGGTAACGGTGCTTGATCTGATTTCTACGATCATCGGTATTGTTGCCATGGTTGTCATTGCTTTGGTCACCAGATCGGTTTGGTCGTTGGTTGCCGGTTGGGTCGTAACATCTGGGGTGCGGTTGGCACTGATGTGGGTGTTCCTGCCCGGTGATGGCAATCGCTTGCGCTGGGAAAAGAACGCAGTTTCCGAGTTGTTGAACTTTGGCATATGGATATTTCTGTCGTCTATTTGTGGTCTTCTGGTGTCACAAGGCGACCGGGCAATATTGGGAAAGTTCCTTAATATTGACGGTTTAGGCATCTATAATATTGGCATGTTCTTAGCGGGTTTCCCGCTTATGCTGGGTATGACAATTACCTCACGTATTTTGATCCCGTTGTATCGTGAGCACCTGAACGAAGAAGACAGCAGTGCGCGTGACCGGTTATTTCGACTGCGATATTATCTGTCCGCTGCCTTGATCACCGTGATATTTGCACTGGCGCTGGCAGGTCCGTGGATCGTGCAAACGCTATACGATGATCGTTATCTGACCGCAGGTGGTATCATCGTGGCCTTGGCCAGTGTGCAGATGATTACTGTTGTTTCTTTGACCTATGATCAAGCGGCGCTGGCCACGGGCGATTCACGTGGATTTTTCATCGTAAGCGCGACCAAAGCAATTCTGACGACGCTTGGTTTTTTGATTGGTGTAATGAGTTTTGGATTACTTGGTGCGGTCATTGGTTTGGCCGTTGCATTGTTGCTATATTATCCGTTCATTGCAGTCTTGGCGTGTCGACATAACGCGTGGGACAAACGACATGATTTGATCTATCTGCCGCTGGTCTTGATGCTAGGTGGGATCGCAATCTGGATCAACTGGGCTGACGTGCAGATGCTTATCCCAGGGTCAACTGGGGCGCTTCATTCGCCGTGATCTTTGCGGACTGACTTTAGCAAGGCTGCGATGTGCCTGCCCAAGGTGTCGACATTTGGGGATGCAAGGATGCCCAGGTGATCCCCCGGGACATCGGTGATATCAAAACCAGCTGTTGCAACAGACGCCCAGCCTAGCCCATTTTCAATTGCATTCGCGCTATCAAATTGATCATCCCCAGCGCGGTAGATGGTTAACCGTTTTGGATAGGGCAGCGGTTGATAGGCCTCAATCGCAAGCATGTTGGCGGCTACAAATTTTGTCACATCCGTTATTTCGTGGGTCTGAATTTCAGTATTTGTATCGCCATTCCCTTGCAGTTTTTCTTGGGCCACGCCCTGTTCATGTGCTTCTTTTCGTGTTGCTAGTTGTTTTGCGATATAAGGCCACCCATGGCGCAATATTTGGCGCAGATGCACAGCAACACGTGCAGTACGGCCAATGCGTTGTCGCCCATCTGGTCCTTCCGCATCTAACAAGATCAACGCACTCACATCGCGCCCGGCTTTCAGTAATTGTTGCGCCAGTTCCAGCGTCACATAGCTTCCCGCGGATACCGCGATCAAAGCAAGCGGTCCTTTGGGATGATGTCGTTCGATCTGGTGTAGATAAAAGCGTGCGATATCAGGGACGCTAGTGGGTGTGCTATCGGACAACAGACCAACTGTCAGACCATAAACCGGCTGCGTGTTGCCCATGACTGCCGATAGAGGGCGGAAAAAGGACCCATTATCACCCAAGACGTGAACCCCATAGAGCGGAGGGAGTTCGCCGTTTGGTTGGATCGGGATCACAACAAGAGGATCAGGATCTTCTGCCTGAAGCGCACGTACAACACCTTGCGGCGTCGGGTCACTGTATAGGGCGATTGGCTTTAGCTTGACGTTAAATACCCTTTCTAATTCAGGCATTAACCGCAAAAGAGATAGTGAATCGCCGCCAGCGTCAAAGAATGATGTGGCGGGCCCAATATTATCTACCTGCAAGACCTTCGAAAAAAGCGCAGCAACCTCGCGGGTCAGCGGGCTGTTTTCGATCATACTGTCAGTTTGTAGCGCCTCGGAGCCTGTTGGTTGTGGAAGGCGCGCAATGTCGATCTTACCGCCGGGTGTTTGCGGCCATGCGGTGATGGCGATAGGAATGGGGCGCATTTGGGGGGGGAGCGTTTGTGCAGACCATTCTTTGATGGCTCGGGATGAGGGCGCGGTAACACCTGCTGGTGCAGAATACCACGCAAGCAACTGAGACTGGCCAGACTTTAGTGTATGTAAATCTGCATGCACGCGTTCAATTGCATCATGCGTTTCAAGCGCTGCTTCGATCTGACCCGGCTCGATCCGAAACCCGCGCAGCTTGATCTGACGGTCCATACGACCCAGATAATGCAGAAGTTCATTGCGCCAGATCACCCGATCCCCGGTGGCATAGATGCGCCCGATGTTTGGATCAAAGGTCGCTTGAGTAAAGCTTTGTGCTGTTCGATCAGGATCGTTGATGTACCCCTTGGCGACCGCAGCCCCAGAAATGAAAAGCTCACCTTCTGTGCCGAGGGGTGCCAATGCCCCGTCTTTGGCGAGCACCCATGCGTTGGCATGCGACAGTGTCCGCCCGATTGGGATACTGTCCCCAGCAAGGTCATGGGCTGTTGCCTCGTGTGTTGTGCATGTGATTGTTGTTTCTGTTGGGCCATACCCGTTTAACCAACGTATATTAGGTTCCTTTGCGTGCCAGCGTTTGAGGGCTGACAAAGGCACGCGTTCACCGCCCACGATCATAAGGCGAACCAGCGGTGGGAAAGGTTCATCATGACCATCAATCACATCCGTTAGCGCGACCCAAAAACCTGTGGGTAGGTTTGTCACGGTGATCTCCAACGCTGTGCACTGTGTCAAAAACTCTGGGATAGATTGTGCCATCTCATCGCTACGCAGGACCAATGTTGCGCCTGAAAGCAGCGTAGGCACGACCTCTTCCAATGCGACATCAAAACTGAGCGCAGCAAATTGTAGAACACGATCTTTTCGTGTCAGTCCAAAACGCGGGATGATTGCACTGGCATGTGCAGCAAGCGATGCATGTGTGACCATGACGCCCTTGGGTCGACCCGTCGAACCTGAGGTGAAAATGACATACGCTAGGTGATCAGGAGTTGTGCCCCGTTGTTCTAGCTCGGATGTGCCTGTTTCACCCTCTAATAGTTCATTCGCAAGCCGGGTTTTTGTATCAAGTTTGGGTGTGGCAACGTCGCTTAGAACAAGCGTTGCGCCACTATCCTGCGCGATGATGTTCAGCGTTTCTATCGGATATCCGGGGTCCATCGGAACAAAAGCTGCACCCGCTTTCCAGATCGCGAGCATGGCAATCACAAAGGGCATACTGCGGGCCATGCAGATGCCAACGATATCACCGGGGTTCACGCCAGTTGCGCGCAGTTGCACAGCCATCTTTTGCGCGGCAAGGTTTAGTTCACCATATGTCATTGGCGCGATGCCGGGTTGTTCCAAAGCTAGATGATCAGGTTGCTGCGCTGCGATTTTTTGGAAATGGGCGATGCAGGTTGATATGGTTTGGTCGTTTGAATTGGGTGATCCTGCCAAGGTACGGATGGTTTCGGCTTCTGTTGGATCAAGGATGGATATCGCGCCCAATACTGTATCGGGCATTGCGATCGCAAGATTGCTCAAGAATTGAGTTAGATACCCACACAGGCGCGCGCCATTAGGGACTTGTACAGGATCGTATTCAACAACAATTTTGAGGCGTTCACCCATATAGGCGGCCACGGAAACAGGTGTATCCCCTTCTTCTAGCAGATCAACGCTGCGTTTACCCCAATCACCGCCAAGCGATTTGAGTTGTTCATCCAACGTGCCAAAATCAAACATCAGGACCGAGTCAAATATTTGGCGACCCGGCGGAACATCAAGCCTTCTGCGAATGTTGGTCAGGGGGGTCTGTTCAAACGGGCGCACAGTAACTTGTTCGTCGCGGATTTTTGTAAGAACCTCACCGATGGTATTGTTTGGATCTAACTGCAATCGGACAGGCACTGTCGTGATAAAACAGCCAGCGGCATCATTTACGCCGTCCACTAAGTGTCTGCCATTGCGCGTATTGCCAAAAACAACATCGCCTTGTCCTGTGCAGCGCGCCAGCACAACGCCCCATGCCGTAAGAATAACACTACTTAAAGGCACCCCTGCGCGGTCCGCGAATTGGATCAGTGCGTCGCTTTGTACTTTAGTAAGATGCGACGAAGTTTCGCTTTTGCCTACTGGTTCTGCATCTGCATTGACCAACCCATCAGCGCCTTCCCAACCTGCAAGCATTTTTGCAAAATGATCCTCGCCCGCGACATGAGACAGATCAGAAAGGGTGCGACAGTGTTCTGCGAATTTATTTTGGTTCTCGCTGGGTGCGCTGGGTACTTCAGTTCCATTGCTGATCTTCGCATACCGCTGAAACACTTCGTCCAACAAGGGTGCAAATGCACGGCCATCAAGTAGGGTATGGGGAAAGGTCCAAACCAGTTTGTAATTTTCGTTGGCGGTGTGAAAAACATTTACTCGAAACGCTGGGAAGGTGGTTGCATCAATGCCGGCGACACGATCGGCTGCTAGGAATTCGATGAGCCGTTCATCGTTCTGTGCTTCATCCAGATTACGCCAATCATGATAGGCGGGTTCAATTTTTGTTGCTTGATGAACACGCTGTTTTGGTATGCCAGACTGTTCCGTGAAAATGACGTGTCGCAATGTAGGATGTGCATGCGTCAGTTCAGACCATGCTTGTGCCATCGCTGTCAGGTCTAAGGCTTCGGACGCTGAATGAACCACGATTTGCTCAATGTACTGCCATGGTCGACCTGTAAGGGTGGCACTTGCAAACATGCTTTGCTGGAGCGGCGTGAGATCGTAAGACATATCCATAAAATGATGCTTTCTAAATCTTTCTAATCACGCTGCATCCAGTCATTTTAAAGCACAGAAACTTTGTGCAATGGATCGCGCCATAACATCAATTTCACCACGTCAAATCGTTCAATAATGTCCCACAGTCTAACCGTCAGCGGGGGCAAGGTAATAGTTGAAATGTGTAAGTATCAGAAATCCAAATTTTCTACGTTCAACGCGTTTTGCTGAATGAACTCACGGCGGGGTTCCACGACATCACCCATCAGTTTGGTGAACAGATCGTCGGCTTCTGCCATATCATCGACTTTGACCTGCAAGAGCGTGCGTGCATCTGGATCCAATGTGGTTTCCCACAACTGATCTGGGTTCATTTCTCCCAAGCCTTTGTAGCGCTGCAACGACAGACCCTTTTCGCCCTCGGCTAGAATCGCATTCAGCAAATCCATAGGACCGTGAATCAATTGGTTCCGGTCTTTGCGCACCAAGGTCGCGGGCATATCATAGACTTCTTGCAAGTGCTGCGTGAACGTTCCTGAACGGCGCGCTTCGCCTGAACGCAGCATTTTACCATCCAGTGTTCGCACTTCTTCGACGCCGCGCAGAATCCGAGCCAATCGGATGCCATGATCTTGGGTGATCCGACCCTGCCAGCCCTGTTCGTATTCCATTGCGATCAGGTTTAGGCGTGTTGCAACCTTATCGGCCACACCTTGCAGGTTGGCATCAACGGCACCGGGAACAAAAGCACCCGCAATCGCGGCCTGTTCCAAAATGTGACGTGGATAATGGGTTGGAAACGCCTCAAGCACGCGACGCATCTGGCGGGCCATGTCGACAACGCGGGTCAAATCCTGCCCGCTGATTTCTTCACCGTTGCCTTGGCGCAGCATCGCACCTTCAACGCCTTGCTGAACCAGATATTCTTCCATTGCCGCTTGGTCCTTGAGGTAAACCTCGGACTTGCCGCGTGACACTTTGTACAGCGGTGGTTGCGCAATATAGAGGTGACCGTGTTCGATCAATTGTGGCATTTGACGGAAGAAGAACGTCAGCAAAAGCGTACGAATGTGTGCCCCGTCCACGTCCGCGTCCGTCATAATGACAATCTTATGATAGCGCAGTTTGTCGATGTTAAATTCGTCCCGGCCAATCCCGGTGCCCAGTGCCATCACAAGGTTGCCAATTTCTTGGCTGCCCAGCATCCGATCAAATCGTGCGCGTTCGACGTTTAGGATTTTACCTTTGAGGGGCAGAATGGCTTGCGTTTGGCGGTCACGTCCAGTTTGGGCTGACCCACCAGCCGAGTCACCCTCCACAAGGAAAACTTCGGTCTTAGAGGGGTCTTTTTCGGAACAATCCTTGAGCTTGCCGGCGAGGAAATTCACATCCATCGCCGTCTTGCGGCGTGTCAGGTCGCGTGCTTTGCGCGCCGCCTCGCGGGCATGGGCGGCTTCGATGATCTTGCTGACAACGATGCGCGCCTCTGTTGGGTTCTCTTCGAACCATTCGGATAGCTTTTCGTTGACCAGACCTTCAACTGCTGGCCGCACTTCGGAACTGACCAACTTGTCCTTGGTTTGGCTGCTGAACTTCGGATCCGGCACTTTGACGGAGAGAACACAGGTCAAACCTTCACGCGCGTCATCCCCGGCAAAGGAAATCTTTTCTCGTTTGGCGATGCCACTGGATTGCGCATAGTTGTTGATCGTTCGCGTCAGTGCGCCGCGAAAACCTGCTAAGTGCGCGCCACCGTCACGTTGAGGAATGTTGTTGGTAAAAGGCAGAACATTCTCATGATAGCTGTCATTCCACCACATCGCGACCTCGACGCCGATGTCATCTTTTTCACCGGTGATAAAGATCGGTTCGGGCATAACGGATGTCTTGTGACGATCCAAATATTTCACAAATTCCTTTACGCCACCATCATAGAACAATTCTGAATGTAGCGGCTCAACGGGCCGTTCATCTTTCAGGATAATCCGCACACCAGAGTTTAGAAACGCCAATTCACGTAGGCGCTTTTCCAACGTCTCAAAGACGTATTCTAGGTTTGAAAACGTATCAGTCGATGCCATGAAGCGCACTTCGGTCCCGGTGCGGTCTGTGTCGCCCAAAACTTCGAGGTGTTTAGTGGTAAAGCCACCTTCAAAACGTGCAATGTGTTCTTTGCCTTCGCGCCAGATGCGCAGTTCGAGCCAGTCAGACAGAGCATTTACAACCGACACTCCAACGCCGTGCAAACCGCCAGACACCTTGTAGGAGTTGCTGTCAAATTTACCGCCTGCGTGCAGTTGAGTCATAATCACTTCAGCAGCAGAAACGCCTTCTTCATCATGAATGCCAACCGGGATACCGCGGCCATTGTCGCTCACAGAAACTGAGCTGTCTTCATGGATTGTAACGGTTACAGCGTCGGCATGTCCGGCCAATGCCTCATCAATGCCGTTGTCCACAACTTCATAGACCATATGGTGCAAACCAGAGCCATCGTCGGTATCGCCAATGTACATGCCGGGACGTTTGCGAACGGCCTCTAACCCCTTCAAAACTTTGATGGAATTGGCACCGTATTCTTCTGGCTGCTGCGCGTTCTCGGACATTTAGAAAAACCTTATTCTTTTGTCGGATTTATAGTGTTTTTAGAAGGGTTTGTCACGCAATTGGCACAAGATTTTGTGGTGTATCATAAGGGTGAAGAACTTCAGCCCGTTTAGCCGCTTTGCGACACCTGTGACGCGCCTTCGTCTTCAGTGACTTCCAGTATTTGGGCGCGTGCATCCAATTCTTCAAACAACTCTTGTCCGGTGCCTGTCATCCAAGCCTGCGCGCCTAATGCGGCAATTTCATCATAAAGTGCGGCGCGGCGGCTGGCATCTAGATGTGCTGCGACTTCATCTAACAACAGAAGGGGTGGGGCGCCAAAGTCAGCAGCAAGTGCGCGGGCATTGGCAAGGATCAAAGACACCAGTAGCGCCTTTTGTTCACCAGTAGAGCAGTCTTTGGCGGGTACGTTTTTGGCGGCAAACACCCCATAGAGGTCAGCGCGATGCGGTCCGATCAAGGTACGTCCCGCAGCCAGGTCACGCATGCGGTTTTCGGCAAGTACTGTGCGCAGATCCTCAACCTGAGTTGGCATGTCACAGATCAGATCAAGGGTGGCGGTGGGAAAAGCTGTCTCCGCCTGCCCCTGTGCTTCGCTGATGGCTTGTAAGGCGTGCATCCTGTTGGCATGGATTGCAGCGCCAGTTTCGGCCATCCGCGCCTCTAAAGCCGTGTACCAAGACGGCTCGCGCACCATGTCCTTGAGTAGGCGGTTCCGTTCACGCATGGCCTTGTCGTATTTTAGAGATTGTTCCGCATGATCGGGCAGAAAGCTAAGCGTCATGCGGTCTAGAAACCTCCGCCTGCCATCCGCGCCCTCAATCCAAAGTCGGTCCATGGAAGGGATCAACCACAACACCCGCGCGATACGTCCTAGTGCGGTCTGCGGTGTCGCCTTGCCATCAATGCGTACTTGCCGTGCCGCGCCAGCTTCGGACCAAACCTCGACCTCGTGAACCTGATGCAGCGAATGCAGCAGCCCGGTCACCTTCCATCCCAAAGCTTCGGGGCGTCGCGTCATATCTTCGGCACTAGAGCGGCGCAGCCCACGACCCGGCGACAGCAAAGAAAGCGCCTCAAGGATATTAGTTTTACCAGCGCCATTGGCACCATGGATCGCCACTGGGCGCGCATCTACGTCAATCACTGCGCGTTTGTGCGAGCGAAAGTGCGAGAGGGTGAGTTGAGACAGGTATAGTCCGGCCATCAAGAGGGACCGTTTTCTTTCAAAGAGAACGCCCCGGAATCATTCAATAATTCCGACCTCTTAAACACGCATTGGCATGACGACATAAACGGCGGATGTGTCATTACCTTCGCGCATCAATGTTGGATCACCCGATGAATTGAACAAAAATACTGCGTTTTCGCGATCCACTTGGCTGGCGATCTCAAGCAGGTACTTGGCGTTAAAGCCAATTTCCAAGCGTTCGTCCCCGTAAGCAACAACCAATTCTTCTTCGGCGGCACCGCTGTCTGGGGCGTTTACGGACAGGACCAAACGGTCTTCATCCAGTTGCAGTTTAACTGCACGCGATCGTTCGGAACTTACTGTGGCAACACGGTCAACGGCCTTGGCAAATTCTGCCGCGTCGACTTCCATTTTGCGGGTGTTTCCTTGCGGAATAACACGCGTGTAATCCGGGAAGGTGCCATCAATGACTTTGGAGGTCAGCGTGATCTCTGGCGTGGCAAAGCGGATCTTGGTTTCAGACACGGAAACGGCGATTTTCATATCGTCGTCATCAAGAAGCTTACGCAATTCGCCTACGGTCTTGCGCGGGACAATCACGCCGGGCATTTCGGTGGCACCCTCAGGCATATCCGCATCAATACGGGCCAAGCGGTGCCCATCGGTTGCCACACAACGCAATACTTTACCGCCCTCGGACTCTGAAATGTGCATATAAACACCGTTCAGATAGTAACGAGTTTCCTCGGTAGAGATGGCGAATTTCGACTTATCAAACAGGCGGCGCAGAACAGGTGCGGGTGCCGAGAAGTTTGAAGCATACTCAGACGTTGCCATAACTGGGAAATCTTCGCGTGGGAGGGTCGCGAGCGAGAAGTTGGAACGCCCTGCCTCAACCGTTAAGCGGCCTGCGGCACTGTCTGCCGTGAGACTGATCAATGCACCATCTGGCAGCTTGCGCACGATTTCGTGCAGCATCGTGGCCGAAACGGTCGTTGCTCCTGCACGCTCAACTTGAGCAGGTGCCTTATCCACAACCTCAATATCCAGATCAGTGGCGCGAAACGAAACATCGCTACCCTCTGCTTCAATCAACACGTTCGCGAGGATCGGAATCGTATTTCGGCGCTCTACAACAGATTGTGCTTGGCTGACTGCCTTAAGCAATGCGGCGCGTTCGATACTGAATTTCATGTGCGTTCTCCCTCAGGACAGCCGGGACAGGCAAACTACCCGGTTTCCGCGCTTTCACAAGACTTTTGTTGCTTTGTTGCTGCGAATGCAAGAGGGGCGCGCAAGCACCCCTCATTTTGTCTAACCACCGACCTGTGATTGTACTTAGGATTCTAGCGCGCGGCGCAGCAATTCCAGATCTTCTGCAATCTGTCCATCGGACTGCTTTAGCTCTTCAATCCGTTTTACGCCATGCATGACCGTGGTGTGATCACGACCCCCAAAGCGGCGTCCAATCTCTGGCAAAGAGCGGCTGGTCATCTGTTTGCAAAGATACATCGCCACCTGACGGGGGCGCGCATAGCTGCGCAGGCGTTTCGGGCCGATCATGTCAGACAAACGGATGTTGTAATGATCGCTGACTTTGCGCTGGATTTCCTCAACCGAGATTTTGCGCTCAGAGGCGCGCAACACGTCTGCCAGACAGTCCTGCGTCAACTCCATGTTGATCTCACGACCAACAAGTGAGGCGAAAGCAAAGAGACGGGTCAATGCGCCTTCAAGTACACGGACGTTTGAGGTGATGCGGTGTGCAAGAAATTCCAGAACGCCATCATCAACCTCAAGGCCGGGATAGGTTTTGCGCTGCACTTCGACTTTGCTTTGCAGGATGCCAAGGCGCAGTTCGTAGTCGGTTGGATGCAGATCAACCACCAAACCACATTGCAGACGCGATTTTACGCGGTCCTCAAGATCCTTAATCTCGCCAGGGGCGCGATCTGCGGAAATGATGATCTGTTTGTGTTGATCGACCAGCGCATTGAAGGTGTGAAAGAACTCTTCTTGCGTGCTGTCTTTGCCGGCGATGAACTGAACGTCGTCCACCATCAAAACATCTACAGAGCGGAAGATTTCTTTGAAATCCATCATCTTACGATCCCGCAAGGCCTGTACAAAACGGTACATGAATTGTTCAGCGGACAGATACAGCACGTTCATCTCAGGCTTACGCAAACGCAACTCTTGGGCAATGGCGTGCATCAGGTGGGTTTTGCCTAGGCCAACGCCACCATAGAGAAACAGGGGATTAAACGTGACCGGGCCACCCTCAGCGACGCGTCGCGCTGCGGCATGGGCCAACTCGTTAGGTTTACCCACAACAAAGTTGTCAAAGCTAAAGCGCGGGTCAAGAGGTGCTGTGTTCAGCACACTAGAGCCGTTGATCTTTTGAGCCGCGCTCGTTTTGCGCGCCGCGGGCGCAGATTTTTCAGCTAGCTTAGCAGCATGCGGCACAAGTGAAAAATTTAGGCGCGATACATCTATGCCTTCGTTTCGGAGTTCATGCAAAATCAGGTCAGAGAAATTTTGGCTCACATAGTTACCAAAGAAATTCGTGGGGACGTGTAGTGTCGCAATGCCATCCGCAACAGCGCCGGGGACAAGTGGTTCAATCCAAGTGGTATAGTTGTTTTGGCCGACAGTCTTTAGCAACCGCTGTCTAATCTCGCCCCATTGATCGTGCGTCATAATGATCTTCGTCCCACTCTTTTTCGCGCATCTGAACGTCAGCCCAATGCGCAAACAAACAAAATACCGCAGACAAAAGATCAACTTCCCGGTCCCATAGGGTTACCGATCTTTTTTGTCTTCGTTCCTTTTACAGATTGGCCATATCGGCAATCCCGACCCATAAGTTGAGTCAAAGAAAACTGCCGGACAAAGCCGTCCGTGTCTTAGTATGCAACAGGGCAAATGTGCTGGCAGCATCATCCGCAGATCAAAAAGTTAGACACTACAACGACTAACAATCCATCTTAAAATCCAAACATACTGCGCTTTTGCGGTAGTTTGGTATCAAAGCCTGTCCCCCATGCGATGTGAATCGCTAGACATTGGTAGCAAGTAGTTTGGGTCCGCTTCAACACATCTTCAAACTTGACTCGGTGTTTGGGTGAAAAGAATCTATCGGAGGTTTTTGAGACTCCGCTTCAATAGAAAAAGGCGCCGCAGTACGACGCCTTTCTAATCAATTGATTAGCCACTTTGGGCTAGGAAAACAGGAGACTTTAGGCCAGTGCTTTGACGCGAGCAGACAAGCGCGACATTTTGCGCGATGCTGTGTTCTTGTGGAAAACGCCTTTTGTGACGCCGCGCATCAGTTCTGGCTGTGCTGCTTTGAGTGCCGCAACTGATGCATCTTTGTCACCAGATTCGATCGCTTCTTCTACCTTGCGCAGGTAGGTGCGGATGCGTGAACGACGTGCTTTGTTAATCGCAAAACGCTTTTCGTTCTGGCGCGCGCGTTTTTTTGCCTGAGGTGTGTTTGCCATGAGTATCAGCCTTTGGGTTCATATGTATGTTTCTGGCGCGTGACGCCAAACCCAGAGCCGGTGAAAACCGGTAAGGTGATTCTAGCCAGAGCGGGCTGCACGCGCATGTATGAAGAGGGCTATAGCTGGATTGGGCTGGGAATGTAAAGGTTGTTGGTTGGATGTACATCTTGTTTCCCAATGCACTTAGTTTAACCGACACCTCTTTCTGACGCTTTCTGTCAATTTCATCAAATCTGGCAGTTCAAATACTTCAGGCTCGCAGGCGAACCATTCATGATGCAAAGTGGCTGTCTGAACCGCCGGATCTATTATTAGCGCGAAAGTGTTGAAATCCAGTTCTGTAGTGCCTGCATGCCTCATTGCTTCTTTTATGCGCTTTTGATGGTACTCCACACTATCCTGGAAATCTAATACAAGATATTCGATTGCGATCTGTCTATTGGAAGCTGACATTTAATACCTGAAACTGCATATCGCTAAACCTCGGCGCGGCCCTATTTATCCCGAAACTGTGCCTCACGCTTCTCAAGAAACGCGGACATGCCTTCCTTTTGATCCTCAGTGGCAAACAACGCATGGAACGCACGGCGTTCAAAGAGCAGGCCTTCGCGCAACGGTACTTCATAAGCGCGGTTCACCGATTCTTTGACAACCATCGCCGCAACCATGGATTTCTCAGCGATCTTTTGGGCAGCTCCCAATGCTTCATCCATCAGTTTTTTCACCGGAACAACCCGCG